>NZ_JAFEMR010000092.1:0-212 GCF_016892495.1 Bacillus sp. RIT 809 | reverse complement strand
CTTATAAATTAGGGAGGAATAGCTCCGATACGTATACTATAAAAGGTGGATGTGACCTAGATGTGAACATGGAGTGAAAGAGAGAGGGAGTTTCAAATAAAAGATAGAAAGAACAAAAAAATAAGACCATCACATATAGGATGGTCAAGGAAGGGGACAATTTATGTCAATTTAATTAGGGATGGAAGCTATTCAAAGACACTGGGGAATGT
>NZ_JAFEMR010000091.1:0-227 GCF_016892495.1 Bacillus sp. RIT 809 | reverse complement strand
CTGGACCTCAAGGTGCGCAAGGTAACACGGGTGCTACTGGACCTCAAGGCGTTCAAGGTAACACGGGTGCTACTGGACCTCAAGGTGCGCAAGGTAACACAGGTGCTACTGGACCTCAAGGTATTCAAGGTAACACGGGTGCTACCGGTTCCACTGGACCTCAAGGCGTTCAAGGTAGCACAGGTGCTACTGGTTCCACTGGACCTCAAGGTGCGCAAGGTAACACA
>NZ_JAFEMR010000090.1:0-227 GCF_016892495.1 Bacillus sp. RIT 809 | reverse complement strand
TACAACAACCAGTTCAAAACACGCCCAGAAAGTATTACGGTTCAATTGCTTCAAAATGGAACAGAGTTCCAAACAAAAGAAGTGAAAGTTGATACAGCTGATAAAGAAGGCAACTGGACTTTCAGCTTCAAAGATCTACCAAAGTACGATGGACAAGGAAATGAATTCAAGTACACAGTAAGTGAAGTAAAAGTGAAAGACTACGAAACAAAAGTAGAAGGAACAAC
>NZ_JAFEMR010000009.1:0-191512 GCF_016892495.1 Bacillus sp. RIT 809 | reverse complement strand
GTTGAGCGTTGGCCAGTGCTAATGAATCGACTTCTTTCAACCATTCATACTCTGCTTTGTATTTCGCAGGAGTAGGGAATTTTTGTTTCTTTAGTTCTTCCTTGTTCTCTTTGTACTTTTCGTATACTTCTTTCCGTTCAGCCAGCATTTTATTATACACAAAGCGTACACACCCGAAAGTTTTACGTATCAGATAGGCTTGTTCTTCTGTTGGATACAGACGAAATTTGTACGCCTTATTATGCTTTGTCATATCAGTTCACCTCACTTTTCGCCTTCATTTTCCATAAGCTATGACGGTGATAATACAACCTGAACACTACACGATTATTATCTACTTTCATTATTATACCAAATTTCGCCTCTTATAAAACTGATTATATCAGAGCCGAAATAAATAGGAAAACCAAATTTTCGGCTACGCCAAACCGAAATTCATCTCCCACCTACCGCTAGACTATCGTCTGTCACACGCTTGAGGAAGGAGACTTCTTTCGGATAATGCGTTAAATATATGGCAACAAAATAAAAAAGAAGCAAGCCCTTCGCTTGCCTCCCCCTATTTTACATTCTCTTCTAAAGCTTCTTTTTTAATATTCCAATGCGATGTATGCCATACTACCATTCCATCTTTTATGTATAGCACTTGCGGAGATTCATGCTTAATGCTGTACTGCTCTGCAACATGGTTCGAAACATCTCTCGCATCTTGTACGTATAAGTAATATGCTGGCACTTCTCTTTCTTCACCGCAATACGCTTGAAACTCTGTATATGCACCGTGACTAATTGGGCATGTCGTACTATGTTTAAAAAGAACGTAAGGCTCGTTCTTTTCTACTAACGCTTCAAGTTCTTCAATTGTTTCAATCTTCATCATACTCATCATTACTCACCTCTCATGCGAAGTCTAGAGCGCTTCTCTCTCTTTTCAGCCTTCTGCTCAGCTTTCTCAAGTTTACGCTCTTCTTTTTCAATCTTTTTCTCTTGTCTCGTAGTACGGTAATGATTGTATACTTCAATTGCTGCGCTGCTCCACTGTACAACTTGTGCCACTTTATCTGCATTATTTTCAATTTCGTCTGTAACAGACTCTGATACATTGCGAAGCTTCGTATTTAAAGAGTGGATCGTCGTTCCGATTCCATCTACACCTTCTACTACTTTATTTAGCGACTGTGACTTCTGTTGAATATCATCAGCTAACGCATTTGTCTTATGTAATAATTGCTCCGTCTCTACGCTTATTCCCTGCATTTGCTTTTCTAAACCTTCTAACGTACTTGCAACATTTTCTAACGTCTTCTGAACCGATAACAACGTTCTGCATACATACACTACTAATACAGCGAAAGCAACTGCAATAATAGCCGCACTTACATATAAAAGAACTTGCATTTCATCACTTCCTTTATCTTTTTCATACTTTCTCTTATTATACAATCATTTTCCGTTTCGTTCTAATCCCTATCTTTTCATTAGAATTTTCATACTTATTCGTTAACTTTAACATAAATCATTCAACAAATTCCACTAAGTAGGTTACAATAGGAAAGGATACATAATTAGCAGGGAGGCTTTACATATGAAAGATCCACGTATTGAAAAGTTAGCATACAATTTAATTAACTACTCTATCCGCTTACAAAAAGGTGAGAAAGTATTAATTGAAAACTTTGGCTTACAAAAAGAACTTGTAACAGCACTTGTAAAAGAAGCATATGCAGCTGGTGGTTTCCCATTCGTTTCTTTAAAAGATCATCAAGTAGATCGCTCTTTATTAATGGGTGCTACTGAAGAACATTTCGAACAAATCGCTGCATATGAAGCGAGCGTAATGAAAGATATGGATGCTTACATTGGTCTTCGCTCTGGCGATAACATTAACGAACAAGCCGACGTTCCAAGTGAGCGCATGAAAGTTCACGGCCAAACAGTTGGTAAAAAGGTTCATAGAGACATCCGTGTTCCGAAAACACGCTGGGTTGTTCTTCGCTACCCAAATGCTTCTATGGCGCAGCTTGCTAAAATGAGCACAGAAGCTTTCGAAGACTTCTACTTCGAGGTATGTAACTTAGATTACGGTAAAATGGATAAGGCAATGGATAGCCTTGTTACATTAATGAATAAAACTGATAAGGTTCGCTTAACTGGCCCTGGAACTGACTTAACATTCTCTATTAAAGACATTCCAGCTATTAAATGCTCAGGTCATTTAAACATTCCAGATGGTGAAGTATACTCTGCACCAGTTCGCGATTCTGTTAACGGTACAGTTTCTTATAACACGCCATCACCTTACAACGGCTATACATTTGAAAATGTGCAACTTAAATTTGAGAATGGCCAAATCGTTGACGCAACTGCAAACGATTCAGAGCGCATTAACAAAATCTTCGATACAGACGAAGGCGCACGCTACGTTGGTGAGTTCGCAATCGGCGTAAACCCATACATCTTACATCCAATGGGAGACATTCTATTCGATGAAAAAATCGATGGTAGCTTCCACTTCACACCTGGACAAGCTTATGACGATGCATGGAACGGCAACAACTCTAACATCCACTGGGATTTAGTATGCATTCAGCGCCCTGAATACGGCGGCGGTGAAATTTACTTCGACGACGTATTAATCCGTAAAGACGGACGATTCGTTGTAACTGAACTAGAAGCTTTAAACCCAGAGAACTTAAAATAATATGAAAAGCGCTTGGAATTCTATCCGAGCGCTTTTTCATTAATACTCTAATAATTTTTTAACCACATCTTCTGGTACTTTAAAACTATTTTTATTTTTTATTTTATTAATTTTCAATTCAACCTCAACATAAGGGACATCTTTATATACTGTCATAGTACCAATTTCATGTAACTCTTTTTTATCTTTACTCGAATCCAATAATTTCGGTGTATCCTCTTGATACATTTTAAACGTTTTCCCTTGCGGAGTATCTAAAGGCGCCGATTCCATTTCCCACTCATCCATTTTGATTGATTCAAACAACTTTGTGATTTCTTTCTTATCGGTAATTGTTTTTTTATCACTCAAATCAGTAAGCGATTCTATTTCAATTTTTTGTGCCTTTTCAAAGCTAACATCAGACTTTTCTTTCTTCGCACTACATCCTATTAAAAGAATAGATGTGGTTAGCAGAAACAAAAACAACGTACAGATTTTTTTCATTTCTAATCCCCCTACTTTATATAGAGCTACTTTTCTCGCTTTTTGTTTGCTGAAAATGAAAATAAAATAAAAGCGTCACTGCGATAGTACCTATTAATATTGGGACATATAAGGGCAGATCCCATTTCATATATACTCTAGTGCAACCAACAAGCACAAACAAAATTTCCAAACAAAATAAAGTGAAACTTTAATCAGTGGGGGGTTTTGTTCATCCCCCACTGATTATTAGCCCTCACCAATCGGGCTTTTACGGGCATTTCTATTTTCACATGTGGATTCTCTTTTTCAACAAGTGACAAAAAACTTGTCATATCTTGCGGCATCGCAATCATATGTACTTTATATGCATTCGTCGTAATTTCAAGGGATTTCCCAACTTGACGAACAATTCTTATATCTTTTAATACAACATCATCATTTAAAATACCGTACTTTAATACGCCATTTTCCACCTTATGTTTTTTAATAAATATTTCCCAAACGATTGGTACATTTACAATGAAGCATAAACCCATTCCAATCAACGCTGACATCCACTGCTCTTTATTTGTGAAAAGCATGACAATTGGATACACAAACATAAAAGCTAATGTGAGACTAACGAAAATTACCGCTGACTTACTTCTTTGAATTGGAAAATCCATACATGCACCCCCTAACCAAATTATACCATGTTTTCCATTTTAGTTCATAAAAAAAGGCCATTTATGAATGACCTTTTTAAACAGTATACCTATAAAATTTCTTATCTACCTCTAGCACTGGAAAACTTTTTGGCAACTCTTCTATACTCACGCTTTGAAAACCATTCTTTTCGTAGAAACGGTGTGCTGCTAGAAATTTAACTGTTGTTCCTAAATAAATGTCTTCCAAGTTCTTTTCTTTCGCCCAAGAAATTGCCGTTTGAAGTAGCGTATGTGATGCGCCCCATTCTTTTCCGCGGAACTCTTTCTTCACGAACATTTTTCTTAGCGCTACTTGATGCTTCCCAATATCTAATAAAGCTACCGTTCCAACTACTTTCCCATCATAAGTTGCTAACCAAAAGTTTCCGCTGTCTCTTTGATAGAACGTTTCTATTTCTAGTAAGTCAGGCTGCTCTTCTTTCGTAATTGGGACATTGTATTCTTTTTGCTGAATATGAACAATGAGATCTATTACTTCATCTTGAAACTTACTTTCATATGGAATGATACAAATCTTCTCATTCATCGAATTTCTTTCCATTCTGAAGCTAGTAAACTATAAACAGCAATATCCTGAAAATGGTCATACAACCATTCTTCATCTCGTAAAATTCCATCTAACTTAAAGCCTAAGCGTTCTGGGATCGCACGGCTTTTCACATTTTCAACACCGCAACGGATTTCAATTTTATTCAGCTTTAAATTTTCAAATGCATAATGAAGCACAGTCTTCACACTTCGCGTCATAACACCTTTTCCGCCAGCATCTTCTGCAAGATAATATCCAAGACTCGTAGCTTTCTTACCCCAGCTCACCGGATGAATGCCCACCATCCCAACGAGCTTTCCTTTGTAGCGGATACCACTTTCAAAACCGTCTCCCTCTGCAAATTTCTTTAACCACATCGGAAAAATATCATCATAAGCAGCAGCAGATTTCGTCCCATCCACCCAAGGAAGCCATCTTCTTAAATGATTACGGTTTTGATCTAATAATTGATATAATTCCTCTTTATGATGTTTTTCTAATAGTTGTAATTCGATTTCATCATCTACTCGGAGTGTGAACATGTTTTTTAGCCCCTTTTTATTTTTCTTATTATTCTAACATTTAAAACTAAAGAAATGCACCATAATATATCAACGTTTTTTGAAATATATCGACTTACCGACTAGATTCGACAACGCTGTACACCCACAACAGCACAAAAAAGACGCACAGCCATAGCTATGCGTCTTTTTTCTTACTTCTCTGCAACTTGAACTTCTTTTACGTAAGCTGCTTCGAATTTTTGGATGTCACCTGCGCCCATGAAAATAAGAACGCCGTGTTTATGTTTCTTTAATACCTCTGTTGTTGTATCTGTAATCAGCTCTGCGCCATCGATACGTTTTTGCAGATCTTCAATTGTTAATTCACCTTTATTTTCACGTGCTGATCCGAAAATATCACATAAGTATACTTGGTCAGCTTTACTTAGGCTTTCTGCGAACTCATCTAAAAATTTCTCTGTACGTGAGAATGTATGTGGCTGGAATACAGCGACAACTTCACGCTCTGGATGTTTTTGACGAGCTGCTTCAATCGTTGCATTAATTTCTGTCGGATGGTGTGCATAATCATCAATGATAACTTGCTCTCCCATCGGTTTTTCATTAAAGCGACGTTTAACACCTTCAAATGTTGTTAGTTGATGTTTAACCGCTTCTACATCAACGTCTTCGTAATGGCAAAGCGCGATAACTGCTAATGCATTTAATACGCTGTGATCGCCGTATCCTGTAATTTTGAACGTGTCATAATACGTATTACGAACGAATACATCGAATATAGTACCATCAGTTCTCTTTTGAATGTTACGTGCTTGGAAATCATTATCTTCTCCAAATCCATAGAAAATAACAGGTACTTTCGCTTGAATTTTTTGAAGTTCTTCATCATCACCACATGCAATAATACCTTTTTTCACTTGCAATGCCATCTCTTGGAATGCATTAAATACATCATTGATGTCTGAAAAATAATCTGGATGATCGAAATCAATATTTGTCATAATTGCATAGTCTGGATAGTAAGACAAGAAATGACGACGATACTCACAAGCTTCAAATACAAAATACTTACTATTTTCTACCCCATGCCCAGTTCCATCTCCAATAAGGTAAGATGTTGGGTGTGCACCTTGCATTACATGGGCTAACAAACCTGTAGTTGATGTTTTTCCATGTGCACCAGTTACTGCAACACTTGTGTACTGATTCATAAGGTCACCTAAGAAGTGATGATAACGATGTACTGGGATATTTAATTCTTTTGCTGCTACGATTTCTTCATGCGTATCAGGAAATGCGTTTCCCGCGATAATCACTTGTCCTTCTTTAATATTATTTTTATCAAAAGGAAGGATGGAAATACCACGCTTTTCCAATGCTATTTGTGTAAAGAAACGCTTTTCATAATCAGACCCTTGAACAGTATGCTTCATGTCATGAAGAATTTGCGCTAATGAACTCATTCCTGTTCCTTTAATTCCTACAAAATGGTAAACTGTCATCTTAAAGAACCTCCAACATTTCGAACTAATACAACGGCCTATCTATAAGACAGTATATGAATCTTTTCTTATTTTGGTAATCATCATACATTTCTGATGCAGTGAATTTCTTTTTATATTCACTTATCAGTGATAAACTCGTACGTACTTCTTTTATGTCCATAACACATTTATTATAGCAAAAAACAAGCTGTTATACTATGATAACAGAAAAACTGATAGGGTCAATCACCTATCAGTTTTTCTCGCTTTTACATATCTTCTTTTGTTTCTAATTGAACACGCTCTAGACGTGAATTTGGACGGTATTTACGACCAGCTTTTGCTTCTGGTTTTCCATTTAATTCTACGTTATCACCAGTAAAACCAATATTCATTTTTAATAAGCTACTTCCTACTCCGTATATATCGACAGGAACATTTTGAGCTTCAAATTCACGAATACGCTTCTCATCAAACCCACCAGTTACAACGATATCTACATGTTGGAACCCTTCCTCATCAAGAGCCTTACGAAGTGCAAATACAAGTGATGGATTTACACCACGTGGATCGAATGTTCCAAGTACTTCTGGGTGACGAATGAAGTATTGATCAATCATTGTACGAGACGTATCGACACGTACACCTTTTAATGTTGATCCAAATTCACGCGCTACGCGAAGTGCATCTGTAATGACATCATTGTTATAATCAATTAGTACGACTAATTCATCTTCTGGGAATTTTTTATGATATGCCTTTGCTGCTTCAACAACATCACCATTAAACATTTGAATTAAGGCGTGAGGCATCGTCCCCATACCACTTCTGCCCCACCATTCATTCATTGCATGCGTTGCTTGTGCGCTCATACCTCCGATGTATGCCGCATAGCCGTCACCAGCTTGTTGAGTATAATGATCGTCACGATCTCCCATGAAAATAACCGGTTTTTCTTTATCTACACTACGTGCAGCTTGGACAACGTTATATACGTTTGTCGCAACTGATGTACGACGAGCTAAAATCCCATCAATTACACCTTCTAAAAAGCCGAAGTATTCATAAGGACCATGAATTGTTAAAACTGTTTCAAAAGGACTAATATTATCGCCATCCTTTAAAGAATGAATTTCTAATTCCTCAGGATTTTTGGCGAATGTTTGTAGCAATGCGATTACCTCATCTGCTCCGCAAAGAACTGAATGTTCTTTTTGGAAAAACTGCATTGTTACAACACTTTTCGGGCGAAATTCTTCAATGATTTCTCTAGTTTTTAAAAAGTAAACGGCAGAGAACCAGCCTTCTCCAACACGTTCATCAAATTTAAATGTTTTATTTGTTAGTCGATTTATTTCACCTTTTAATTTTAATTCAATTTCTTTCATGTCGCTTTACTCCCTACTTTACTATCCAACATTTTCTCTTAGTATACAGCAAAACCGTTTCCTATACATTCGTTTCCTGCATAGCGGCAAATTCATCCTCAGAAATAAGGACATCTCTCGGTTTCGTTCCTCTTGCTTCAGAAATAATCCCTTGCGATTCCATCTCTTCAATTAGACGTGCCGCGCGATTATAACCAATACGGAATTTTCTCTGTACAGAAGATGTGGACGCTCCCCCTTGCTCTACAACAAATTGACATGCATCAAAAAATAGTTCATCTTCAGACTCACTCTGCTCTGATTTTGCTAATAAATCCTCTTGCTTAAATAAGTAGTTTGGCTTCATTTGCTTTTTCACATGATCAACGGTTCTTTCAATCTCATCATCTGATACGTATACACCTTGTACACGAACTGGTTTAGATGTGCCGTTTCCTAAAAATAGCATATCACCACGGCCAAGTAATTTCTCCGCGCCCCCGATATCGATAATCGTACGCGAATCAACTTGAGATGATACCGTAAACGAAATACGCGTTGGAATGTTTGATTTAATTAAACCTGTAATAACGTCTACAGATGGACGCTGCGTCGCAACTAATAAGTGAATACCACAAGCACGAGCTTTTTGTGCAATACGACAAATCGCTTCCTCAACATCACCAGGAGCAACCATCATTAAGTCCGCTAACTCATCAATGACGATTACAATATAAGGTAATGTCTCACCTGGGATTTCTCTCCCACTTACAATCGTATTGTAACGAGTCAAATCACGAGCACCAGCATGAGCAAACAATTCATAACGACGTTCCATCTCTTCAACCGCCCACTTTAACGCGGCTGTAGCTGCTTTTACGTCAGTAATAACAGGTGCTACAAGATGCGGAACAGAATTGTATGGTGCCAGCTCAACCATCTTCGGATCAATTAGTATCAACTTCACTTCATGCGGCTTCGCTTTATATAAAATGCTCGTTAAAATCGCGTTAATGCACACACTTTTCCCTGAACCAGTTGCACCCGCAATAAGTCCATGTGGCATTTTTCGAATATCCGTTACAATTGGATCACCTGAAATATCAAGCCCCAGCGCAACTGTAAGCGGTGATTCACTCTTTGTAAATACAGGACTTCTTAAAATTTCACGAAGGAATACTGGCTTACTTTCCTTATTCGGAACTTCAATTCCAATTGCACTCTTCCCTGGAATTGGTGCTTCAATTCGAATATCTTTCGCAGCTAAACTTAACTTAATATCATCACTTAAATTTGTAATTTTATTTACTTTCACACCTGGGTCTGGTTGTACTTCAAAACGAGTTACCGCCGGCCCTTGTGACACATTAATAACATGTGCTCCAACATGGAAATTATTAAATGTCGTATTTAATAATTCTTCCTGTTCTTCTAGCCACTCCGTATTATCTAATGCTGCCTGCTGCGGAATTGTCAACAACGTTAATGGCGGAAATTCATACTTCGGCGGCGTTTGTAGTACGTTGCGCATATCGTTCTCTTTTTGATTTACAACATATGCTTTCTCTTGTACTTGTTCAGCCACCACTACTTGTTGCATCGGTTTTTCTTCTACTTGTGGTTCCACTACCACTTGCTGCATTGGCTTTTCTTCCACTTGAGCTTCTACTACCACTTGCTGCATTGGTTTTTCTTCCGCTTGGGTTTCTACTACCACTTGCTGCATTGGTTTTTCTTCCACTTGAGCTTCTACTACCACTTGCTGCATTGGTTTTTCTTCCACTTGAGCTTCTACTACCACTTGCTGCATTGGTTTTTCTTCCACTTGAGCTTCTACTACCACTTGCTGCATTGGTTTTTCTTCCGCTTGGGTTTCTACTACCACTTGCTGCATTGGTTTTTCTTCTACTTGGGTTTCTACCACTACTTGCTGCATTGGTTTTTCCGTTACTCGTTCACCCACAGTAGATTGCGTTACGTTCGTTCGTACCGCATGTCTTTCCATTAACTTCTTTCTGTCTTGTTTTAACATGACAACGTTAAATGGAACATGACGCTTTTTCTCACGTTTCGGCTCTTCTTTTTGTGCAGCAGGCTGTTCTTCAACAACTTGTTTCTTTTCTTCAGCTTCTTCAATTAAAACATTCGCAAAGCTTTGAACATCTTTCTTCGTTTGCTCATCTGCTTCTGAAACTGGTACGAATACTTCACTTTCTTCCATGAACTCAATTGTTTCTTGCTGAGAAATCACTGGTTGCTCTTCAACTGCTATATTTTCTAACGACCCTGTATTCATCGTTTCTTCAATTACTTCTTCTTGTGGTGTTTCCTCTAATGCGAATTCCGTAACTGATTCTATTTCCTTAGATTCCTCTAATTCCACAGCTTCTTCTGCTTCCTCAGATTCTTCTAATTCCACAACTTCTTCTGCTTCCTTAGGTTCTTCTAATTCCGCAACTTCTTCCGCTTCTTTAGATTCCTCTAATTCCGCAACTTCTTCTGCTTCCTCAGATTCTTCTAACTCCGCAGCTTCTTCTGCTTCCTCAGATCCCTCTAATTCCACAACTTCTTCTGCTTCCTTAGGTTCTTCTAATTCCGCAATTTCTTCTGCTTCCTCAGATTCTTCTAATTCCACAACTTCTTCTGCTTCCTCAGATTCTTCTAATTCCACAACTTCTTCTGCTTCCTCAGATACCTCTAATTCCACAACTTCTTCTGCTTCCTTAGGTTCTTCTAATTCCGCAACTTCTTCTGCTTCCTCAGATTCTTCTAATTCCACAACTTCTTCTGCTTCCTTAGATTCTTCTTCAAAAGCATCTGGTATTTCTATAGTAATTGTTTCTTCAAGTTTTTCATCTGCTTTTACAATCACTACATCTTCTAAGATTTCTTCTTCGACTTGATTTGCTGCAACTTCAGCAACAGTTTCTTCTATTTCTGTATTACATTCATTTTCTTCTGTTAATATCGAATACACATGCTCTACTTTAGAATCTATTGACTCTTCTTGTAAAGTTTCTTCGTTATCTTCTGTAGATGATAACGCCACTACATCTTGCTCCTGCTTCAAGGCTTGTACAATTGTAGCCTCTTCTTCCACATGCTGTCCTACTGTTTTATGAAGCAAATCATCACTTAGGCTTTCTTCTAATGAAGGGGCTTGACGTTCAACTTCGTAACCGTTTTTCTCTAACCATGTATCCACAACCGATTTTTCTTCTACTTTATTACTTCGTTCGTTCACTCCGTTCTTAACAGATGAACTTCCTTGTAGAACTCCCGAAAAGTCAGATAATGTATATCCCTTTTTCTCTAACCATGCGTCAACAACAGCTTTTCCTTCAACAGATATTTCAAGATCTTCTCTTTCCTTTTCTTCCTCCTGCACAACCTTCGTTTCTACTGAAGGACGGTTATATCCATAAATCGGAGAAATCATTTCTGTTGGACGAAATGGTCTACGGTTACTTTCTTTCGACGGTACGAATGCTTTTTTTACGACAGGCTCTGGTTCCGGTTCATATTGCAATTCCGGTTCCTCATATGTAGGTGCTTCTGTTTCCACATACGGTCGTCTGCTTCTTTCCACCTTTATTCCTCTTTGAGTAGGCTGTTCTTCATATGCTCCTCTTTGAATAGGTTGTTCTTCAAAGTTAGGCAGTTCTCTTACATCCTCCTCATCGAATCCATTATCTGGTATTAATGGAAACCGACATTTCCCTGCATTCCGATTTGCCATTTGTGCTTCTCTTGCTTCAGTGTAGTGGTTTACACGAGGAATTTTCGGCTGACTTGCAATTTGCTTTGGTACTTCTTTATTCATCGCTGTTTTTTCTTCCTCTTTGTTAAACAGCTTTTTCATCCAATCTAACATGCTTACCACTCTTTCTACTAAATAGTAACAACCTTTATTGTATCAGCATTCGGCAAAAAGTGCAGGTAAAATTAAGCATATTAACTTTATCCATAATATTCTAATTTACGAGTGTTTTGTATATAGAAAAAAGCAGCCTTCCATATAAGACTGCAATTTAAGCTTTATTTTTCCGATATTCATCTACACTATCCGTCACGCTTTGTAATAAAGAATTTACATACTGTGGGTCTGATAATTTTTTGTCTTCTTCTGGGTTTGACATAAATCCGAGTTCTAATAGTACTCCAGGTACTTTCGACCAATTAAATCCAGAAAGGTCATCTCGAAATTTAATTCCATTTACTTTCACCTGATGATTTCCCCTCATTTTGTTTACAATTGTTTGAGAGACTTGAAGACTTTCAGCATAGATTTCTTTCGTATATTGATTTCCTTCTGCTGGCGTCAATACAGCGAACCCACTTTGGTTTGGATTTTCAGAACCATCCGCGTGAAGACGTAAAAATAAATTCGCCTTATGATCATTCGCGAATGCCGCTCGTTCCTTATTACTTATATCAACCTCATGTGACGTTCTTGTCATCAATACTTGTATACCTTTTGCTTCCAGTTTTTCTTTCAATATAAAAGCCATCTCTAATACAAGAACTGATTCCCTCTTTTTCGTTACAACTCCCGTTGTTCCGTCTGTTACTTTATATTTTTGCGTAGTTGCTCCTGGACCAATTGGCTCTAAATTTAAATTCGCTTTTTGTTGATGCCCCGGATCAATAACGACGAGAAACTTCTCTTGTTTCTCATTACTCTCTACTTTTTGTTCATTATTTTGTACGGGCTGTTCAGTCGTCTGTGCCGGCGGGATTTCCTCTGTCTTTTCTTTGACCGACACTTCCTCCTGCTTAAGTTCAACTTGTTCATTCGTTTGAATTGCTTGCGGTTCTTCTTTCTTTTCTTGTTCTTCTTGCTGCTTTTCTACCGGTGCGTCTTCTTTTTTATCGTTGTTTTTTTCTTGTACAGAAGATGTTGTTTCTTTTTTCGGTTGTTCTTGTGAACAACCTCCCATATATATTCCAATGACTGCAATAGCGCACATTATTTTTATATACTTCATTTTTCTCTCCTATCACTTTGCACCGGGCTCAAAGCATTTTCTTATAGTATTTTTATAATATCATCCATATTTCCGATATAAACCGGTTGCCACGTTTCCGTACCGCGCTCAGCTGTATAAACAGGATAAGTATCTTCAGCTACATTAACGAAAACAGGATCTCCCATATCCGTTTCATATCCGATAACAATCCATCCTTCTTGCCATTTTCCACTTTCATTGCTTATTAATGAATTTTTATGTTTATCATATCGGTAACCGATTTGTCCTTTTTCTAATTCATCTTCGCTAAATAAATATATTTCATAGGAACCTAACTCGATATCTTGCTGTTTTGAAGTTTCAATTCGTTTCAGAAGTTCTGCAATTTTTGGTTGTTGTTTCATACGTCTATCCCCTTCTTTTTTCTAAATTTTACCTAATCTATTTTTAAAATACAATATAGATTTTGAGAGGAAACGTTACAATGCTAGGAGTTCCGCACAAAAAAAATAGCCTCACGTATGCGAGGCTACTTTTCTAATATCAATTAAAATTTAAATTCTTGTCCAACTTCAAAGCTATCTTCTAATACAAGAATACCTTTTTCTTCTGGAGCATCTGGAAGCTCTAATTCACGTGCAGAGCAAATCATTCCAGAAGAAGGAACACCGCGAAGTTCAGCTGGTTTAATTAACATACCGCTTGGCATTACAGCACCGATTTTCGCAACGACAACTTTTTGTCCTGCATCAACGTTTGGTGCACCACATACGATTTGTAATGTTTCTGTACCGATTTCTACTGTACAGATGTTTAATTTATCAGCATTTGGATGCTTCTCTTTTTCAGCTACATAGCCTACAACAAATTTCGGCGTGAAGTCAGCTTCTACTTTTTCTTCAAAGCCGTTCTTTGCTAAAATGTCGTTAATTTTTTCAACAAACTCTTTCGTTAATGTAACGTTTCCGTTGTCTGTTACTTCTACATAAGAAGACGCATTAAAGATGTTGAATCCTCCTGTTACGTTGCTTTCACGATCATAAACGCGAGCAACATCTCCTTTGCGGTCAAATGTACGGTTTTCTAAAGTAATATCTTGTAAGGTAACAATTAAAGTGTCACCAATTCCTTCAAGGTTGTAAAAAACGTTCACTTCGTTCATCCTTTCTCTTTTCCATCTGTCTTCTTCCGATTCTTCGCTAAAATAAAGATTGGTTCAAAGTCCCCATCTTCATATACGAATGAAAGTGATGTAATCGGAACATGCCCTTCGGCAAAAAATTTCATTGTCATTTGTGCAATAATATCATAACCGATTTCGTTGACGATATCAGCAATAATTAATACATCTTGGTGAGGAACAGCAACAACCATATCACCAGAGATCTTTTCACGCATCGAGTGTAGTAACGATTCGTTTAAAATACGACTCGCATCATACCCATCATTTGTGTTTAAAAAGTAGAATGTATTATTAGCTACTGTTTCTTGTTTAAATTCATAACCTAATGAGCGAGCGTTGAATAATGCCATTTCACACACTTGCTGCTCTGTAAGCTCTAATTTTTGCAATAAGCGCTCATCAATTAATCGATACGTTTTATTAGAATCTAGCGCATAGTAAATACGTGTTTCCGCCGTATGGTCCGTCATAATAAACGGATTTCCTTCTTCTGATTGCTTTGGGAAAGAAGTAGAGCGGATAACAGGTAAAATTTTCGCCGTGCTATTTTCTTCTTTATGCATTGCAATTAGCGCTTCTTGTACGTAATAAGCGACCTCTTCAATCGCTTTTTCTTTGTTCACTTCCCATTTTGCAACTACTCCTGGAAGTGATACGTTAATACCTTTTTTCGAGTCTGTTTGTTCAATACGAAGAACTTCTTTCTCGCTATCATAATGGAAATCCCATTCTGGTCGAGATAATTTCTTCATTAACTCGTCTCTCATCTTTTTACTTGTCATTTTCATCTCTTTTTCCTCCCTTCCAAAAAAATAACCTCCCCCGCGAAGGTAGAGGTTGTTTTTACAATTCAATTGGCTAATTGTCTTATTTTAAACCTTCAATAAACTCTTCGATTTGCTCTTGTGTTTTACGATCTTTATTTACATAGCGTCCAGTTTCTTCACCTTTATTGTACGCTACAAAGCTTGGAATGCCAAATACGTCTACTTTCACGCATAGATCAATAAACTCATCACGATCTACATAGTAAAATGAGAAATCACTATACTTCTCTTCTACTTCTGGCATAAATGGATCAACGAAACGGCAATCTGGGCACCATTCTGCTGAGAACATGAAGACTACATTCTCTTCATTTTTTAATTCTTGGAATTGTTCCATGCTTTCTAATGATTTCATCTATATTTCCTCCTCTAACGAGTGCACTTTTTTCACACTATAATCTTTTCTTTATACTACCATACATCGCGCATGGTGCAAGGTTTATGCTTGCTTTTCATCATACTTATATTGCCCAACAAGTAACTTAACAACGTGTACAAATAACTCCGTTCGGTCGACATAATCATCTGTAAAAATACCGATAGCACCTTCGTGACTACGAATATCTTTTCGCTCTACAAACTCTTCCATCACTTCACTTAGCTCTTTTCCTTCTTCAAGCGGTGCTAAAAAATCGTCTGGTAACTTAATACGTGCCCCGCCTGCTACAAATGTTTTACCGTCAATCGTCGCTAAAGCACCCCAGTTACACATAAATAACCCATGCTCCGTTTTCATAACGCCGCCTTCTAGCCCAATGCCGATATGAGCTTCACCTTCCTGTAACGCTCTCTTCGCCCTATTTACTGCTCCTTGCATCGTCTCTTCATCTGAGAAAGGCTGGTTTGCCACTCCTGACGGAACAGAAAGAGATGTAATTTCAGCATCTTTCCAAACCTTCTCCACAGCCCCAACTTTCGTTTTATTCTTCGATCCAACTACTACCTTCATTTCACTCACCTCTATATAAATTCATCATTTTGTCCCGATGCTAGCCTTGAACATAGAACCAGTCTTCATACCTGGGGGGTACGAGCACCAATTAAACACAACCGCCACTCATCGCTGGAGCATCCCTTCTACCTATAAAAGAAGGGGGCTCTCCACAATATTACCGGCCTCAAACACAAAAGCAGCCTTCCTCTCTTTTCCTATCCGGGGTTTAAACACATCGTTCGAGCATCAATTAAGCACTAACCGCTACCACTCATCGCTGGGCCATCTCTCCTACCTAAAAAAGAAAAGGTTTTCCAAAAACAGTCTCCCGCTTTCTTCCTATCCGGGGTTTAAATGCATCGCTCGACCACCAATTAAGCACTAACCGCTACCACTCATCGCTGGGCCATCTCTCCTACCTAAAAAAAGAAAAGGTTTTCCCAAAACAGCCTTCCTCTCTTTTCCTATCCGCGGTCTTAATACATCATTCGAGCACCAATTAAGCACTAACCGCCACCACTCATCGCTAGGCCATCTCTCCTACCTAAAAAAAAGAAAGGCTCTTCAGCCCTTCCTTTCTACGCGTTATTCTTAATTGTCTCTAACGTCGTTTTGTCCGTCGCTCTCACAAGCTTCGTAATTAATTCCTTCGCTGCCGCATAATCATCAACATGTAAAATAGAAGCATGTGTATGAATGTAGCGTGCACAAACACCAATTACTGCTGATGGGATACCAGAGTTACTTGTATGTACACGGCCCGCATCTGTACCACCTTGTGAAATAAAGTATTGGTACGGAATGTTATGTGTTTCTGCTGTATCCAAAATAAATTCGCGCATTCCTCTATGTGTTACCATTGTGCGGTCATAAATACGAAGAAGCGCTCCTTTTCCTAATTGACCGAACTGCGTCTTATCACCAGATGCATCATTTGCTGGACTTGCATCAAGCGCATAGAAAATATCTGGTTGAATCATATTTGCAGCAGTTTGTGCTCCGCGAAGACCTACTTCTTCTTGTACAGTCGCACCAGAGTATAATGTGTTTGGTAATGTTTCATCTTTTAATTCTTTTAGCAATTCGATAGCAAGACCACACCCATAGCGGTTGTCCCAAGCTTTCGCCATAATTTTCTTCTCATTTGCCATCGGCGTGAATGGACAGATTGGCACGATTTGTTGCCCTGGCTTTATGCCAATTTCAATCGCATCTTCATAACTATCTGCACCTATATCAATTAACATATTTTTTATATCCATCGGTTTTGCACGTTGCGCATCACTTAATAAATGAGGCGGAATAGAACCAACAACCCCAATAACAGGACCATTCTTCGTCATAACTTGTACACGCTGAGCTAATAGTACTTGGCTCCACCAGCCACCTAACGTTTGAAAACGAAGCATCCCATTTTTCGTAATTTGCGTAACCATGAAACCTACTTCATCCATATGACCTGCTACAAGAACGCGCGGGCCAGTTTCGTCCCCTTTTTTCAGGCCAAATACGCTACCTAAACCGTCTTGCACAATTTCATCAGCATATTTGCTTAATTCTTGCTTCATAAAACGGCGCACATCATGTTCAAAACCTGATGCACCTTGTAATTCTGTTAACGTACGAAATAATTGTAATGTCTCTTTATTCACGAAGTCCCCTTCTTTCAAACCTTAGTAGAATACCTCTTTTATTGTAACGAAATTTTCGAAATGTTTCTAGTTTCTTCTTTTTTAGTTGCATTTGCATTATAATTATTATTGGTACACTATTTTTATTTTACAGAATTGAGGTGAATATATGAGCTGGAAAGGTTTAGTCACAGGTCTTGGCGTTGGGTTTGCAGCTGGTTATTTCGTTGCAAACAAAGTACAAGAACAATCCCATATTTCTTCAGAAAAAGCATTGAAAATGGTGAAACAAGCATTAAGTCATAAAGGTGAAATTACTGGCTCTTGGGTACATATGGTTCCAGAGACATTTGAAAAATATGATGTCGCGTACGAAGTTTATCGCGGCGGTCTTACAACGATGTTAGATGAAATACAAGAACGATTTGAATTTTTAGTTGATGCTAAAACAGGCACTGTCTTAGAAGTTATAGCAGCATAAAAAAAGCTAGTAATTACTAGCTTTTTTAAGCTTCTACAATCGTTTTTCTCTCTATCTTTTCCACTATATGCCCTTCTTCATTCCACTTTACTGCACGGTAATATGCATCATGATAAAAAGTAAACCACGCCTCTTTTTCAGCACCATACTTCATCCACTTTTGTTTATGTTCAATCGATGTCATCGGATAATCATCGTATGCCATTACCCATAATACATTTTGATGTGCATGCGTCGGTAAAATATCCGCTAAATGAAGCATCGTTTCACCTTGACTTTCAAGAATGACAACGGCATGTCCATCACTATGACCACCTGTATGCGCCATTTTTATTTCATCCGTAATTTCTATTTCTTGCCTGAACGTAACAATCTTATCAACGATTGGCTCCCAATTTTCCTTCCAATATGTATTACGCGATCTAACATTGGGATTTTTCATTTCATTCCATTCAGTCTCACTTACATAAATCGTTGCGTTCGGAAACGCCGGAACAAGGTGGTTTCCCTCCCATTTTGTTAAACCAGATGCATGGTCAAAATGAAGATGTGTCATTAAGACGTAATGAATATCTTCAGGTTTTAATCCCAGTTTTTCTAACGATTCATAAACCGATGATTCTTCTGTTACACCTTGATTCCGCTTCATTTTCTCATTCAATTTACCGTTCCCTATCCCTGCATCAATAAGCATGTTTCCTTCTTTCGTTTGCAAGAGTAACGGATCTGTTCGTAAATAAATATGATTTGTATCATTATGTTTATATTTGCGTGACCAAAGTACTTTTGGCACAACTCCAAACATCGCGCCTCCATCTAAATGTGTATTCCCACCTTTTAGCCACGTCACTTTTATATTTCCAATTTGTAACTGTTCCATATCCAATCCCCCTTTTTTTATTTAATTTTAACATAATATTCCGATTATTTTTCATATAAAAAACCTATGCATTACTGCATAGGCTCCGTACGATATTTTGCTTCAACTCGGTAAATACGATGACCTTTACTAGAGAATTTCTCTTCGTATTCTGTCATAATGTTTCCTTCATAATCACTATTATGAAGATCTAGGCTAAGGTAAGTTAATAACATACCATACTCAGCCATACTCATAAGAGAATATTCAAATAAGCTTTGGTTATCAGTTTTGAAATGAATTTCTCCACCATCTACTAACACTTCTTCATAATTGCGTAAAAATGCTTTATACGTTAAACGACGCTTCGTATGACGATTCTTCGGCCATGGATCTGAGAAGTTTAAATAAACGCGGTCAATTTCACCTTTCGCAAAGAAAACTGTTAAATCTTCAGCATCTTTATTAATTAACTTTAAGTTCGGTACTTCTTCTTCAATTAATTTATCAAGTGCATCTACAACAACACTTGTGAATTTTTCAATTCCAATATAGTTTATATGCGGATTTGCTTTTGCCATATCATACATAAAGCGGCCACGTCCTGTACCTACTTCAATATGAATTGGCTGTTCATTTCCAAATATTTCTTTCCAGTTACCAGCGCTCTCCTCTGGTTTTCCAATTACGATATGTGAATACTCATTAATTCGATCCATTGCATAAGGCTTATGTCTTAAACGCATAGATGTCTCCCTCTCTTTACAAAACTATTTTAAAGGAAAAATTCCTTCTTTCTGTTTTAATCAATCTATCAAACAAAAAACCAAGTACGTACGAGCACTCGGTCCGTTTCTTTCAAGTATAAGATGTACCATTTTGATAAAAACTACATAAAGCATTAAACATTCCATGACGAAACAGCTTTTTCTCTTACATTTCTAGGGAGAGAAAAACACTCGAAAGGATGATCCGTTCATGCCAATTAATCAACAGCATCAATTAGAAGTGTTAAAAGATATTTTAATCAATCATCAAAGTGATTGCTGCGGGACAGTTTCTGAATGCGAGCAATTAGAGCGCCTCATTCAATCGTTACTCGCAAACGATAGTATAAGTAGTGACACTAAAGCAATGCTAAACGATGTATATTCTTATAGTCAATCGGGTAAATCTTCCTCTAATTTGGACAACCATATTTCCAATAATCAAGAACAACTTACTCAGTGGATTGCTGGAATGGACAATTTTTCTTAAGTATTATTCTGAAGCAAGTAGTTGCTGTAAATATTGATGCCAATATTTCGCTTCTGCTTGCTGCTTTTTTGTTGTGTGCCATTGAATAGATAAAATCGTTTGTGCTATCACATACCATCTCATACGCCTAAGCAACGATTCATCTAGTTCAACCTCATAATATCCGAGCCACTCACTCCATTCATGGCGCGGAACATACCAATATAATAACATACCAATATCCAGAGCTGGATCAGCAATAACAGCTCCATCCCAATCAATTAAAAACAATTCATCTTCATCCGACAATATCCAATTGTTATGGTTTACATCACAATGGCATACAACGAATTCATTGTACTCAATATCTTTTAATGACTCAGTTAAATATTGAAGACCTTGCTGAATTGTTTCATCAACCCTTATATCTCCTCTTAAAACGAGCTGTAATTGTTGTAATAACTCTTGCCCATGAAGCGGCTGCTTCCCTAGCCTTTGAATCATCTGCACAAGTGCTTTAGAGGAGTGTATTTTCTTCAAAAGTTTCGCAACACGTTCTAGTTTCATATCCTCTGGCTCTAACTTCTGTCCCGGAAGCCATTTTTGAGCAGAAATTACATCACCGTTCGTTACCCTTCTTGTCCAAAGTAATTTTGGAACAATTCCTTCTGCTGACAATACCGCTAAAAAGGGCGATGTATTCCGCTTTAAAAATAACTTTTGTTGTCCGTTTTGCGCAATATATGCATCGCCCGTTACTCCACCAGCCGGTATAAGACTCCACTCTTTTCCTAATAATTGTTCCAACCATTCCATATTCATTACCCGTTAACAAATCCTTATCTTTTATAGTTATGAAAAGAAAAACCGCAACATTTCTACACATGTTGTGGATTCATATATTTTACTGTATTTGAATGAAAAAACTTGGCATAAGCCGAAAACAGGATAAATCACCTGTTCTTCTAGTTTATTTTACAAAATCACTCATAGAATGACAACTTATCAAAATCGTCACCTTTGTCAATTCTACATTTATTACATTCTCATCGTCAAGTAGCGATTTGTCACATTATCGTCAATATATACGTGCTAATTGGAGCCAATTGAAGTTCCTTTCCTCTAAATGAAGAAATTGGCTCTATTTTTGCTTGCTTTTCGTTTACTAACACATGCCACGTTTCTTCTTTTGGAAGCTGCACCGTTTTAGCTTCCAAACCGCTATTGAATAGCACAACAATCTCTTTCCACGGCCCAAATAATTCTACATGTTGCAGGTGGTATGCAAGTGCTTCTTTTGATGTTTGCAAAAAAGTCATATGCTTTTTTATAAGGTCAGCGCTTTTGAATCGGAATGCCCCATGCTCCTTCCGAATCGCAATTAAACCTTTTATATAGTTAACTGTCTCCATCTCTTTTTCTTTTTGATCCCAATCTAATTGATTAATTTCATCATTTGCATTATAACTATTTTCATTTCCTTGCTTCGTACGATAAAACTCTTGCCCCGCATGTAAGAAAGGAATACCTTGTGAAAGAATAACCATTGCAGTTGCTAAGCGATGACGCCTTTTCAAAATTTCTTCTGATTCTGGATTACTTTGCACTAGTTTATCCCACATCGTCATATTGTCATGACATTCTACATAGTTAATGCTTTGTACTGGCTCTAGGAACAATCCTGTTTCTTTCATACTTAAAAGGCTACCAGCTACTATATACTGCAAATGATTACAGTCTACATGCCCACCAAATGCAAAGCCACGTTTATTTATATTAAAAGTACTTCCTTTTACTCCATCACGAAATTGATCATTAAACTGTGCGATACATGGCATTTTATTCGCATTATTTAACGTCGCTTTCTCTTCAAGAGGAAGCGGTGTTTGTAAATCCCATCCTTCACCTAATAACAGCGCATCCTGCTTTATTTTTCGCACTTCTTTTTCTAACGCATTCATCGTTTCAACATCTGAAATCCCCATTAAATCAAATCGGAATCCATCAACATTGTATTCAGTAAGCCAATATAAAACAGATTCTATAATAAATTTCCTCATCATTTTCCGTTCAGATGCTATATCATTTCCAACTCCCGTCCCATTAGAAGGCATACCATCTTCCCCATGACGAAAATAATATCCCGGGACAAGCTTCTCAAATGATGATAATTCTCTTTCATAAACATGATTATATACAACATCTATAATCACTCGAATGCCGTGATCATGAAATGTTTCAATTAGTTGTTTACACTCTACTATCCTGTTATACGGATCAGAAAGGTTTGTAACATAAAATCCTGTTGGTATATTGTAATATAATGGATTATATCCCCAATTATATGCGGAAGCAGGATTCACTTCATCTATACCACCAAAACAATGTAAAGGTAATAGTTCAACATGTGTAACGCCTAAATCTTTTATATGAGACAATCCTGTTAATGTCCCATTTCTTCCCGTTGTCTCTTCTTCCATCAATCCTTTATATGTTCCCTTTTTATTCACTCCACTGTTTGGATGAATAGTAGCGTCACGAATATGCAGTTCATACAATATGGCATCTGTCATTGACTGTAATGGTGATAATTCCTCTCGTTTTGTTACATTCGTCTTTTCCAAATCGATAACAACGCCGTATTTCCCATTTACAGTCACTGACTTTGCGTAAGGATCAACCGCTTCGTTCCATATTAAATTAATACAAACAAGGAATGTATATCTTGCTCCATCATGATCACCTTGTAATGTATGAATCCACACTCCGTTTTCTTCTCTGTACATTTCATAATCAATATATTCTTTATCACTTTTATAAATCCGTACTTTCGCAAGCCTTGCGGTCGGAGCCCATACTTTAAATATTGTTTCTTCTTTTTTATACACAGCACCTAAGTCGGTACCTTCGTAATAATATTTTTCATCGAAAACTACTGTTCGAATCACAGCGCCTATTTGTAAATCTGTTTCTTCATTCCGTTCATCCCGTACTGTATAATACTTCCCCACATCTAGCGGCTCTTCTATAAAACATTCATACTTCGTTGCATCTGGAAGAGCAATAGTATGAACAATCGGTAACTCTTTCACATTGCTTCCTTCTTGTAAACGAAATGTCCGGCTTGTTCCATACGCATGCGGGAGCAAAATTGTAATTTTATTCATTTCATCTAAATAGGCATCAAATGGACGTTTTACTTTCAACATAAAAAATCACCATCATTCTTAAAGTTAAAATGAAACGAGCTGCACATGATAAGGCTTTTCTTATCAGCGAAGCTCTATACAGTAACATATTATTCCCTATAGTATATTCACCTGTATAAAAAACGTTTTCACACATTCTATTTTTGTAATTTTATTTCGGCAACTAGTCTATACTTTGGCGTTTCCTTAACGTGAGATTCATACAAAGTAATCGTATCTGCTCGAAATGATGTTACGGGTAAATCTTTTACATTTGTCAGATCAAATACTTTTTCTCCTACCCATTTACGAGCAACAGTAATATGTGGATGATAAGGACGTGTCTCTAGAGAAAAACCATTTTCTTCACAAATTGTATGCACTTGTTTTTGCAACTGAACCAAATCATTATTCTCACTTACCTTGGCCCAAAAAATACGCGGCTCTTCTTCTAGGCCAAACGTTGAAAATTCTTGTAACGTGAACGATAGTTCTTTTGTTTCTGTAAGTATTTGTAATCCATTCTTTATTCCTTCTAATTGTTCCTCTGTCGCACTTCCTAAAAATGAAAGTGTAATATGATAGTCTTCTTCATGTACCCACGAGCGAAATGGTAATTCATCCTTCATTTCCTCTTTATAATTAGAGAGCACTTCTTTTATATGACGTGGTAAAGTTACTGCGACAAAATAATGCGGCACCATCTACATCGTCTCCTTTATGTTATTGTTGCTTTTCTTGCTTATCTCATTCAGCTAAAAAGAAGGAAACCATCCAAAAAGTCTAACCTTTGAATAGATTTATTTTCTTTTTAGTTAAGATCGCGATAATAAATGAAATTATATCGACGTTTCGACAAGAAATATCGACTTAACAACAAAATACAACAATAAAAGCAACCTATTCCTAACAGAAAACCGTCCCAAAAAACCTTTTGGGACGGCCTCTCATTATTTCGCTAATTCATGAATTGCTTGCGCATAAATCGCTGTTGCTTTTAATAAATCTTCAATTTCAATGTACTCGTCTTTTTGATGCGCAAGTTCTTCTTTTCCTGGGAATAGCGGGCCAAATGCAACGCCAGCTTTCAATGAACGAGCATAAGTACCACCGCCAATTGCTAACAATTCAGCTTTTTCACCAGTTTGTTCTTCATATACGCGTTGCAAAGTACGAATTAACGTATGATCTTTGTCAACGTGATGCGGGCGAGAGTTAGAATAATCCGCTACTTCAAATCCATGAGTACCAACATATTCTTTTAACTTTGCAATCGTTTCTTCAAAGTTAGTCGTAACTGGATAGCGTACATTTAATCCTAAATTACCACCGTTTTCTTGCGAGTAAGACAGGCGACCAACATTCACTGTTAACGGGCCGCTAATATCGTCTTTATAAGAAATACCAGCTTTTTCTCCAATAATATCACCTGTAAATGTTTCTGTTACAAACGATGCAAATGAAGCCCCTTTTCCATCAAGAGAAACTTTCGTTAAGCAGTTTGCCAATAATAAACCTGCATTTTCTCCCTTTTCTGGAGTAGATCCGTGAGCTGAAATCCCTTTGATTTGCAACGTCACCGTATTTCCTTCTACAATTGCTTTACCTATTTTTTTAGCAGTTTGTAAATACTCTTCATATGCTACTGTAAGTGCATTTACATTTTCTCCTGTAATAACTGCTTCTGCAAAATCAGGAACCATATTTAAACGACGACCTGACTCAAATGAAAGAAGCTTAAATGTGCCTTCTTTCTCTTCGCTACCATTTTGCACAACTTGTATGTCAGAAATTCCTTTTTCCGCATTAATAATTGGAAAATCTGCATCCGGCGCAAAACCGATTGTTGGCATTTCTTCATTTTTAAAATAATGATCTACACACTTCCAATTACTTTCCTCATCTGTTCCTAAAATCATACGAACACGTTTTGAAAGAGGTAAGCCTAATTCTTTAACGATTTTCATCGCATAATAAGCTGCCATCGTCGGCCCTTTATCATCAATTGCACCGCGTGCAAAAATCTTCCCGTCGCGAATATCCGCACTATACGCTGGAGTTGTCCAGCCATCTCCTTCTGGTACAACATCAACGTGACAAAGAATACCTACTAACTCTTCTCCTTGTCCCATTTCAAGATGACCTGCATATCCTTCTAAATTTTTAGAAGTGAAACCTTCTGCTTCTCCTTTATGTAACATGAAAGATAAGGCTTTTTCTACACCTTCACCAAATGGCGCGCCCTCTTTCGCAGATTCTTCTTCCCATACACTTTTAATTTGCAAAAATTGTTGTGTATCAAGAATTAAATCATCTTTTCGTTTTGTAACTTCTTCTGTCCAATTAATCGTTGACATCACGCATCCATCCTTCACTATATTGTCTCTTTCATCATAGCAAACGAAAATCTCTTATGCCATACATGAAAACCTAATAACGAACAATTTTAATATTTCAGATATTTCTTATTAGTTTTTCTTTTATTTTCTCAAAAAAATTTGCAGGAATTTGGCGTTTTACGTAGAAATTTATGAGTTAGTTGACTGACCAAATATACAATGTCAACTACCAATATTTTTCTATATGAATCTTTGTTAAACTTTTGTAAAATTTAAGTAGATTAAAGCATGAATTTTATCATGTAGAGTACAATGGTAGTAACGACCTTCTTTCCTGAATGGGGTCAAAAAAACTGGTAGAGGAGTGGTTTTCTCTTGAAACCTACAACTACTCGTATGCTAACACGCATTAAATCAATTTATATGTACATCAATGAAAACGGTACGGTAACAACGAAAGACCTTGTAGATGAGTTCGGGATCACACCGCGAACGATACAACGTGATCTAAATGTGTTGCAGTTTAATGAACTCGTGTATAGCCCTTGCCGCGGCAAGTGGACAACGACAGGAAAGAAAGTGAGAATGACCTCATAACAAAAAATAATTGTATGTAAATAAATACATACCCCTTTCTAACTCATTAGAAAGGGGTCTTTTCTATGCTCTGAAATTGGCGTTACTTTTCGTTATCTACTTGATACGTCTTTAATATTTCTACTTCTTCATCTGTTAATTCACGATATTGCCCAAGTTCTAACTCTTCATCTAACACTAAAGGTCCCATCTCTGTTCTCTTTAAATACACTACTTTTTTCCCTACCGCTTCAAACATACGCTTCACTTGATGGAATTTTCCTTCTGTAATAACAAGCTCAATTTCGGAAATATCATCACTTTTTAAAATTGTAAGTTCGCCTGGCTTCGTTTCATAGCCATCTTCTAAAATAACACCTTTAGCGAATTCTATTACATCCTCTTCCGTTACAACGCCTGAAATGTGTGCATAATATTTTTTCGGCACATGCTTTTTCGGAGATAATAGTTGATGCGTTAACTTCCCGTCATTTGTGATCAATAAGAAACCTTCTGTATCAATATCAAGTCTTCCAACAGGGAATGGATCAAAAATCGCATCTTCTAATTCTAATAAATCTATTACCGTTTCGTGGTTATCATCTTCTGTCGCTGAAATAACACCTTGTGGTTTATGCATCATTAAATAAACAAACTCTTTATATTCCACAACTTCACCGTGAATCATAACCTCTTGCTCTTCTATATTCACATGAAACTTCGCATCTTTCACTGGCGTTCCATCAATTTTCACAACGCCGTCTTTCAGTAATTTCTTTACTTCTTTTCTACTTCCGTGTCCCATATTCGCTAATAATTTATCTAATCTCATGTTCTTCACCTTCTTTATTTATCATAGAAAAGGGGACGTATTTACGCCCCTTTTGATTTCAACTTTATTTTGAATCTACTACCAAGTTTACGCTGGATTTTCTCTAAAGCTTCTCCGCCAAATACTCTTTCTAGTACTCCTGTGCGAATCGCTAACAATCCGTAAACAAGACCACCAATACCTGCACAAATCGCAACTGTAATAAGAGCACCAATACGGCCATCAGGCGAAATCATGAAGGATAGAAGCCATTGTGATAGTTTTACAGCAATAACCATTACAAGTGTTAATACTGCAATTTGGAATGTTCTCTTATATACAACACCAAATGAATAGTGTGCGTGTTTTTTGATTTGTCTATTCGTATACCATACGGAAGCTAAGAAACCGACTGCAGTAGCTAAAATGGCCCCAACTGTACCGAAATAACGAATAAAGATTACGTTACATACAAATTTCAAAATAACACCCATCACAAGCGCAATAACTGCATGTTTCTGCTTGTTAATCCCTTGCAAGATAGCTGCTGTTACTGTGAATAAAGCGAATAACAATGCAACTGGTGCATACCACATTAATACTTGTCCACCTAGTGGATCTGAATCGTAGAAAGCAGTGTAAATTGGATATGCAAGTGTAGAAATACCGATAACTGCTGGCAATGTTAAAAACATATTCGCCTGGAATGTTTGTGTAATTTGTAATTTTAAATAACGGTATTGCTTTTCAGTAAACGATTTTGTAATCGCTGGTACGAGCGTTAAACTAAACGCTGTTGCAAGTGATACCGGAATCATAATTAATTTATGCGTCCACATCGTGAAAATACCAAGTGCTCGCTCTGCGATATCCCCTTGACCAATCGCCTGCATAATAGAGTTAAATGTCAATGTATCAATTTGTTGATATAAAGGAATTGTTAACCCAATTACGACGTAAGGAATTGCATATGCAAACAACTCTTTAAACAATTGAGCGGTACTCACCGTTGATTCTGGTACAGTTTGCTCAATTAAATATTGATCCAAATATTTTTTACGTTTTAACCAGTACCAAATTAATACGCCAAGTGCTCCAACTGCTGAAACGAATGCAGCGAATGTAGCAACACCAACTGCCGTTGCTACTGTACCGCCAAGTACTTTAATAACGATGAAACTACCCGCTAATAAAAAGACGATACGAATAATTTGCTCAATAATTTGTGAAACCGTAGTCGGTCCCATCGATTGGTGGCCTTGGAAATAACCACGAATCAAACTTGCTGCCGGCACAACAATAAGCGCAAAACTTACGAGGCGAATAATCGTCGTAACTTCTTCTATCTTATTTTGTAAACTTTGTTTACCAAGCATTGCTTCTGCAAATAATGGTGCGGTCATGTACAGTACTAAGAAGGAAAGAACTCCTGTTACTATCATCATAACCATTCCCGAGCGGAACATTCTCCGACTCGTTTTATAATCTCCAAGTGCATTATATTTGGAAACAAACTTCGAAACAGCAAGCGGCACCCCTGCCGTTGCGATACTTAAAAATATCGTATATGGAATGTATCCATATGTATAGAGCGTTCCGCCTTCTGTGCCTACTAATGCATGAAACGGAAAGACGTAAATCATGCCTAAGAACTTTACTAAAAATGTCCCTAACGTCACAATAAGCGTTCCGCGCAGAAATTTTGAATCGGACATACAAAAATCCTCCTACATCTACATAAAGTGAAACTTTAATTAGTGGGGATTTTGTTCATCCCCACTGATTATTAGTTGAACCAATCGGGCTTTTACGGGCAGTTTATCTTCCACCTTACTTCCTGGCTCTAGCCGAATTTTGAGGTGGGAGTTTTACTGCCCGTTAATGCGGGATAAAGTGAAACTATAATTAGCGGGAGACTCTCCTCCTACTAACCATTCGAGCATTTACAGGCCGCTTTAACTCCCTCTTTACTTCTCCTAAATCTTAAGGTAGTAGTCTTATTGCCCATAAATAGCAGGATAATGCTGAACTCTAACTTTTGTATTGTACCACAATTCTCCTCTTAAGCAGTACTTCACTCTATTTTTCTTTTAAGGGAAAACATGCTATTCTTTTAGGCAGGAAATGTAGAAAATGAGGTCGATATATTATGCATTATGATGTTATTGTCATCGGCGGCGGTCCTTCAGGGCTAATGGCTGCAATCGGTGCTGCTGAAGAAGGCGCAAGCGTCTTACTTCTTGATAAAGGAAATAAACTAGGACGTAAACTTGCGATTTCTGGTGGTGGTCGTTGTAACGTAACGAACCGTCTACCACTTGATGAAATCGTTAAACATATACCTGGAAATGGTCGCTTCTTATACAGTGCTTTTTCTATTTTCAGTAATGAAGATATTATTACATTCTTCGAAAATCTCGGTGTAAAACTGAAAGAAGAGGATCATGGCCGCATGTTCCCAGTATCAAATAAAGCGCAATCTGTTGTAGATGCACTGTTAACACGATTAAAAGACTTAGGTGTGAAAATACGTACGAATACGCCTGTTGAAACGATTGAATATGAAAACGGTCAAACGAAGGCTGTTATTCTGCAAACAGGCGAAGTGTTAGAAACGAATCACGTCGTTATCGCTGTTGGGGGAAAATCTGTTCCTCAAACTGGTTCTACTGGAGACGGATACGCTTGGGCTGAAAAAGCTGGGCATACAATTACAGAACTTTTCCCAACAGAAGTACCAATCCTTTCAAACGAACCGTTTATTCGTGACCGCACATTACAAGGTCTTGCTTTACGAGATGTAAACTTAAGTGTATTAAACCCGAAAGGAAAAGTTATCATTTCTCATAAAATGGACATGCTCTTCACTCACTTCGGCCTATCTGGTCCTGCTGCTCTTCGCTGTAGCCAATTCGTTGTGAAAGCGATGAAAAAGTTTAAAACGAACACAGTGCACATGAGTATCGATGCATTGCCAGAAGAAAATAGTGAGCAACTGTTCCAGCGCATGCTGAAACAAATGAAAGAAGATCCGAAAAAAGGAATTAAAAATGTTTTAAAAGGCTATGTTCCTGAACGTTACTTCCTATTCTTATTAGAAAAAAATGAAATTGACGGTAGCGAACAAGCTGGACAAGTTTCTCATGAGAAGATTCGCGCACTTGTGAAAGACTTTAAAGAATTTACCGTCCATGTAAATGGTACGCAGTCAATTGAAAAAGCATTCGTTACTGGCGGAGGGGTATCCGTTAAAGAAATTAACCCGAAAGAAATGGCTTCGAAATTCACGAATGGTTTATACTTCTGCGGAGAAGTTCTTGATATTCACGGTTATACTGGCGGCTATAACATTACATCTGCCCTTGTTACTGGTCGAATTGCCGGAACAACAGCAGGACAAAATGCGAAAATGCAATACTAAAAAAAGAAACAGGGACTCCTGTTTCTTTTTTTATAGGCGCATGAAATTATATCGGCGATACTTTAAATATATCGACCGTTTCTTCAAAAATATCCCTTCCTCCTAACTTCCCATTGCTTTTTTGTTGCTTTATATACCTTAGTACCTTTATATTTTATATTGTTGAATATTCGAAAAAGGGTAAGGGGAAAACAAATGAGAAAAAAAGTCATGATGTCTTTAATGCTAATGACGTTTCTTTCTGCGGTAGAAGGAACGATTGTTAGTACAGCGATCCCTCGTATAACGAGTGATTTGTCAGGTGTCGAACTTGTTAGTTGGGTATATGCAATCTATATGCTTGCAACAGCTGTTTCGACTCCAATATACGGAAAGCTAGCTGATTTATTCGGCCGTAAAAAAGTTCTGCTCATCGGAGCAACAATCTTCTTAATCGGTTCTGCACTTTGCGGAGTCGTTACATCAATGGAACAATTAATCTTCTTCCGTGCTCTTCAAGGTATAGGGGCTGGGGCTGTTATGCCGATCACAATGACGATTATTGGAGACCTATATAGCGAAGCGAAAGACCGCGCGAAAGCACAAGGCTGGATGAGTGCCGTTTGGGGTGTATCTGGTGTTATTGGGCCGTTAGTAGGTGGATTTTTAGTTGATTCTCTTTCTTGGCGCTATATTTTCTTCTTAAACGTTCCTTTTGGAATTATCGCTTGCTTAATGTTTGCCACTTCTTATAAGGAATCTGTTAAGTCCGCCGCTAAGCAACATATCGACTATCTTGGTGCGACAGTCTTCTCATTAAGTACAATCGCTCTGCTATACGCATTATTAACAGGTAGCAGTAAGCAAAACTGGGGAGACATTTCAATTATCGGCCTATTAATCTTTGCCGCTGTTTCATTCATTATTTTCTTATACATCGAGAAAAAATCTCCGGAACCATTAATTCCGCTAGCACTTTTCTCTAACCGTACATTATCTACAATAAACATACTAACACTTATTGCTGGCGCAATGATTATTAGTATTACAGTGTATCTTCCAATTTGGAGCCAAGGTGTTTTAGGAAAAAATGCGACAGAAGCTGGACTCATTTTAATGCCGATTCCTGTTATGTGGACATTCGGTGCTATGTTCTCCGGTAACTTAGTTGGCAAGTTACAAACGAAACAAATTATTTTACTTGGAGCTAGCATTTTATCAGTTGCTACTTTCTTATTATTTACATTATCAACAGATTCACCATCATTCCTTATTTATGTTGCAGTCGGATTATTCGGCTTAGGAATGGGGCTTGTTACACCAATTTACATGGTAACAATTCAAGCAGCTGTACCGGCTCATACGCGCGGAACGGCAGTTGGTTTAAACACATTTATTAATACATTTAGTCAAACACTAGGCGCTGCAATCTTCGGAACGATCTTCAATACGATGATTCATGCACGTGGCATTAAAAACCTTGATCTTGTTTCTTCTGGCGGACATGGAGGAGCTACAGCAAACGTAGCAACCGAGTCTCAATCCGCATTAGCATCAAGTGTACACGTCATTTATATGAGCACGTTCGTATTAGCGGTATTCACATTAATTATCGCTTGGATCCTATTAAAGCCAGCTAAACAAACAAGTGAACAATAAAAAGAGGATGACCATTTTGGTCATCCTCTTTGCATAAAATCTACTCTTCATTCTCCACAATATGTTGCAGCATGGACAATTTATTATCCCAAAATCGTTCATAATACGAGAGCCACTGCTGTAATTCTTCTAACGGCTCTGGATGCAAACGGTATATCTTTTCTCTTCCGCTCTTTCTTCCACTCACTAAATTCGCTTCTGAAAGAATATGAAGATGCTTTACAACTGCAGTACGGCTCATCGAAAAATGATCCGTTATTTTTGAAATGGGTAACTCTTTATCACTTAATAACCGTAACACTTCTCGGCGGGTTGGATCAGCAATTGCTTGAAATACGTCATATTTCGCTGCTGACGAGGCCATTTAACCTTCGACAACCTTTTTCAGTTTTTCATTTACAATCGCTACCCAGCCGCCATTCATTCTATCGCGAATAATAGAGCTCTTCGCATTCGCTTTCGGAAGAATTTCATCAGGATGTTTCCAGCCGCCGTGAATTAACGTAAATTCTGTTTTATTATCTCCTAAGTCTTTCAAATTAAATGAAACAACCCAGCCATCCGTATCCCATGAGAAAGATAAATGATTTGGTTCATCAATCTCTAACACCTTACATGGTGATGGTCCAAAAGGTGATTGCACATGAAACTCATGTCCTACCTCTAATTCGAAATCATTTGGCATAAACCATGACGCAATTCCTTCTGCAGTTGATACTACATTCCATACTTTTTGAATAGGCGCGTCAAAAACGATTGTTTGTTTAATATCATTTAATGTATTTTGTTGTTCCATTTTATATCTCCTTTATTCGGCATCAAAATATAACACCTTTTAGTTTCGCATTAACAATATAACACCTTTTGGTTTCATGTCAAGAAAGGCTCTTTTTCACTGTTGAGAAATTCTCAACATTTTTTCAACAGGACAAACACCCTCTCAGCATTCCTTCATAATATACTCACAAAGGCAATGAAAAATAGAAAATTCCCTCAATATGAAACTCTATCACTCCTATTGAGAGAAGCGCCTAACTTATCTCATCTGTACTTCGTCTCTCCTCCTTCCCTCGGGGACAATACGCGAGATATGTAAAGATCAGAAGGAGTATGCCCGCCATTTGGGTAGGTAGTTATTTCTCTTCTCCTCAACATTTCCTTAGAAGCGAAATGACTACCGACCCACTTTTTTTAACAAAAATAAAAAGGAGATGAAAGCTATGTTCTATTGCATTAACTGTTCTGAAATTCACCATAAAAAACATCCAAATGATAAAGTATTCAAAAATGGTTTTTATATTGATCCATTTTTAGGTGATCGTTATCACCTCGGTATGTGCACTGATGCTCAGGAGCATGAAACAGGAGAAGTTCTTTTAACGGAAAAGAAAACAGGCGCAACACAATCTATTATGAATATTTTACCGACACATGTTGTCCCAACATAAAGCATAAAAAAGAGCTGGCTCCCCAGCTCTTTTTTATGCTTTATAAACAATCATCGCTGAAAAACAATAAATTTGATTTTCATCATCGTTAATTGAAACACCAACTTGATACTTTATATCTACAAAATTTCCATCATCAATTTTTTTCAAAAATACATTTACAGCTTCTTCTAAGTCTTTTTCATGACTTTCATCAAACACTTTCACACGAATCATGTTAACACCATCCTAGATCGCAGCCCTCCGCCGCTTGTTTATTGCCACGGTGCGTATCTATGATGCGATAAAACTTTCCATCTTCATATATATATCCGTCTTCTAACACATATTGTTTATCTTCAGTATAGACATAAAACTTACCTATCATAAACTTACTCGTATATAATTCCAAATAATCTTGCCTAAATTTAGCTACAACTTTATTTGTAATATCAATTCTAATTGTGCGCCCCACCTTCTCTCCCTCCCTTGCAAAGAACGGATTTAGGTATATTGTATTAGCGATTTTATATTTTATGCTTAAAAATAAGTGGATATGCCTTCTTTCTGCGCCTGTACTATTTTTCTAAAAAAATCCCCCCTATTTATTCAACGTTATAAGAGCAAAAAAACAAATTAAAAAACGACTTTTATATATTGACTACAGCATATCAGATGTGATATTATATAAAATTTGACATTTTTATCCTAGTATGTTATCATTAAAAGTGGTTACCACATATGGAGGTGGATGATTTGTTTCAAATTGGTGATAAAATCGTTTATCCAATGCACGGTGCAGGAATCATCGAAGCAATTGAAGAGAAAGAAATATTAGGCACTACGCGTCAATATTGTGTTATACGCATCATTAGTAAAGATATGCAAGTAATGCTTCCGATGAATCAACTACAAAAATCAGGTATACGTTATATCGTCGATAAAGGTACGTTAGATGGTATACTTCTTGAATTTCATCATGGGGAATCAGACCCATCACTCTCTTGGAAACAAAGATATACAATGAATATGGAAAAAATGAAGAACGGCAATCTTCAAGATAGTGCAGAAGTTGTTCGTGATTTACTTCGTCGCAATAAAGAAAGAGCATTAAATGCGAGCGAAAAACAAATGCTAGATAATGCGCGTAAAATGGTTATTAGTGAAGTTGCGCTCGTACAGAATGTTTCAGAACATCAAGCAACAGAATTTCTTCAAGATACAATCAATCATTAATTTTAAAAATAGCCGACCGCTATTTTTTTTTGCAAAAAAGGACAAAGAGATAAAACTCTTTGTCCTTTTCATATTACCCACGCCCAGCTTGGAATGATGGGTATAAAGTCATTCCACCATCTGCAAATAACGTAATTCCAGTTACGTAACTCGCCTCTGATGAAGCGAGCCAAGTTGCTACTGCTGCGATTTCTTCAGGTTTTCCAATGTAGCCCATCGGAATCATACTTTCTACGTCAGCACGCTGCTTTGGATCAGCAAACTTTTCAGCATTAATTGGCGTATTAATTGCACCTGGTCCAATATTATTTACTCGAATACCTTTCGGTGCATATTCTAACGCTAACGTTTCTGTCATAAGTTTAATACCGCCCTTACTTGCCGCATAGTGCACGAATAATGGCCACGGGATTTTCTCATGAACACTAGACATATTAATGACAGATCCTTTAATATCATTTTCCACAAAATATTTAATCGCTTCACGGCTCCCTAAAAAAGCACCCGTTAAATTTGTATTGATTACTTTATTCCAATCCTCTAACGGCATTTCGTGCGATGGGACTGCGTTTTCTATCCCTGCATTATTAATCATAACGTCGAGCGTACCAAATTCTTTCACAGCAGATTGAATGAGATTCACAACATCCGATTCAATCGTGACATCCCCTTTTACAGCAATCGCTTCTCCGCCTAATTTTTTAATTTCTTCTAACACATCATTTGCTTCTGACTCTCGTGAGCGATAATTAATAACAACTTTCGCCTTCTCCTTAGCAAATCGTACCCCCATCGCTCTTCCGAGACCCGTTGCTGACCCTGTAATAACGACAACTTTCCCTTCTAAATCGCTATACATTTCAATACCTCCTTTAACTTTTTGCAATACCTAGCATAATTCCGGCTGCGATAATAAAAACGATACCAACGACAATCCCTATTAATTGACGCTTCGTTTTTCTTTCACCTAATATAAGAATCCCGCCAAGCGTCGAAATAATAATGCCCATTTGTGAAAGTGAAAAACTTGTTGCAACTCCGACGCGCGGCTGCGAAATGAATAAAAACATATTTCCAGCTGCCCAAATTAATCCTGGAATAATATTTCGTATCGCATATTTATTAAATGGATGATGTTTAAACGTAAGTAAAATGCCTCCTAACACCATACCGACTGCTTGCGGTAATAAAGCAGACCAACCATCTACGTTAAATAACCTAATAACTACTACATAAACTAAATAACCGACCGTTGAAATTAATAAAATAATAATTCCTTTTTTGAAATTCCCTGCTTGCTCTGCATTCTTTTCTTCTTTACTTTGAAGTGATGTTAAAACAACCCCGATAATAATACAAACGAGCGCCAAAACTCCAAGGACAACTGATATTGTCGTCGACCATTCATGAAATACAATAACGCCAAATAAAGTCGTCGCAACTAATTGAAGTCCCGTTGAAATTGGCATCGTTCTGGAAACACCCATTAAATCAATACTTTTCAATTGATTCGCCTGACCAAGCGCCCAAAATAAACCTGACACAATTCCAACTCCAATAACGGTAGGCGTTAATACTGGCTTCACAAAAATATAAACAACAATCGCAAAAATAAGCGCACCGAACGTTGTACCGAGCGTTTGACTATACGGTCCCCCGCCCAGTTTCACGTTAAATAGCACAATGCTTCCCCAAAATATAGCTGGTAAAATCGCTAAAAGTATATCCATCGCTCATTACCTTTCTTTACTAAATGTCATCAGTTACTGCTCTACACCATTAGAGTGTGCCTTCATTTTTTCCTTCGCACGTGCGCAAACCTTTTCTGCGATCGCACTAGACACATTTTTTTCTCGCTCTACTTTTTTTATTTTTATTTGATCCAAATAATCTTCTAAAGTGAGTGTAATACGATCGTTCGGCGGATTATGTGCCCCTTGAAATGTAAGAAATTGTATCGCAACTGCAAATTTAGGAATAAACTCATCTTTCTTCCCTATGCGCTTTATGTTTGCAACGGATTCACATTCATGTTGATCTTCTGTCACTTGCCTTATAACCGAGTAATATCGATTCAGTAACGCACTTTCTAAAAGCTGTTCCGTCGATTCTTTTGCCAAAGAATTGCTTGGAGAAAAGAAAAAAACAGAACATATCATTGAAATCATTACACATATCTTTTTCATAATTCCCTCCTTGTTCTATAAGTTAGTGTTCTCAAAACTTCCATAAAAAAACGACTTTCCCTATATAGGAAAGTCGTTTTTTATAGCACAAATCCAATATTAACCACCACTCACTGGTGGTATTAATGCAACTACATCACCAGATTGTATCGTATCATCTTCATTTGCGTACTCTTCATTAATCGCAACCATAATTGGCGCTGACACTGGTACATTATATTCTTTCGCAACAATATCTTTTAACTCTGCAACCGTAATATTTTCTTTCTCTATTTGTAATTCACTCGTTCCTGCTTCTTCTTGCAAGTTCGCAAATAACAATACTCGAATCATATTTATAACTCCTTCCCAGGCTCTCCTGCTGGATATGGTGTTTTTTCTAATTGATCACCAATCCATGAGTCACCATCTTCCCAAAACTCCTTTTTCCAAATCGGAACAATTTGCTTAATACGCTCCATAATATATTCATTCGCTTCATAAGCCTCTTTGCGATGAGGCGTTGATACAGCAACAACAACCGCTATATCAGAAATTTGCAGCGTGCCGATGCGATGCGTAATCGCAACATGTGTACCGGGCCACTTCTCCTTCACTTCTGACCCAATTTTCTGTAGCATCTTTTCTGCCATCGTCTTATAAGCTACATACTCTAAGTATAGTGTACGACGCCCTTTCGTAAACTCCCTAACTGTTCCGATAAATGTTGTGACAGCACCACATTCACGGCGAACTACTTTCTTTGCCACCTCTTCAATCGAGATTTCTGTATCAATTACTTCATAATACGTATTTATCATTTTGCACCCCTAACCGTTTGTAAAAACCAGTCTATATACAATTTTTCTTCTGTTATATGAAATACTTTATATTCTTCTCGTACATTTGACGGAGCATCATACCACGTAATAACCGCCGCTATATTTTCTACTTTATGTAAAAGTTCAGCGTCTTCCGCAGAACGAAGTAACACTATTTTTGGATATTCCTCAGCTTTATAGCCCTCTATTAAAATCGTATCCACTTCAAAAAATTCGTACAAGCGGATAATTTCTTGCAAGGACCATTCATCTCGCAAAGAGGACAGAGATAGTAATCCAGCGCCTTCTACACTACTTACTACAGCACCAGCTTTTCGGTGTCTTTCACTATCTTTTTGTGCTACTTCAGGAAAGCCCCCGTGACCATGATGTTTAATTGTAGCAACCTTCATTTCGCTTTCAGCTAATGCATGTACCATCTTCTCTACAAGTGTTGTTTTCCCGCTATTTTGATACCCTACTATTTGTAAGATTGAAGAGGCTTTGCCCACGGCCAATCACTTCCCTCAGAGCATTCTAACAATAATACAGACACTTTCATTCCTGCTTCAAATCCTCTCGTTCCTCCAGGCAGCACGATAAAAGCATTTGCATCCGCAAGTGAAGAGACCGCACTCGATTTATCTAAACCGACTGGCATCGCTTGTAGTGCCCCATTAACAACGCTCGCTTTCGCTCTTACAAAACGAGTAAACGGATTTGGTTTCGGAAAATCTTTTTGCAAAATAGCATCGGCTCTATATACGTGAGGATCCTTCGCATTCAAATACGTTTTCATAATTGGATGCACAAATAATTCGAAACCTACATAACAAGCTGACGGATTACCTGATAAACCGAAGAGTAGCTTTCCATCAACTTCAGCTACTGTCGTTACACTCCCTGGCCTCATCGCTATTTTATTAAAGAGTACATTCGCCTGTAACTTTTCATAAATAGCTGGCAAATAGTCGTAATCCCCTACTGAAACACCGCCCGTTGTAATTAAAATATCAACCTCATCCATCGCCGATTTAACTGCTGTAAAACATGCGTCTAACTCATCGGCAAGTTGTCCATAGTAACGAACTTTTCCGCCAGCTTTCATAATTTGAGCGGCAATCATATAAGAGTTACTATTTCTAATTTTCCCTGGCTCTAACGCCTCATGCACTTCTAATAATTCGCTGCCTGTCGTTACAATACCGACAACCGGCTGTTTTACAACTTTCACAGTGCTATATCCAAACGTCGCTAATAATGCGGCAACACCCGGATTAATTACAACACCTTTCTTAACAAGGACTTGATTTTGTTTTATATCTTCTCCTTTAAATGACACATTGTCACCGTTTTGGAAAGGGCGTTTTAACTTCATATATGTACTTTCGTTCCTCTCGAATCCTTCCGTCAGTTCTAGCATTACGACTGCATTGCAATCTTCTGGAATAGCTGCTCCTGTCATAATACGAACCGCCTGAAAAGCCCCTACTTCTTCTGTAAAAACAGATCCTGCTCCGATTTCTCCTATTACTTCAAATTCAACCGGCTGCTCTTGACTCGCTTCCTTCGTATCTTCTGCTCGGATTGCGAAACCATCGTAAGGAGAACGATCAAAGTGAGGAACGTCGTGATTTGAGACAACATCCTCTCCAAGAATCCTCCCGTAACTTTCTGTAATAGAAACTTCTTCTACTTCACCATGCTTAGCGTATTTCATAACCCGCTCTACTGCCTCAGCAACTTGAATCGGGATTCGTTTTTCTACCATTGTTTCTCACCTCATATTTGCAAAATATCTAATCTCGATTACACTTTATATATTAAATCGCAATTACTTCAAGGAGGAATTCCATGTCTTCATTCACACATTTCAACGACCAAGGACGCGCTAAAATGGTTGATATAAGTGATAAAAAAATAACCGTTCGAACAGCAATAGCATGCTCTAGCATTCTCGTTACGAAAGAGATTTTTGATAAAATCTCTCACAATGAAATTGGTAAAGGTGACGTATTAGCCGTCGCACAAATCGCAGGCATTATGGCTGCAAAACGTACTTCTGATATTATCCCAATGTGCCATCCTTTATTATTAAAAGGTGTTGACGTCTCTTTCGATTGGAAACAGTCAGAAGAACAATATCGACTACTTATTGAAGTAAAAGTTAAAACAGAAGGTAGTACCGGCGTTGAGATGGAAGCTTTAACAGCCGCTTCCGCTACCGCTCTTACTGTATATGACATGTGTAAAGCCGTTGATAAGGGTATGATTATTGGCGAAACCTACTTACTTGAAAAAACGGGCGGAAAAAATGGAGATTATATTAGAAATTCTTAATCCTACCTTTTCCATTTGAACCTAAAGGATCTCCCTTTAGGTTCAACCTATATATCTTGTATATAGTCGTTTCGCAACATTCATATCATTCGTACCATGAATAAACGCCCTGCCATCTGTAAATAAAACAAAACGATATTCTTCCACTGGAAATGATAATAAATATGGCGTTGCTTTTACATCCACACTTTTTTGTAAGCGCTTTTTAATTTCTTCTAAATTAAAACCCTGACGCACACCTGGACGGATTTGAACTGTATTTCGCCCACATAATACTTCTGTTTTCGTTTGTGCTTCAAATGTTAAACTCGGATATGTACGTAGCTTTCCACAAGATAAACATGTATCCTTTTTCTGCCTATTCACTTTAAATGCCATCTGTTGATTATTCCAAAGATCAAATGATAGCATTGTTTCACGAAGTGCCTCAAAATCTTCTACTAATATTTTCAAGGCTTCCGTTATTTGATGTGCAACTACTAATTGCACTGCTGGCTGTATAATACCGGCCGTATCACATGTCGCTCCGCTCGCCGGATGTTCCATTAAACATCGAAAACACGGCGTTTTTCCTGGCAAGATGGTATAAGTTACTCCGTAACTTCCAACACATCCTCCGTATATCCACGGAACGTTATACATCTGAGATATATCATTAATAAGCAGGCGCGTTTCAAAATTATCTGTCGCATCTAATATTAAATCTACACCTTTAATTAACTCTTCCATTTCTTGCACCGTTACATCAGTCACAACCGGTACAATTTCTACTTCGGAATTAATTGCCTTTAAATGTTCTGCTGCCGCTATCGCTTTCGGCTTATAATGCTTCGCATCTTCTTCTGTATATAATTGCTGCCTTTGTAAATTACTCCATTCTACATAATCACGATCAGCAATTGTTATTTTTCCAACACCTGCTCTAACAATTGCTTCTGCATTCGCTGCTCCAAGCGCACCAGCACCGATGACGAGCACATGCTTCCTTCTTATTTTCCGTTGTCCTTTTTCTCCAACACCTGAAAATAACATTTGTCTTGAATATCGCTCTTGCATACGACATCCCCCTTTCTTATCCTCCTATATAAGACATTTCAATTTTCGGACGATTTTTCGCACTTTCTTCTGTCCGTTCATCTGAATATCGATCTTTTCTATTCTCCCATACATCTTGTATAGCTTTTAATAACTCATTATCTGAAAGGTTTTCCCTCAGAAGTTTCCTTAAATCTATTCCTTCTGCCGCAAACAAGCAAGTATAAAACTTTCCATCTGCTGAAATTCTTGCTCTCGTACAAGAAGAACAAAATGACTCAGAAACAGAGGTAATAAAACCAACCTCTACATTCGTTCCAACGTATCGATACCGCTTCGCAACCTCCCCAAAATAATGATCTTCAGCTGGCTCAATTGGATACACCCCATGAATCATATCAATTAATTCTCGTTTCGTAATAACTTGATCAAAATTCCATCCATTCGTACTACCAACATCCATAAACTCAATAAATCTAAGTGAAATTCCTTGTTCTTTAAAATACGCAGCAACCGGAAGTACTTGATGATCGTTCATCCCTTTTTTCACAACCATATTTACCTTCACTTCAAGGCCTGCTTCTTTCGCTGCCATAATTCCTTTTAACACTGGTTTCGTATTCATATTCCGGCCATTAATTGCACGGAACACATTATCATCTATCGCATCCAAACTAACATTTACTCGGTGTAACCCCGCTTCTTTTAACGCCTTCGCTTGCTTCGTTAAATGAATCGCATTTGTCGTTAATCCTAGATCTACTAAACCGTCAATTTTCACGAGACGTTCGATAAGTTTTGTTAAGTCCTTACGGAGCAATGGCTCACCGCCAGTAAGTCTAATTTTCCGTACACCGATGCTAACAAATACTTTTGCTAATCGCTCGATTTCATCAAATGTCAGTAAAAACTCATCTTTCAAAAAAGCATAATCAGGACCAAACACTTCCGCTGGCATACAATACGTACACCGTAAATTACAACGATCAATGACAGAGATGCGCAAATCTTGAAGTGGGCGTCCGAAAAAATCTTTAACCTTCTCCTGCATCGCCACTCTCCCTTTCTGCCAAATTTATCCCTTTCTTCATTCTATTATAATATATTTTTGAAACGTGATGTTTTTGCTAAGGTGAATAAAGTGAAACTTTAAACAATAGAAAGTTATCAATTCCCCTCTGATTAGCGAGAACGACTCTCAAATACTGGGATAAAAAAACCTTGAAACATAAAAGTTCCAAGGTTTTTCTACTTATTAACTTAATCTAATAATAGTGAGAGTAGCCCCTGGCGTTGTCGTAGATAATGTAACCCCAAGCAATCCAGATAAGTGCAAGCTAACAGCGGCTCCAGCAGGCAAGTTAGTAATAATTGTCGCATTTAATGAACTCACGCCAACTAAAGGAGCATTTATCGTTCCAGCGAGCGGGTTTCCATTTATAGTGTTTCCAATACTTCTTTTAAATAAAAACTCCCCTAATTTCTTAGGGGAGTCCAGCTGTTGAATCCATATTATCTGTATTAGGGACACTTTGTACTATATTTGATACATTTGCACCTTGCCCCGTATTTGCTCTTGTTAGATTACTAGCAGGAGTACCTCGTGTATATGTTGTCGTCACAGAATCTCCCGGCTGTAAACAAAGCTTCGTCTCCGTTCCTATTACTGTAACAACATCAATCCAAGTGCAACCCGTTGAACCACTATACGATTTCGAAGCAGTAAACGATGTATCACTCAAATTATCACCGGTAAATATATTCCCAGTATTATTAACAATAATAAACTCTTTTATATGCGCAGGCATACTTACACTCTACCTTTCCTTTATGCACCTAATGTACGTGTACTCGTCGCTAATGGCGGAAGAAACACTGATGTTCTAATCACAGCTTCTGGCTGTCGTTTCCCATTTAAAAAAACAGCCGCACTCGATCCTCCAGCACCAGCATATATTTTTGCCACAGCTAAAGGTGAGATATCATAACAGTCACCGACATTAACAGCTCCTGTATTATTTATAATTTTTACTTTACGCATGTTAATCCCCATTTACCTACCCCCCTTTTATACACTGTATGCAAAAGAAAAAAACTTGAAACAAACACGTTTCAAGTTTTTGCAACTACTTATTTAGTTTCGCCTTCATATTGAAGCATACCGCCAACCATATTCACTGTTTTAAATCCTTGCTCATTTAAATAATGGCATACATTTTCACTACGCATTCCTGAACGGCAAATAAAGATATATTCATTCTCTTTCTCAAAGAAATCTACTTTGTTTGGAATATCGCCCATTTTAATATGTACAGCTTCCGGAATTTTCCCTGCCGCTACTTCTTCATCTTCCCTTACATCTACTAAAAATAATGTTTCTCCATTTTCTAAACGCTCTTTCACTTCTTCTGTAGTAATTGTTTTTACTTCTGTCATATGTAGTTCCTCCTTATATACAATAAAACCTTCAGTTTCTTCTTTAAACAATCATTTCTCATCAATTTTAGCACGCGAAGGAAGGAACGCAAAGAATGGAACATGTATTTCTCAATTTTCCCGCAAAACTTATTCTTTACAAACATAACTAGCGCATTGTATCCTCAATATACTTGTTTGATGAAAGGAGCCAGTTAAAATGACACTTTTTCTTTTCATTATGGGCATCATTTTTTTAATTGTTGCAGTTATTGCTCTTAGTATGAAAAATAATAAAAAGATAAAATCCCCTCAAGAAATGTCATTCTTATTTCTATTACTTAGTATAGCTTTCTTCGGTTTATCAATCGCTTCATATATTTTCCGTCTGCAAATCATGTAAAAAAAGGTGCCTACTATAAATCATGCACCTTTCCACATTAATTATTTCCTACACAAAACTAGATACTTTCCGGTTTAAAAACTCATAAACTTTCTTTTCAAATAAATGAACATCTAACGCTCCTGCCATATGCCCATTTATACTTTCTATCTCATATACTTCTGCATACTTCCCTTGCTTTTGCAAAATTTCTACCATTTTATAATTGTAACGAGGCGGCTGAAGTAAATCTTGTTTACATGGAATCATGAGTACATTCGCTTCAATCTTAGAAAGAGCCTCTTCTAAGGAAGAAAATCCATGTGCAATATCATGTAATAAGACTGCTTTTGTAGTGTACATCCATGAATTTGCATCTACTAAATCTATACTTTTACATGTCACTTTATTTATTTCTTTCTCAAATGATGTTAATGCAGAAAATTGCTGATAAGGTGCCATTTCTATACTGTTCCGCGGGAATGCCGTTTCATAAAAATGTTCATCAAATGCGTTCATAAACATCATTTTATTCGCCAAATGAAGCCCCTTCGTTGGTTGTTCCTCTCCGTACTTTCCACCTTTCCAATTTGGATCAAGCTGAATTGCTTCGATCGCATTTTGCGCTACATTTCCCGACGTTATAATTGGGTTTTGCGGATTCGTAATAACTCCAATCATTCGTTCTACCATATGAGGATAGTGGACAGCCCATTGCTGCGCAATCATCCCACCTGCCGACGGTCCCATTACAGCATGCAATCTAGCAATCCCCATATCTTTTATTAACTCATATTGCATACGTGCTACATCTAAAAATGTGAAAACTGGAAAATCCATCGCATACTCAAAACCAGTCATCGGATTTATCGATTTTGGTCCCGTTGTAATCACGTAGGGGTTCTTCACCTGTACATTACAAAGGTTATCAGTACATATAACGAAATATTTATTTGTATCAATTGCTTTCCCAGGTCCAATTAATCCATCCCACCAACCAGCTTCCTCATCATGCTCTGTATACTTTCCTGCCGCATGACTTGTTGCACTAAAATAGTGACAAACCAAAATCGCATTTGATTTTTCTCTATTTAAAGCACCATACGTCTCATACCCCATTTGAACAGGAATCTCCCTACCATTTTCAAACACAAACTCTTTTAAAACAAACTTCTCCTTTTTTACAATTTGCACAGACTCGCCTTCTTCCCGTCATATTATGAACTGCTTACTAAAGGATTTTTTCTATGCAAACCAATCTCCTCCTTCTTTTCATAAATAAATGAATAATATACAAAATTAGCCACAAAATAGCACTATATTACACAATCAAAGAGGGCATACATATGATTTGGAATTGGTTACGTAAGAAAAAAAACTCAAATACAGCAGAAGCAAAAGAGACAAACGACTCGGAACAACAGTATAACGATCAAGAGAACAATAACAAAAAGAAAACTAGAAGCATGAAACATAACCAAGATAAGAATAGCCAGCAAAAAAATGGAGAACAAACTGAGGATTCTTCACAAGACAAACAGCAGCAATCTACACAAGAGGATTCTTCTCAAAGCAAACAACAACAGTCTACACAAGAAGATTCTTCTCAAAACAAACAGCAACAGTCTACACAAGAGGATTCTTCTCAAAACAAGCAGCAACAGGCTTCACAAGAGGATTCTTCTCAAAACAAGCAGCAACAGGCTTCACAAGAGGATTCTTCTCAAAACAAGCAGCAACAGGCTTCACAAGAGGATTCTTCTCAAGACAAACAGCAGCAATCTACACAAGAAGATTCTTCTCAAAACAAACAGCAACCGGCTGCACAAAAGAATCCTTCTCAAGACAAACAGCAACCGACTGCACAAAAGAATCCTTCTCAAGACAAACAGCAACCAGCTGCACAAAAGAATCCTTCTCAAGACAAACAGCAACCGGCTGCACAAAAGAATCCTTCTCAAAGCGCTGGAAGTAACAGCATTTATGACTTTAGCAAACCAGAAAAGGACCATATTCATTCTCTACAAGACTTAATAGCAAAACTAAAAATGTCTAGTGACTTTGTTAATTATCATACATCTGATGATGAAACGATGCCTTATTGGATTTCTTACTACCGTCCTTCACTTGATGGAGAAAAGCTTCAAAAGTATTTAATGCCTACACTTTTAGAACGCTCTTGTTCTTCTCTTGAGGAGCTAAAAGAACATATGCCAATGAGCGGTATTACAATTACGAACGACTTACAAAAAATTGAGGACATGGTTTTAAAAGGACATGCAATTATTCAATTGAACCAGCAAGATCAAAAGTGTATGCTTGCAAACATTGCAATTGATACTTACCGGGCACCAAGCCCTCCATTAAATGAATCAACAGTTATCGGTCCACAAGAAGGTTTTGTAGAAGCTATTGATACAAATATTAATTTAGTCCGTAAACGCCTTCCAGTATTAGAACTGCAAACAAAAGAAATGATAATTGGCTCCTTTTCGAAAACAAAGGTTGTAATAATGTATTTAGACAACCTTGCAGAAAAGGATAATGTGGATTTTCTCGAAGAATCATTGCGAGCTCTTGAATACGATCAAATTAATGATAGTGCTTATCTTCAAGAGTTAATGGGCGAAAAATCAATTTTTCCATTATATATCAATACAGAACGAACTGATAGAGTGACAAAGGCACTTATTGATGGCAAAATTGCAATTTTTGTTGACGGTTCACCAAACGTTCTACTAACTCCTGTATCATATTTCGATTTCTTTATTTCACCAGAAGACTATAACGTCTCTTGGCTGTACGCTACATTTTCAAGGATTTTACGACTTATCGCGGTTCTTTTCTCAATTTGTGCAGCCCCATTATATGTTGCCGTTTTAAGTTATCATTACGAACTCATTCCAAGCGATTTGCTTGAAACATTGATTTTATCAAGAGCACAAGTACCATTCCCACCTTTAATCGAAGCACTCTTTTTGGAATTAGTTATTGATTTATTAAGAGAAGCTGGGGCTAGGTTACCGATGAAAGTAGGACAAACACTCGGTATTGTAGGTGGTATCGTAATTGGACAAGCATCTGTTCAAGCTGGGTTAACGAGTAACATTTTATTAATTATCGTTGCCTTATCAGCGTTAGCTTCCTTTATTACACCCATTTATAAAATGGGTAACGCCGTTCGTTTACTACGTTTCCCATTTCTCGCATTTGCAGAAATAGGTGGTCTATTTGGTATTTCTCTTGGATTTATCTTTTTATTTACCCATCTTTTTAGACTAACTTCTTTACGTAAACCGTACGCACTTTTTTATCCAACTAGACAACAATCAATGAAAGATTCATGGATTCGTTTTCCATTAACGATGATTGATACAAGAGATGTACAAGCTAGACCACAGCATGTTAAGAAATCAGCAAACGGAATTTCAACAAAACATACATCTGATTTTGATGATTAAGAAATGAGGTGCATCGATGAGTAAAATTAAAGCAGAACACCAAATATCACCTATCTTCGTCTTCTTCTTAATTCACGGTGCACAATTTGGTGCTGGTGTTCTCGGATTTGCCCGCATTATTGCGAAAGCAGCTGGATACGATGGCTGGATAGGTGTCCTTCTCACAGGAATCATCATTCATATTCTCCTATGGATGATGTATTCCTCACTAAAAGGTATAGATGGCAATTTAATTGATTTGCATAAACAAACATTCGGAAAGTGGCTTGGGAATGGGATTAACATTATCTTTATGGTGTATTTTTTAATGGTCAGTATTTCTGTCGTTCGAACATATGTAGAAATTATTCAAGTATGGATGTTTCCTTCTGCTTCGATTTGGATGCTAACAACTTTTCTATGCTTAGTCGGTTATTATATTATCTCATCTGGTTTTCGTGTTATTACTGGTATCTGTGTCATTTCTATCGGCGGGACACTCGGATATCTTTTCATTAGCCTTTTTATCTTAAAATACACTCACTGGTCTAATTTACTCCCTGTATTTTCACATTCATTTTCAGACATTTTAAAAGCATCTCAATTATCAATCTATACTATGAGCGGATTTGAAATTTTTCTTATGATTTATCCATTTGTAAAAGAGTCTAAGAAATCTCATAAATTTGCACAATACGGTGCGCTATTCTCTAATCTTTTATATTTATTTAGCACCCTCTTAGCTTTTACATTCTTTAGCGAAAAACAATTATCCAAAACAATTTGGGCCCAGCTCTCTATGACTCAGGTTATCCAACTTCCTTTCATAGAAAGGCTAGAGTACATTGCAATCTCAGCTTATGCTCTCGTTATTGTTACGAGCTTCATTCTTCCTTTATGGGCAGCGACAAGAGGAACACACGAAATATTTCGTGTAAAACAAAGAGGTGTTTTAATTACTTTTTTGCTCATTACCCTCATTGTTTCACAACTTTTAACAAACAGACATGATATTAATGACTTTATTAGCAATGCGTCAAGAATTAGTTTTTGGCTTATTTACATATACATCCCAATTCTATTTATTATTGTGTGGGTGAAAAGAAAATGGAAAAAATCAAAAGAAAATTAATGCTTCTTTCTTGTATCAGCATCCTTAGTCTAACTGGTTGCTTACAAAAAAATATTATCGATGATGTCAATCTCATTCAAGGGGCTGTTTTTGATACAGCAAAAGATAATAAAGTAAAAGTCACATTCGTTTGTCCTATACAGAAAAAAGGTAATAAAGTTCAAGTCCTTGAAGGAGTAGGAAACGCAGTAAAACAAGTAAAAGCGGATATATCTTTAGAATCCTCTCAGCCGTTTGCAAGTGGACAAATGCGTTTTGCTTTATTTACTACAAAAATCGCCAAAAAAGGGTTGTCAACTTCCTTTGACACGTTAATTCGTGATGTGAATATCGGGAACTCTATTTATGTCGGTTTATTAGAGGGAACAGGACTAGACTTACTAAAAGGTAAATATACAACATCATCTAACGTTGCAATTTATATAAAGAAAATGTTAGACCATAATATGAAAACGGGTCCTTTACCTACTGACAATCTACATTTAGGAGCCTATCGATATTATCGTGAAGGTCAAGATTCTTATTTACCAATACTCAAAAAAGATAAAGATAAAATAAGAATTACTGGTATCGGACTTTTAAAAAGAGATAAATATGTTGGGAAAATTAACTATCACGATATGTTCGCCTTTAAAGGTTTATTGGAAAAACATCGCTTAGATTCACATGAATTTAAAGCAAACTCAGGATACACAATCATTAATAATATTCGATCCGTCCCAACTTACCAAGTAAGTATTAAAGATGGTAAACCATCATTTTTCATACACGTTAAACTAGAAGCACGCATTCAAGAACTATCTAAACAGTTCAACTTAGAAAATAAAAAGAACACAAAAAAAATAGAAAAGTCAGTTGAAAAACAATTAGATGCAACAGCTAACAAATTAATTAAACAGTTTAAATCTTTAAATGTGGATCCACTCGGTCTCGGCGCAAGGTATAAAGAACATTACCGTCCATTCAAATTAGAAGAGTGGCGAAGAATGTATAAAGATGTTCCTATTAAGGTGAAATACACTGTCAATATTACAAATTCTGGTGTGATTGAATAAGTTAATGATTGAACTCCCCTCTCTGGCATGGTACAACGGAGAGGGGAGTTTTTATTTTTAAATAGAGAAAAGGGATATTTACGGGGGAGCTTATGTCTAAAAAATTAGTAAAACCTATTTTAAATGGTATTTTATTTCTCGGCGTCTTTTTATTTGCTCATACATACTTAAAAAATGTTTCTTTCACACGTTATTTACTTGTCGTTATACCAATGCTACTCATCGGAATGTTTGGCATCGATCTTATTTTATCCGTTTTAATTAAGAAAGAAGAATAACGAGCGAACATCTTATTTCTCATAAGATGTTCTTTTTATTAAATAATCACCTTATGTTACAATAAACTTCGGCACAAAATGAGAAAGGATGAAACAACATGACAAACGAAAAAGGTTTAGATAAAGGATACGAACTTGTTGCAAAAATGCATGAAGAATTCGGACATCCTGTGACAAATACTCCAACAAAACTAACAGAAGAGCGTGCAAAAATTCGTGCTAGCTTTATGCAAGAAGAGTTAGAAGAATTTCTAGAAGCAACCACTGTTGAAGATCAATATGATGCACTTATTGACCTTATTTACTTTGCATTCGGAACGTTTGCAGAAATGGGCGTACGTCCAGATAAAGGATTTGAAATTGTAAACAACGCTAACATGGCAAAACTATTCCCTGATGGGAAACCTCGCTTCCGTGAAGGCGACGGCAAAATTTTAAAACCTGAAGGCTGGCAAGCACCAGAACCACAACTTCGTGCTGAAATCGAACGCCAACGTCAAGAGGTATTGGCAAACGCAGGTAAATAATGTAAGAGAAACTGCTAAGAATATTCTTAGCAGTTTTTTGTACTATCATTCACAGGTCATGAACTTCGTATTTTACTAATGAATCAATATCGCATTTCGAACTGCAAATATGTTTTTCCTCAAAATAAAAAATCCCCTTGTACACAAGAGAATTTTTCATGTAATTCATTAATGTCCCACATGTCCAGCATGACCCGCTGCTCCAGCTGTAATTCCAGCTGTTCCCGCTGCAGTTCCAGCTCCTCCACCGTACCAAATTTGTTGTTGCCCTTGATGATTTTGTTGTCCTTGATGATGTTGCTGCCCTTGGTGGTGATGTTGTCCTTGATGATGTTGCTGCCCTTGATGGTGATGTTGCCCTTGGTGATGGTGTTGCCCTTGGTGATGGTGTTGCCCTTGATGATGGTGTTGTCCTTGATGATGGTGTTGACCTTGGTGTTGGCCTTGGTGATGGTGTTGACCTTGGTGAGTTTGATAAAGGACAGCCTGCGGGTGAATTTGGTGCTGGCCTTGGTGATGTACTTGTTGCTGATGATGACCTTGGTGTTGATGCTGGCCTTGGTGACCATGATGATGACTTTGATGAGTTTGATAAAGGACAGCCTGCGGATGAATTTGATGATGACCGTGGTGATGTATTTGTTGCTGATGATGGCCGTGATGCTGATGATGGCCGTGATGCTGATGATGACCGTGATGCTGGTGATGACCGTGATGGCCGTGATGCTCATGGTGCACATGATGACCGTGAACACCTTGTGGGAAACCACCAACTCCACCAGCTACAACACCGACGCCAGGTACAGGAAATCCTGTTTGTACGCCTCCCACGAAAGATGGAAATGTAGTTGGCATACCTACAGGTACTCCTCCTTGTGCTCCTCCCACGAAAGATGGAAATGTAGTTGGCATACCTACAGGCACTCCTCCTTGTGCTCCTCCTACTAATGTCGGAATTCCTGTTTGTGCTCCAGCTACTGATGTTGGAAATCCTCCTTGTGTTCCCCCCATCCAACTTGGGATTCCACCATACCCGTGTTGCCCATCTCCTCCCATGAACATCATTTGTCCATAACTATCCGATCCGCCCCCGAAGAAGCCATGTGGTGCATTATTGTCCATTCCTTTCATTCCTTTCATTCCTTTCACCTCTTCTTCTCAATTTAGCCTACCTTGTTTATCATATTTTCTATAGAAGAATAGGTGTTTGTCTATATGGGAATTCCGCACCTTTTTCTTCGCTCTTCATTCATAATAGGATTAATTGACTGATTATTTTTTCTTCATTTGAAAGGAGGCATTTCCATTGGAGAACGTAGCAAAGGCTTCAATCGACGATTTAGATTCAATCGTACATATAGATATCGATGTGATCGGAGATGCTAGTAGACGAAATTATATTAAACACGCTATTGATGAAGGAAAATGCATAATTGCAAAAGAGGACAATTCTATTTCCGGTTTTCTAACATACGATACAAATTTCTTTGGTTGTACTTTCCTCTCATTAATAATTGTTTCGCCAACGAAAAGAAGACAAGGTCATGCAAGTTCATTAATCTCATATATGTTAAATAATTCTCCTACTCAAAAAATATTTTCTTCAACGAACGAATCGAATACAAATATGCAAAAAGTTTTTAAAGCGAATGGATTTATGCGTAGTGGAATGATCGAAAACTTAGATGAAGGTGATCCAGAGATTATTTTTCACATACAAAAGCTCAGAGCATAAACGCTCTGAGCTTTTATTTAGCATTAATTAGTTTGCAACAACGTTAACAAGTTTTCCAGGAACGACAATTACTTTACGAACTGCTTTTCCTTCGATTTGTTCTTTAATTGCTTCAAGTGCAAGTTGTTCCATTTCTTCTTTTGATGCGTCTTTACTCATTGTTAATTTTGCGCGAACTTTTCCCATAATTTGAACAACGATTTCAACTTCATCTTCTACAAGTTTAGACTCATCAAATGTTGGCCAGCTTGCATATGTGATTGTTTCATTGTATCCAAGCTTGCTCCAAAGTTCTTCCCCGATATGAGGTGCAACTGGTGCAATCATTTTTACGAAACCTTCTACATATTCTTTCGGAAGTGTTTCAGCTTTGTATGCATCGTTGATGAATACCATCATTTGAGAAATCGCTGTGTTGAAGCGAAGCTCTGCATAGTCTTCTGTTACTTTCTTCACTGTTTGGTGGTAAGCTTTTTCAAGCTCTTTGTTTGGTGCATCAGTAATTTTCTCACTTAATTCACCGTTATCTTGAATGAATAGGCGCCATACGCGGTCTAGGAAACGACGAGCTCCGTCAAGACCATTTTCAGACCAAGCGATTGAAGCATCTAATGGTCCCATGAACATTTCGTATAGACGAAGTGTATCTGCACCGTGGCTTGCTACGATATCATCCGGGTTTACAACGTTACCTTTTGATTTACTCATTTTCTCGTTGTTTTCACCTAAGATCATACCTTGGTTGAATAATTGTTGGAACGGTTCTTTCGTTGGAACTACACCGATATCATATAATACTTTATGCCAGAAACGAGCATATAGTAAGTGAAGTACAGCGTGCTCTGCTCCGCCGATATAAATATCAACCGGAAGCCATTGTTTTACTTTTTCAGGATCTACAAGTGCTTCGCTGTTGTTTGGATCGATGTAGCGTAGGTAGTACCAGCAGCTACCAGCCCATTGTGGCATTGTATTTGTTTCACGACGACCTTTTTTACCAGTTTCAGGATCAACAACATTTACCCACTCTTCAATATTTGCAAGTGGTGACTCACCTGTACCTGAAGGACGGATGTTCTCTGTTTTCGGAAGAACTAATGGTAATTCCTCTTCTTTCACAGCTGTCATTGTACCATCTTCCCAATGGATTACTGGAATTGGCTCACCCCAGTAACGTTGACGGCTAAATAACCAGTCACGTAGACGGTACGTTACTTTTTGATTTCCTGCGCTTGTTACTTCAAGCCACTCAATCATTTTTACGATTGCTTCTTCTTTATTTAAACCATCAAGGAATGCTGAGTTTATGTGCGCACCATCGCCTGTATATGCTTCTTTTGAAATGTCTCCGCCTTTTACAACTTCCTTCATTGGAAGATTGAACGTTGATGCGAATTCATAGTCACGCTCATCATGAGCTGGAACTGCCATTACAGCACCTGTTCCGTAAGTTGCAAGAACATAGTCTGCGATCCAGATTGGTAATTTCTCACCATTTACTGGGTTAACTGCGTAAGCACCAGTGAATACACCAGTTTTCTCTTTCGCAAGTTCTGTACGCTCTAGGTCACTCTTCATTTTCACAGAATCAATGTAAGCTTCTACAGCTTCTTTTTGCTCTGCTGTTGTAATGTCAGCAACAAGTGCATGCTCTGGAGCAAGTACACAGTAGCTTGCACCAAATAGTGTATCAGGACGCGTTGTGAAAACTGTAAATTTCTCATCTGTACCATCGATGTTGAAGTGTACTTCTGCACCTTCAGAACGACCGATCCAGTTACGCTGCATATCTTTTAAGCTTTCTGGCCAGTCAAGCTCATCTAGATCTTCTAATAGACGATCTCCGTAAGCTGTAATTTTTAACATCCACTGTCTCATCGGACGACGCTCAACTGGATGTCCACCACGCTCACTCTTACCGTCAATTATTTCTTCATTCGCAAGTACTGTACCAAGTGCTGGGCACCAGTTTACAGGTACTTCATCAACGTAAGCTAAACCTTTTTCAAATAGTTTTAGGAAGATCCATTGTGTCCACTTGTAGTAGGTTGGATCTGTTGTATTTACTTCACGATCCCAATCGTAAGAGAAACCTAATGCTTTAATTTGATTACGGAACGTATTAATATTAAGCTCTGTAAATTCTGCCGGGCTATTTCCAGTATCAAGTGCATATTGCTCTGCTGGAAGACCGAATGCATCCCATCCCATTGGATGAAGAACGTTATACCCTTGCATACGCTTCATACGAGATAAAATATCTGTCGCTGTATATCCTTCTGGATGCCCTACGTGTAAGCCTGCACCTGATGGATATGGGAACATATCTAGTGCATAAAATTTTGGTTTTTCTGTCTCATCTGGCGTACGGAATGTTTTATTCTCTTCCCAATGACCTTGCCACTTCTTCTCAATTTTTTGATGATTAAAGCTCATGAGATATCCTCCTTGAAATTCGATTTATTTTCACCGCCCAAAATACAAAAAACCTCTCATCCCTAGAAAGGGACGAGAGGTTATAGATTCCCGCGGTACCACCCTAAATTAATGTAATATATACATTCGCTTAGATCCGTAACGTGGATTAACGGCAATTGCTACTAATGATTTCACAACTGCAACTCAAAGGCGAGTTCATAACGAAACGTGGATTGACTTGCACCGACCGTCAACTCTCTAAACCAGCTTCTATTACTACTACTCCTTCTCACTGTTATTACAAATATGAGTTAATGTGAACTACCCGCCACTTAGTATCTCTTAAGAGCTTACTTGAAGCGAGGGCTTCTCGGTTAATCGTTACTCTTGCTAACTAACGAATTCGTCTTAGGACAGCCGAGCTAACTCCCTTGTTCCAAAGGATATTTTATTACTATTTATTTAAATATATTCTAAAACATGTTGCATGTTCCGTCAAACTAAACTGCAATTTTTTCTTCAACTGTTTCTTCTACTTTTACTCGTCTATCATAAATACTCGTTGCTATAAGCGCTACTACAAGCATTACCATGATCGCTATAAACAATACTTCCATATTGTATAAGTCAACAATCGCTCCGCCAACGACCGGTCCGAACATTTTCCCTACAGTCGCTGCGCTATTTACAACACCTTGATAAAATCCTAGCTTATCTTTCGGCGCAAGTATATTTGCAATGGTTGGAATTGCCGGCCATACGAATAATTCACCAATTGTCAATGTCACCATCGCAACGAGGAACATCGTAAATTGCTGCGCTTGACTTAAAACAATAAACGACGCCGCAAAAATGATAATTCCAATCATAATTTGCTGTTTTAAAGAGCGCTTCATCCAGCGAATTAGCATACTAACAAGCGGCTGCGCACAAACAATCATCGCCCCGTTTATTGTCCATAGTAAACTATAATGACGAAGGCTAATATTTAACTCTTGCATATACGTCGCAATTGCCCCTTGCCACTGTACGTATGTAACCCAGCATAAAGCATATGCTACACATACGATAAGAAGTGCTTTAAATCCAGGTGTAAGTGACCAACCTTTTTTCGTTTCGGCTTCTTTTTGTACCTCTTGCTCTTTTTTTGCTTCCATACCACGAAATCCAATAAACGCAATTAAGAAGAAAATAAAGTATAAAATAAAGTTCGCTAAGAAAATATAATCAAAACGATAAGACGCAACTAATCCACCGCACGCTGTTCCAATAGCAATACCAACATTTTGTCCAACATACATTGCATTGAACGCTCGTCTCCCGCCTTCTGGCCAAACCGTACCAACCATCGCATACATCGATGGAAACACCATTCCAGAACCGAATCCGATTAATGCTAGCCACACAACATATAACGGCCAACCATGGAAAAATACAAGACCTAAAATCGATACAAGTGTAATGACAATCCCTACTAAAATTGATTTATAACCGCCCCATTTATCAAATAAAACACCGCCGAGCAAGTTTCCGATTACACCAGTAAGCGAGTTGATCATTAATACCATTCCGGCTACTGATAAAGATTTCCCTAAACTATCATGTAAGTAAATTGTATTAAAAGGCCATAAAAAAGAAGCACCCGTGACATTAATAATCATCCCAGCTACTAATAGCCATACTTTCCTTGGCATAGTCTCCCCTCCTATTCTCTTTTTTTCGTTCATATATATAACAGTAAAATTGTAGTCGTTTTTAAATAGGAAGGCAACTGATTAATAGTTGATGAAATTCAGATAATAGCACAAAGACGATTAGAATGTATTCTAATCGTCTTTGTAAAATATTAATCTATAAACAATGGAATCGTTCCCTCGCGAAAGGTTATCCAACTTCCTTTTTACGTTTTGCACTTTCTTTAGCACTCCATTTAAATATTTTGTCTAGTAGAGAGTATATTCTCCCAGACTCCTTCGTTAATAATGGCCCTAACGACGCCAATATTAAAACATATAAGGCTGAGAATGGTTTAATCGTTGCCATTAAGCCACCCGCTATCCCGAGATTCGCGACAATAATGGAGAATTCCCCGCGTGATATAAGTGTTAAACCAATATTCGTAGAAGCCTTATGCGATAACCCGGCTTTACGCCCTGCAATCATTCCAGCTGTAAAATTACCGATAAGAGTAATGAAAACTGCTCCTAATGCCAACCATACTGCTCCTCCAAGCGAAAACGGATCTATACTTAAACCGAAGCTGAAGAAAAATATAGCTCCAAAGAAATCACGAAACGGGACGACGAGATGCTCGATTCGATCACTATGCTCTGTTTCTGAAAAGACGAGTCCTAATAATAATGCTCCAATCGCCTCAGCAACATGAATTGTTTCTGAAAATCCTGCTACAAAGAATAAAATAGCGAATATTACGATAATAAAAATTTCGTTTGAAGAAATATCTAATACTTTATTTAGGAACGGCGTAGCTTTTCTAGCGATTACAAAAAATAGTAACATATATCCTACTGCGATTAACACGGATGTAAGAGCACCTACAAATGACGTTGCACCTCCGAGTACTAATCCTGAAACGACTGATAAATATACAGCTAAAAAGATGTCATCAAACATAATGATTCCTAAAATTAGTTCTGTCTCTTTATTACCAGTTCTTCTTAAATCAACGATTACTTTCGCTACAATTGCACTCGATGAGATTGTAATGATTCCCGCAATAATTAATGTTTCGAGTAAGGGGAAGCCCATTATATATCCATAAAGTAAACCTAATATGAAATTAAGCGATATATGAACACTACCCCCAAAAGCAATCGACTTTCCTGATTTAATTAATTTTTTTATTGAGAATTCTAAGCCTAAGTAGAATAGGAGGAATATGACGCCAACACGGCCGAGGAAGGAAATAACTTCTCCGCTTTCAATAAACCTTAAATCGATAAGTCCTAAATCTGGGGCATGAGGCCCCACTAGCATACCGAGTATAATGAGAAACGGAATAATCGAAAACTTTAACTTTGCAGCGAGGATAGCTGCAAAAGCTACTAATACTAACGCAGTTCCAACTTCAAAAATTAAAGTATCCATCGATTACGAGTCACCTCCTGCTGAAAGTAACTCATTAATAATTTTTTTCACTTCATGTCTTTCGCCCGATAATACGAGCATATCGCCAGCTTCAATGATAGAATCTGGGCCTGGATTAAAGAATTTCTTCATATTCTTTTTCAAAATAGCAATGATTGTTACGTTATATGTTTTTCGAACGTGTAAGCTACCAATTGTTTTTTGTACCACTGGTGCGTTATTTTCTACTTTAAACCATTCAATTGATAATCCTTCAAAAGCCATCTCAATCGTGTCTAAAGCTTGTGGTCTATATACCATCCCGCCTAATATAGCCGCAATTTGTCTCGCCTCAGAATCGCGAAGAGAAATGCTTGAAATACTCTCATCATGATCCACATCGAAATGATACATTTCCCTTCGTCCATCATCGTGAATAACAATAACCATTTTTTCATTACCCTTTGTTATCACTTCAAATTTACATCCAATGCCCGGTAGTTCACTCTCTCTAATATTCATATTCCCGCCTCCTAAAATTTTTTAGTTACGGCTCTTCCCTTTTACAAATCTACATCAATCTCTGTTTTAAACTTTTCATCTTTTGATATCCCTAAATACTTTAACGTTTCTGACGGAGTCGCGTGATGAAAATGTTTTTGCAACAGTGCGATTGCTATGCCTCTTTTATATGCATGAAATCCAAATGTTTTTCTCATTGAGTTCGTTCCAATCTTACCAAGTATTCCGACCGCTTCAGCTGCACTATGGATAACACGATACGCTTGTTGGCGTGAGATTGAATTTGTTGTTTTATTAGATTGAAATACGTAGTTTTCTCTTTGAATATCAAAAGATTGTACGTACGCTAAAAGCGCCTCTTTTACTTTTGTATTTAAATAAATATCTTGTTTAAACTTTTCATCTTTCACAGGAAGAGAATAAAACTCTTTAACAGTTCCATCTTCATTTAATACATCTTCAAATTTAATACTCAGTAGTTCTGTAATTTTTAATCCAGTGTTAATCCCAATAACAAATAAAAGATAATCTCGCTGCGAGTGTTCTTTTAAATATTCTTTCATAGCCTGAATGTGCTCTATATTCTTTAATGCCTCTACAACTTCCATACATGTATTCTCCTCATCTTATGAACGGTAATTTTCTCATTATGTTGTCCATTTTACCTTATCATGCTATGAGATTTCCATGTATTATCCATTACCTTTTAATTTTTTTTACACTATACAATTGGAGCGATATACTTTAATACACCTAAAAATTCTGGATATTTATGATTTGGAAACTTACTATTGTAAAAATACGTTGCGGTTAGAAAAATAACGAGGGATAAAGATGAAAATAGTAAAACTTCTTTTGACCTTAGCGCTATGCCTATAACTTCAAATAAAGACCCATCTTCTTTCTGCAAGTTGGATTCCTCCTTTCTTTTCCGCTACTTTATACATTTAGTTTATGTTACTTAATTATATTGTATACTATAATTAAGTAACATATCAATGATTTTGTTATTTTTTCTGAAAATAACAAAAAATACCGAGCACCCTCTGCTCGGTATTTTTCGTTATTAATCTTCTTTCGGAAGAACAATTCCTTTATACAATTGAACTGTAATGAAGTAGTAAATCGCATAAATGACTACGAAAATTACAATTGGTATCCAAATACGGAAGTACGGATCAACTAAAATAAATCCGAAAATATTCATACCAACTAATACGTGGGCGATACCCACAATTGCCGGGAATAAGAATACTAAGAATAACTCTTTATAAATTGATTTTGTTAATAATTCACGGCGCACACCGATTTTACGAAGCATTTGATAGCGTGTAATATCTTTTGATGCACCAGAAAGAATTTTAAACATTAAGCAACTTGCCATCATCGCCAAGAAAGCAATTCCAAGGAAGAAGCCCATAAATACTGTTCCACTCGCAACACCATAGAACATATCGTAAGATTGATATTTGCTGTTCATTCTTTCAGCTGTTACATTTTTATATTTATCTAGCTGCAACTCGTCAAGTTTTTTCCATTCTTTTGTATATGTTAAAAAGTCATCTGTTTTTCCGATAAATGCTATACCTTCTTTACCATTTATCCCATCGTACGTTTTTTGATCTACAATCTTAATTGCATGATCTTCGTATATATAATATGGATGGATTGTACTAAAAGCATCTACCCATTCTTCTGAAAGTTCTTTAGCGTTCGCATCTTTTTCATTCATTTCTCTAGAAACTGCACCTACTGGTAGTTCCTCTGAAACTTTTTTCGTATTTACTAAATCCTTCATCGATTCCATATTTGCCATATCTTTTACTAAAGGACGATTGTTCTCTAAATCTTCTTTTACATAATAAACGTATTTATCATCAACTTTGTAACGATATTCATTTTTCTCTTTAAATGTAATACCATCTAAAATTTTCTTTTCTTCAGCTGTAGGGTTATGAACAACTGAATCATATATTACTAAACCATCTACCATTTTTATAACGTTATTTTTAAACGCCATACCACCTGAAATTGCACCAGCTCCAAGAGCAACTAACATCGCTACTGTCGCAAGAACCTTTGTTAAACTATTAATACGGAAATTTAATTGTGCAAAAGTAAAAGCGTTAAGCCCTTTTTCACTACGTTTTTTATTACTCTTTAACTTTTTAATAATGACCGGGAGAAGTGATCCAAATAGCATGTAAGTACCGGCTGTTGTTGTAATTAATGCAATTAGGATTCCCATTTCTCTTAGTTTTTCCATATAAATCATTGATGCATAGCCAATTCCTAATAAAATAACCGCAAGGAATGCAACTAAACCTGTCATTTTTCCTTTTACTGCAACACGTTCTGTTTGTGCATCTGCATGTACAAGTTGTAATACAGAAATACGAGATAATTTAATACTATTCATAATTGCCGATAATACAAATAGTGCAAAGAAGAATATGCAAGTAACAGTCATAGATGGTAGATAAAATGCTTTATAGCCTTCGCCAGCAAATTCCAATTGTTTCATTAATAACTGACCGATACCTTCTGCAAGTCCTACACCAACTGTAAGTCCAATCGCAAGAGACGCAGCACCTAATACAATCGTTTCAATAAACATAAGTAATGTAACTTTATGCTTTTTTGCTCCTAACATCATATACATACCAAACTCTTTTTGACGAAGAGATAATAAGAAAGAGTTCGCATATAAAATGTAGAAGAACGTTATAATTGCTAATAGAAATGAACCTGCTTGGAATACGAAGCCAATAGACTTAATGACAGAATTGGATTCAATAAACGCTTTATTCAGTGCTAACGTTTGAAACATATAAAAAATTGAAATAGACATAACAAGACCGACAAGTAAGACGATATAATCCTTTAGCTTACTTTTCAGCCCTGACATGGAAAGTTTAAATAACATGCCCTAGACCTCCTTTCTTACGCTTTTTGTGTGCCTAAGTCTGCAAGCACATCTAAAATTTCTTTATAAAACTCTTCACGCGTACCACCGCGGTGAATTTCTTTATATAGCTCACCATCTTGAATGAATAAAATACGCTGACAGTAACTTGCACTATATGGATCGTGAGTAACCATCATAATAGATACACCTTGTTCTTCATTTAAGTTTGTCATCGCATCAAGTAAACTTGCTGCATTTTTAGAATCAAGAGCTCCTGTTGGCTCGTCCCCTAAAATAATTGCAGGCTCATGCACTAAAGCGCGCGCTGCTGCTGAACGCTGTTTCTGTCCACCAGATACTTCAGATGGATACTTTTGAAGTATTGCTGAAATCCCTAACATATCTGCTACTTTTTCTACTTTCGGTCCAATATTACGTGATGAAACACCTTGAAGTGAAAGTGGAAGTGCAATGTTTTCATAAATAGATAAGTTCTCTAATAAGTTAAAATCTTGGAAGATGAACCCCAATTTTTGTGAACGGAAATCAGAAAGCTCACCTTGTTTCATTTTCGTAATGTCCGTACCTGCTATTTCCACAACGCCGCCCGTTGCTTTATCTAGTGTTGAAATTACATTTAATAATGTCGTTTTACCAGAACCAGAAGGTCCCATAATCCCAACAAATTCACCCTCTTGAATTGAGAATGAAACACCTTTTAATGCGTGTGATTGGTTCTCACCTTTTTTACCGTACACTTTTTGAACGTTTTTCACGTCTACAACTGGTTTCGTCATATATATCCTCCTACGCTTGTTTTTCCATTACCTATTCTGCGCCTTTTGGAGGGGAACTGCTATTTGTTAACATTACATTTACCTTACACTTTTGTAATAAAATAAAACCAGGTCATATTGCGACCTGGTTACTCTGATTGCTTTGATCTTTGAGGTTGTCCTTTTTTACTATTACGCTGTTTCACTTGAACAACAGGATCAAGCTCATTTGAAAACTCAGCGTTGTGTCCATTTTGCGTTTTTTGCTCTGGATTATTTTGATCTGAACGTTTCGCCATTACATTCACTCCTTATTAGTGCGGTGTAATAATCATTTGATGTTGCAATTGGCGAATTGCCATACGTGCTCTATTTAACTGCTCACGTTGCTCATCATTCGCATGTTGCTGCATCGTTTGTAAGTCGTTATATGCTTGTTCTAATTGCAACTGCGCATCTGAATACTCCATCGTATTGTAATGCTCTTGTCTCATGCCTTGGTCTAATTGTTCTTTCGCATATTCCACCGCTTCTTCCGCTTGTGTAATATACGATTCAAGTGATTGACGCTCTGCCATACTTGTCCCTCCTTGCTTCAATTCTCCTTTAGTGTGTCCCTTCCATATGAACCTTATGAGTATGTTATAATGGATTTTGTTTCATTTTGACTCGTCTTAGGAGGGAAAATAATGAAGGTTCAAAACCCTTTTCCATATACAAATGACAATAAACGTTATCATACATGGAATTACCACTTACGAAATGAATTTGGTGAAAAAATCTTTAAAGTTTCATTAGACGCCGGCTTTGATTGCCCAAACCGTGACGGCACAGTCGCTTACGGAGGCTGCACATTTTGTAGTGCCGCTGGATCTGGTGACTTTGCAGGTGATCGCCGCGATGATGTAATAACGCAATATCATGAAATGAAAGAAAAAATGCACGCAAAGTGGAAAGACGGAAAATGTATCGCTTATTTCCAGGCCTATACAAATACACATGCTCCACTTGAAGTGTTAAAAGAAAAATTCGAACCGCTTCTAACAGAAAAAGACGTTGTCGGTCTTTCTATTGCGACTCGTCCAGATTGCTTACCGGATGATGTTGTTGAATATTTAGCGGACTTAAATAAACGCACGTATCTTTGGGTTGAACTCGGACTTCAAACTGTTCATGAACGAACTGCAAATCTTATTAATCGTGCTCACGATTATCCATCTTATGTGGAAGGCGTAAATAAATTACGTAAGCACGGTATTAGAGTTTGCTCGCATATTATTAACGGTCTTCCCCTTGAAGATTACGACATGATGATGGAAACAACTCGTGAAGTTGCAAAGCTTGACATACAAGGAATTAAAATTCATTTACTTCATTTGTTAAAAGGAACGCCAATGGTGAAGCAATATGAAAAAGGACAACTAGAATTCTTATCTCTTGAAGATTACGTAAGTCTCGTTGTCGACCAACTTGAAATTATTCCAGAAGACGTAATTGTGCACCGCATCACAGGTGACGGTCCACCTGATTTAATGATCGGCCCAATGTGGAGCTTAAATAAATGGGAAGTATTAAATTCCATCGATGCAGAATTTGTACGCCGCGGAAGCTGGCAAGGAAAATATGCAAATGAGGAGAAACAAAAATGAAATTAGAACGTGTATTACCGTTTGCTCGCATGCTACTGCAAACGGCTGTTAAAGAAGGCGATTACGCAGTAGATGCAACACTTGGCAATGGACATGACACTTGCTTCCTAGCTGAAATCGTTGGAGATAACGGAAAAGTATTTGGATTCGATATTCAAAAAGAAGCGATCGAAAGCTCTACTATCCGACTAAAAGAAAAAGAACTTTTCGAACGTACTGTTTTAGTTCACGATAGTCACGACACACTTGTATCCGTATTACCAGAAGATGCAAAAGGAAAAGTAACAGGCGCAATCTTCAACTTAGGTTACCTTCCTGGCGGTGACAAACATATCGTCACAAAACCGAACTCAACAATCTCGGCGATTGAACAATTGCTAGAACTAATGGCACCTGAAGGTATCATCGTCCTTGTCATTTACCACGGACATCCAGAAGGACAAGTAGAACGTGACGCTGTTCTCAAATTTGCAGAAGAACTAGACCAAAAGCAAGCTCACGTTTTGCAATACGGCTTCATTAACCAGCAAAATAACCCGCCATTTATTGTGGCGATTGAGAAACGATAATATATCAACGATTTTGCCGATATATCGATTCTTCGACAAAACATAACAAAAAAAGACGTGCACTCACTGCACGTCTTTTTCTTATTCTCCTATATAATGGATGTATACACTATTTGAAGAAAGAAGGATAGAACTTTGCTAGTAAAACTAAGAGGAATTCAAAAGAAGTACGGCAAATCACTCATACTAGACAACATCGATTTATCCATTCCAGAAGGAGAAGCACTCGCTATTATTGGCGGTAATGGAACTGGAAAAAGCACTTTGCTCAAAATAATTGCAGGTTTTATTTCACCTACGGCAGGGACACTTCAAAGAAAAGAACATATACAAATCGGTTATGTACCTGAGCATTTTCCTGAAGGGATTCGTTTTACATTAGAGGATTATTTATATCATCTCGGCCACATTCATGGTTTATCAACAAAATACTTAAGAAATAAAATTCCGGTGCTCCTTGAATCTTTTCACTTACATCACGCAAGGCATTCCGTTGTACGAAACTTTTCAAAAGGTATGAAACAAAAAACAGGTATTATGCAAGCATTACTTACGGACGTCCATTTATTAATTTTAGATGAACCACTTTCTGGGCTCGACCCTAACTCTCAGCAAGAACTAGAGCATATTTTACTTTCATTAAAACAACAAGGTATATCTGTACTCTTCACATGTCACGAAAAACAACTACTAGAACACTTCGCCGATAGAATTGTGACGTTAGCTAATCATACAATTGCGGAAGATACCTCTGTGCAAAAATCAACAGAACAGGTCTATATTGAGGCAATCGTTCACGAAACATTTTCAGCAATAGAACTACAACAACAATCCGGATTTATACATGTTACACACAATTCAAATCAAAACCTCATTCAATTACAAATCGAAAAAGATTATACAAACGACATACTTCAGTTTTTATTACATAAAAAGGCATCCATCACACTGCTACAACCTAATTTTTAAATCGAAAGAAGGTTTATTATGTTTGCGCTTATTCGTTACCATTTTCTCGATTACACAAAATCGTATAAGTACATTCCTCCTATTGCGATGTACTGTATAAGCTTGCTTTTTGTATATACATATAAACCGACTCCTATTGTACCGACATATTTAGAAACCGCACTCGCACTTTATTTATTATCTGCCTGGATTACAATCACAATTTTTCATACTGAAGACCCTGTACAAGAACAAATCACTATTTCACACACAAATAATATTTCGGCATTATACGTTGGTAAATATATTACGGCTCTTCTCATTTGTACTGTGTTATCTTTTATATCCATAATCTATCCAATTATTTTGCAAATGTTTAATGAAAAAATGACAGCTTCTTTATTTCTAGTCGGATTTCTCGCTCACATGTCTTTCTCTATACTAGGAATTTCAATCGCAACATTATTTACTAGAAATATTATTCAAAAAGCAAGCACCGCTTGGCTTAGTCTTACATTTATATTACTTATGACGATTGCTTCAATCCGTTTTAAAACAGAGCTACTATGGTTTTTACCACCTGTCGAAAGCTTTTTAATGCTTGGGCAATACAAATATAATATACTTACTCACACCCTATGGCTCACAGCTTGGGCTATCGTATATTCATTTTTATTACTTACTTTATTTCTTTTTCTCATTCGCAAAAAACGTTTTTAATTACATATTAAAGGGGACGAAACAATGATCGGAATACTAGCAGGAATGGGACCAAAATCAACTGGACCATTCGTCGATACAGTTGTAGCACAATGCCAAACAATATACGGAGCAAAGCATGATATGGACTTTCCTCATATGATGATTTATTCTTGTCCAACACCATTTTACATAGATCGGCCTATTGATCATATAGCGATGAAAAAGGCGATTATTGAAGGTGCACAAAAACTTGAAAGTACTGGTGTAGATTTCATCGCAATGCCATGTAATACGGCGCATCTTTATTTCGAGGAATTAAAGCGTTCTATTACCATTCCTATTTTGAATATAGTCGATGAGACGTTAAAAGCAATTCCTGAAAATACAAAAAGAGTCGCTCTTCTCGCAACAGAAGCGACTGTTCAAGCAGGTATTTACCAAGACGGGATTATAAAACGTAATATAGAGTACATTCATAATGAACAATGGCAAGAAATGATTAATCAAATTATTACTTGTATTAAAGGCGGAGAAATTGAGGAAGCTCGCAAATTATGGAGTGTGCTCGTTTTACAGTTAAAAGACGAAGTAGATACCGCTATTATCGCATGTACCGATTTGAATGTGGTGGTGAGTGAGGACTTTGTTGATTCCGCTCAATGTCTTGCGAAAGCAGTTGTTAGGATGTATGCATCAAATATAAAAAGGTCTTCATAAACATAGAACACATCCCTTTTGAAATGTGTTTTGTGTTTGATAAAAATCCCCAAAACTTTTAACATTTTTCACAATTCTTTCAAAATATCCACACTTAATCTCGCTATATTAAATAAGTAGTTTATTCATATAGGGAAGGTTAGGGGAACTGAAGTATGAAACAAAATCGTTCACTTCATTACATTTTTTGGCGTTGGCATTTTTATGCTGGACTTTTTATTACGCCGCTTCTTATTACTTTGTCACTGAGCGGAATTGGGTATTTATTTCGGGAAGAAGTTGAAGATTTCATCTATAAAGATTTATATTTTGGGAAGAGCGCCCAAACAGAATCTATTTCGATGTCTGATTCTATTTCATTAACAGAGAAAAAATATCCACATTATAGTGTGGCGAAAATTAGTGAGTTTAATGGGGATTATAATACGAGACTTACAATCGCAAATGAATATACAGGAACGCAAAAATACGTTTATTTAGATAGCAATAATCAAATTGTCGGAGATCAAAACGCAAGTGAAACGTTTGCCAATATAATGCGGGAACTACATAGTTCTCTTTTAGTTGGTGGCACTGTCGTCAATTATATTGTAGAACTTGCGGCGTGCTGGACAATCTTTTTGATTATAACTGGGTTGTATATGAGTATACGCCAATTCAAAAACACCCCATCATCCAATAAGCGAGAAAAAGCAAAACGATGTCATTCTATTATCGGTATTATATTTACAATTCCTCTCGTTCTGTTAATCGCAACTGGATTGCCGTGGTCTGGATTTATGGGTAACCAAATTTATAAAATTGCATCGTCGAATGAAGCGCTCGGATATCCAAAATTGTATATGGCACCTCCTGAATCAAAGGTAAAAGAGTTGCCATGGGCAACAAGAAAAGAAGCTCCTCCTGAATCTAACTCAAGTGAGCCAAAAATAATTTCAATTGATGAGTTACAACAAGGGATTGAAATAAAGAAGCCATATGTTATCTCACTACCGACTGATCCGAAAGGTGTATTCACTGTTTCGAAATCAAGTGGTTCTGGTATTACGGGCATGCACGTGGCACCAAATGAAGAGATAACAGCTTACTTTGATCAATATAGCGGAAAACTTATTTCAAAAACGGACTATCGTGATTATGGATTATTTGCACGATGGTTCACTTACGGTATCCCGCTTCACGAAGGACATTTATTCGGATGGCCAAATAAAATATTATGCTTACTAACGACATTATCTTTATTACTTCTCATTTATTACGGAATAAAAATGTGGTTAGCAAGAAAACCGAAAGGCAAATTAGCAGCACCACCAAAACAAAAAGATAAGAAAAGCATATTCGTTTTCTTTATCATGATGGTTATACTAGGCACTGTAATGCCTTTATTCGGAATATCTGTTTTAGTTATTTTCGCAATTGAACTTCTCATATACGTATTTTCAAAAATACGATCATAATAAAGTGAAACTTTAATCAGTGGGGGTTTTGTCCATCTCCCACTGATTATTAGTTGAACCAATCGGGCTTTTACGGGCAGTTGATCTCCCACCTAACTCCTTCGTATTCGCCGAATTTTGAGGTGGGAGTCTTACTGCCCGTTAATGCGGGATAAAAAGAAAACCACTCCATATGAGTGGTTTTCTTCATCACTGCGCCATTTTCTTTCGGTACATCTTCCCGTTCCAGTAGAAGAATCGTGAAGTGAGACCTCCGTATTTCACAATGCGCCGTGCCATTTTGTGCATATTCTTTTGCGCTGATACCTTTTGGTCTGATAAATAAATACCAAGTAATCCTCGGCTTATGAGACGATGAAACTTCGCATGAGGCAAATCACCAATGCTCTTCTCTGCTTCTTCTACAAAATGTTTCATGCGATCTAATATAGCTTGCTCGTTTTCGTAATAACTACAGAAATTCAAATCCCCGCCTATACGATCTTCTTCTTGATCAATGAAATAATCAAGTAAAATGTGAAGTCCTTGTACGTAAGGAAAATATCCTTGTCTAATTTTCTCAATATCCTCATCATGTAATTCATCATGGAATGCATATGCCACAAGACAAAAGATTCCTAAAGTTGATCCTGCACAAGCCGAAAATTCAAACCAGCTCATCGGCGGCAAGTTTTCTTTATGAGCTTCAAACCATGTTTTTAGACGCGGTTCTCTTTCTTCTAACTTCACATGTTTATGAATTTGCAAATCACAATAATAACAAGCAAGCTCATGAAGAATTGGAGCAATTTTATCATAATGCTTCGTTTTCTTTAAAACATCCTGACACGTTTCAACGAGCTCATCTAAATAACCACCATCATCTTGATCATCACGATAACGATAATAATTACCGCCTCCTTCAACTTCAGGACTTAATGCCATTACCATCGACTCATGAAGAGCCGCAAAGTCTTTCGGATCAAGTGATGTACTACGGTCACATAAATTATCCAAATAGTCGCTAATCGTTTGATATGCTACGATAAAACGAATACATTCCTCTCGATGTTCATTTGCTAGCAGCGCTAAAATGCCACCGCCCTCGCAATGAAACGTTTTATTCTCAATACTTGCGATTGCCTGACTATGAAGCTCATCATTCGGAATATGGTAGGCACGCTCTTTCCACATCGCTAGCTCATGGTGTACAACCGGAAACACATCACGGTATACTTTCGCCATGAGCGTTATGGGATTACTCGGTACGTTCACTTCTTCCTTCATCTCCTCTGTTAAATGTACAAATAATGATTTATTTGTTTGTTTTTACTATATTATTGATATGAATTTCAGTAAATGACTGAATATAATTCAAAATTTCATCACGCTCATACTCATTTAATAACTCATGATAACAATTAGGCCATTCTTTATATGCCTTATCACTAATTTTAACATTATCAAACCACATGCGGACACGTGTTTTATCTACAAGTTTATCCTCACACGCCTGCATTAGCAAGAGTGGAACATCTGGAAAATCATCTATTTTCTCATGAGCAATCTCGATAGACTTAATCAATTCACTATACCAACGTACTGATACTTTGCGCAAGAACAATGAATCATTCTCCATCGCATCCCTCACTTCATGGTTACGAGTTGACATTTCTACAGTGAGATTTGTTGCAAATTGCAATTTTGGAGCAACGACATTTAATATTTTTGAAGCAGCACGAAGCGGAGCGGAAGGTGAAGCTAATACGCCTAAACAAGGCGAGCTTAGTACCATCCCATCTATATCCTCTCTTTTCGTTTCTTGCATCATACGAATAACAATAAGTCCTCCCATACTATGACCAAATAAAAAAATAGGCAACCTATATTTTCTTGCTTCTTTCACCCATAACTTTATTTCCTCTATGTATTCATCAAATGAATCGATATGTCCTCTATTTCTTGAAGTTGTTCCGTGTGCTGGAAGATCCCCCATAACGACGTGATAACCGCTATGATTCCACATTTCTGCAACTCCTTCATAACGCCCGTGATATTCCATAGCACCATGTACGATAATAATGACGGCTTTCGCTTCTTCCGCTTCATAGTTCCACATACGAAACTCCTCCATTTCACTCTTTTTCATAATTTGATACACTAAAACTAGTCTCTAGGAAAGGAAGGCTTTACATGATATATCCTTACAAAGAAAAAAATCCGAAAATTGCGAGTAGTGCTTTTATCGCTGACTACGTTACCATTACAGGCGATGTGACAATTGGCGAGGAATCAAGTATTTGGTTTAATACAGTCATCCGCGGTGATGTATCACCAACGATAATTGGAAATAGAGTAAATGTACAAGATCAATGTACACTTCACCAAAGCCCCCAGTATCCTCTTATTTTAGAAGATGACGTTACCGTTGGGCATCAAGTTATTTTACATAGCTGTCATATTAAAAAAGATGCTTTAGTTGGAATGGGCTCTATCATATTAGATGGCGCCGAAATTGGCGAAGGAGCTTTCATCGGTGCTGGTAGTCTCGTTTCACAAGGAAAGAAAATCCCTCCTAATACGTTAGCTTTCGGTCGTCCTGCGAAGGTCATTCGCGAATTAACAGAAGAGGACCGTAAAGATATGGAACGTATTCGCACACAATACGTTGAAAAAGGACAATATTATAAATCGTTACAAAAGTGATTTTATCGCTGCCAGTCTTATGGCAGCTTTTTTTATGAAAAAAGCTAACTTTTTCTTTACAAAACATTATTATTCCCTCAATAAAATCTTATTAAAATAGAAGTTAATAACTCCATATATATGTAAATGAGGGAGGAAAAATCTCATGAAGGTCAGTGGACTATATAAAATAGAATGTTACATTTTCAAAGGAATTAATCGCTACTTTGATCAAAAAACATTAAACATCTTTTTCAGCAATATTACCCATATCGGTGGTGCAAGTTTTTCCATTGCACTTACCCTATTCTTTTTAATTTTCGCAACAGGGAATTTGCATCAAGCTGCAATTGCAACTGCTATTTCTTTAACAATTAGCCATATTCCTGTGCAAATATTAAAAAGATGGTATCCACGAAAACGCCCTTATTTAACAATTCAAGATGCGAAATATCCAGTACAGCCTTTAAAAGATCATTCTTTTCCATCCGGACATACAACGGCTGTTTTCTCTGTCCTCATTCCATTTATTTGTTATAATCCAAACTTTCTTGCTTTTCTATTACCGTTAGCATTATGCGTCGGTATTTCCCGTATTTATTTAGGGCTTCATTATCCGTCAGATGTATTTGTAGGCATGTGCCTTGGCACTTGCTCTGGCATCATCTCTTTTTATCAACTCATTCCACTCATGTAAAGGAGCGATATGATGAGAGTCGCCATATTTACCGATACATTTACACCACAAGTCAACGGTGTGGCGAAAACTTTGGAACGTTTAACTAAATATTTTCAAAAAGAAAATATCGCCTATTCTGTTTTCGCCCCTCAGCATACGGCAGAAGATAATTTCGTAGCGAATGTGAACAAAATGAGAAGTATCCCGTTAACAATATTATATCCAGAATGTCGCTTTGCCTTTCCTACTCCGCGCATTAAACGGGAACTTCTTGCATTTAAACCTGATATCATTCACATTGCTACGCCTTTCAATATGGGACTTTGTGGGTTGTATTACGCAAAAAAATTGAACATCCCAGTCGTTGGTTCTTATCATACTGATTTTGACGCCTATTTACACTATTACAAAATTGAGTTTCTCTCCAGTATGTTATGGAACTATTTAAAGTGGTTTCATAGTCATATGCAAAAAAACTTTGTTCCTTCCCCTGAAACATTACATCAATTAAAGAAAAAAGGATTTCAACAGCTCTATATTTGGGGACGTGGTGTAGATTGTACTCTCTTTCATCCAACTTACAATAAAGACCTATTCCGAAAAAAATATAATATTACAGCGAAATATATTCTTTCCTACGTCGGACGCCTTGCTCCTGAAAAAGATATCGACACTCTTCAAACACTTATTCAAACGACAAACAAAGAACGTGACGATATTCATTGGCTCATCGCTGGAGATGGTCCTCTCGCAAAGGGCCTGCATGAAAATGTTCCAAAAACAAATGTAACCTTTACTGGATATTTACAAGGCACGAATTTAGCTGAAGTCTACGCTTCCTCCGATCTAATGGTATTTCCATCTACTACTGAAACATTTGGGAACGTCGTACTGGAATCACTCGCATGTGGTACACCTGTTATTGGTGCGAATAGTGGTGGGGTTAAAAATATCATTAAAGATGAAAAAACTGGATTTCTATGTGAACCCAAAAATGAGGACTCATTTTTATCATCTATTTATGAATTGTTAAATAATGAAGAAATGCGTAAACAAATGAGCCAAGATGCTCACTCTTATGCTGCTACAAAAAGCTGGGATGAAATTTCCAGTGATTTACTCATGCATTATGATGATGTTATTCAAAGTCGAAAAGCGGAAATGCTAGCTTAAACTCAGCTTATGTACCATCAATTTACAAGTGAAACTCCTATATTGTACAAAATATAGGAAAAGAGGTCATACTTCATAGTATGACCTCTCTTTATCTTGCACTTTTATTTAGCAGTTCAGTTGTTACATAGATATAATGAATAAAATTTGAACTTATTTTTCTTCCCCTTTTGTCTGAGCCGCATCGAATGTCCAGTTCAATTTCAATGTATCTCCTTGGAATACGTTTTGCTCTTCTCCATTATCTACAAATATGAATTTCACATAGAAAGTGTCATCCTTGCCTGGAGCAAGTCCGTTTCCTTCCCAGTTTACAACACCTTTTTGTACAAGATCAGGAATGTTACCATCAGCAGTAGCTTGTTTCAATTCAGACAAAGTAGTTTCCCATACAGGAACTGTGTTCTTGTCTATGTTCCATAAAAACTCCACTTTGACATGATCACCGAAATCAGCATTTCCATTATCACCCTTCGCATCTGTTACAGTGTAATCAGTAAGAAGATGAACGTCCTTAATTTTCAAAGTACCGCTGTTGATTAAGTGGAAATCGCGTTCTATTTGATCACCCGGTTTGATTTTGTCAACATCGATGATAACTTGTGGATCAATGCTCAAATCTAACGTACCAGCCGCAAATGTGTTTTCTGATACTTCTTTATCACTGAAGTAAGCAAACGTTCCGCCTCCGATTAAAGATAAACCAAGAACTGCAGATGCAACACCCATACCAAGTTTTTTCTTAAGACTCATTTTAATAATCCCCCTATTTTTATAATATCTAAGCTATTAAAAAGCTGATAAGTCCATATGAGGTAAAAACGAATTGTTTCCTTACTTGATGTCTTTTAGATTTATCTCTAAGATAGTCATTGAATTCTTAATAAAGAACTTCTCGTTTTATTTAAGAGCGACTATCGATATTTACAGAAGATGATATTTCTCCCTCTTTTATCAGCAGCCGCTCCTAAGACACCTTCTTTTTATCCCGCTATTTGTGGGCAGTAAAACTCCCACCTCAAAATTCGGCTGGAGCAAAGAAGTTAGGTGGAAGCCCTGCTGCCCGTAAACGCCCGATTGGTGAAGGCTAATAATCAGTGGGGGATGAACAAAACCCCCACTGATTATAGTTTCACTTTATTTCTTCGGTTCTAGACCGATCTGACGTAGGAAATCTGCCAGACCTTTTTTACCGATTGTTTCTTTTGGCTTAACAACTTCTGGAACGCCAACTTCTTTTTGTAAGAAGTTTTTCTCAATGAAGCGGACATCTGTCTCGTCTACGACACCGTCTTGATTGATGTCCTGCGGCAAGATAGATGCATCCTTCTTACCGTATACATCTACTACACTTTGCATATCGCGAATATCAATCAATCTGTCACCATTTACGTCCCCTGCAAGACCTTTAGCACCTAATGTAACATGTTGCCCGCGCATCTCACCATTTACAGAATATCCAGGAATGAATTTCTTCATCGATTTGAGATGTCCCGGAATATCGAAAACAACTGTGTATGCTTCAGTAGAAGCTGGGATACCATGAATGGTGAAGAATCCTTTATTATCAATTGTTCCCTGATATTTTTTACCTTTTGGTGACATCGCATATACTTGGGCACCGATTTTTGTATAATCCGCTTTTCTCAAGTACTGAGAGCCCTCAGACCCAATCAAAAATGCTTCCGGTTTGATGGAACCCTGCACTCTCGAATGCGTTGGAATGATATTAAAGTTTTCTGTTTTGAGATAAGGAATGGCAGTAGCTGCTGTTTGTCCAGCTTTCATATAAGACGCCTGTTTTACATTAAATCCGATAACATTATCGAAATATGCATCACTTACTAATTTGAACGTGACATCAAGGAAAGGCATATCTCCATCCATACCACTGAATGCATTCCCTTTCATAGATGCGCCGACCTTCACTGTATTAGTGTGAGTTCCTTCTGTCACGACAGGTTCTTGCAGCGATACTTCCAAGCCCTTGTCCTTCGCGTACTCGTTTACCGCATTGTTCAGTTTCACATTCTCAAACTTAAACAAATCTTTGATGAACTCGGCCTGGAATTCTCCAGATACAAGCTGCTTCACATTATTGAGACTCAGTGTCATCGTAACGTTATCGCCGACTTTCACATCTTTCTTATCGTAACTAGAAGTCGTATATTCCGTACCTTCTTTTACAAAGACATAGTTTTGTTTACCCATTGCCGTTGCCATATCAAACGTAGTCAAAGTTAAATGTAAAGGTTTTTTTGCAATATCACTTTCCTCAATTCCGAATTTTACATCTCCATTCGCTTGGATCGGGAAGTACCCATTTATGAATGGAGAGTTTGCAGAGTAACCCATGCTGTTGGATGATTGGTCATAGTTTAAGCCTTTTGATTGTAATACGTCCACTGTCTCATCCTTAGCCGTTCCATGTAACCATACTGCTTTTTGTCCATCCTCTTCCGTAAACATGGAGTCATTAATCTCGATCACTCCTGGTTTTTTATCCATATTTACTTCCGGTGCTGTATTGTCCACAATAAGCGGATTGTCTACAACATATGATTTCCCTTCCTCATCATGTGCAATCATTTCCAGTATATAATCGCCTACCGGAAGCTTCACAGGAAGATCGCCAATCGGCTTGGAAGGATCATTTGTAAATGGATAGACAGTACCGCTGAATACTCCTAGAAGAAAAGTTTCTACGTCTGTCGGCAATTTACTGATGTTCGCTGTTCCTATAAAACCTACAGCTTTCCCTGTTTTACTGTCCTTAACAAGCACATCGATTGTTTTCATTGGGCTATTCAACTTCATTATTCCGTGGACCATAGGGTTTAAATATTGCCAGAAAGGTGTTGTATTTGTTACGGATGGTGAAGTCGTTTTTATATATTCAAATCCCTTTTCCGTCACCATGACAGCGAATGGGATTTGATATGTTTCGGCCGGATTGTTCGCATTCGTCACATGGATATACCCTTCATATCTGCCTTTCGCTGCGCTAGCAGGAATCGTGATTTTCGGCTCCATCTCCTGTGATTGTCCACTTGCTACTGTAATAGAGCCTGGTACCTCAACTTTTACACCGTTCTTCGCTGCATCTTGAATACCTGTACGTTCGCCGTGATACTCCACTTCTAATTTAAAGGATTTTTCTTCCTTGCTGTGGTTTTGGACATTTACTTTTTTGCTCGCTTCAATCGGTTTATCCCCTTGCTTAACATGTCTGCCAAACACGATGGATCCTGTTTGTTCGTCAATTTCGACAACGTTTCCGTTCTCGACATTTTGTGTTTTGTCTAATACTTTAATGGATGTGTCCGTATGAACGGCTTGATACGCATCGATGCGCCCTGCGCCTACTTCGTATACGGAATTCTGACCATTCAAATCATCGGATGTATTCATAAGAGCCGCTTTTACATCGAAAGGAGTGTATTCTGGATGCTCCTGCAAAATCAATGCTGCTGTACCCGCTACGTGAGGGGTAGCCATAGAAGTACCAGACAAGCGTACATATGCATTGCCGTAATTTATACCGTCCTGCGGATCATTGATGTATTCCGGTGCAGTAGAGAAAACCGACACACCAGGAGCGACTACATCCGGCTTAATATCATAATTTCCGTTTACCGGGCCACGGGAGCTGAAATCAGCTAAGTGATCACCTTCCGTTTTTGTATTGCCCAGCGTCTCGAATTTGAAAGATACTTCACCTAGCGCCTTTAACCGTTCTCCATCCGCTTTTGACAGACGGAAAGATGGAATAAGACCTACCCCCTCACCTAAGTAGGCGGATATTTGTCCGTCAGCATTGTTATACACGATAACAGCTTTCGCTCCGGCTTTTTTAGCATTTTTGATTTTTTCATCAAACGTAATTTCCCCGCGTTGAATCAGCGCAATTTTCCCGCTCAAATCTTTTCCAGTAAAATCAGCTTCTTTACCAAGTCCCGCAAATACAATCGGTAAGGTTTGCCCTTGTAGATCTTCTAACTTATCAGGAAAATCTTTACCTAATAGCTGCATATTTTCAAATTTTTCGTTAGATACACTTGCGCTGAATGTAGGAATAGACATGGCAGCATCACTTGCCCCTACTGAAATACCAAGAGCTGCCGTTCCCGGGGAACCAAGCGTTTTTTCGTTTGGCCCGGCGTTACCTGCGGCAACAACTGTTACCACACCTGAAAGCATAGCGTTATTTGTCGCGACAGAAGTAGCATATAACGGATCGTTAGTCTGCGCACCAAGTGACATATTGATAACGTCCATACCATCTGCAATCGCTTTATCTATTCCAGCAAGAATTCCTGCTGTATTACCTCCGCCCCAAGGACCTAATACTCTATAAGCATATAAATCTACATCAGGTGCTACACCTTTCACAGCATAATCCGCATTGTTTTTCTTTTGAGCTGCAATCGTTCCTGCTACATGTGTACCATGGTTTGTATAATACACATAGCCAGGAGATGTTGGCTTACCAGCTTTTATCCAGTCCTCGTATGTCGTTTCCATCGGATCTGCATCGTTATCTACAAAATCATATCCGCCTTTATAGGCACCTTTTAAGTCAGGATGATTATAGTCAACACCTGTATCAAGAACGCCGACTTTAATCTCTTTACCTGTAATGTTTTCTGCATGAAGCTTGTCCACGCCAATTTGCGGAATACTGTCCGCCATTTTCGGATCGATTGTTTCTTTTGTTTCTACCGGAGGTTCCACTTTTACCTCGTAATCTTTAAAGACACGTTTTACTACTCCAGATTGGATCAACTCCTGCACAGCCACACCAGGTAAAGTCATCGCTACGCCGTTGATCGCATTCTTATATTCGCGTGTAACCTTCACTTTTTTCGTATCGTAAGTGCCGGCATCCTTCTTCGATTTTAAGGATTCGACATGTTGTTTGAACACTTTATGCTCTTCATCCACTTTTGCTTGCGCAGTAGTAGTAGTTATTTTCTTCCCTTTCGCCGCTTGTTTCATCACTTCAATTTTTGCTGGAGCTTGATTGAATTCCACGATAACGTTAACTAATTCAGGACTATTAGAATCAATATCAGGTGAAATCGTAAAATTAGGACTTACATCTAGCTGTTCCAACGCTTTTCTTTGTTCTGGAGACAGATTCATTAGTACCTGTTCCGCATTATCAACTGGCTTCAATTCAACCGCACTTTCTGCCAATACGTTATACGGAATACCTTGTGACAATAGCATACCAGTAACTAAAGTTCCTGTAAGAACCCTCCCAAATTTCCCTCTCTTCATACAAGTTCCCCCATCTAAATTTATTTGTATTTGTAGTCATTGCATAACATAAATTTCCGAAGCTTTTAGACTACGACTCTACTTTCTTATCTTATTAAATTTAAACTTTTCTGAAAATTATCAAAAAGTAATATTTTTTTAGTTATTAGTTCTATACCGTATAGTACAAAAGAACTACCCCGCACTTTATTATTTTGAGTAAAATAATAAAACACAGGGTAGTTCTTTTAAATGATTTTCATTTAAGAAAATGGAACAAGCTGATTTCGCACGGCATATATGACTGCTTGTGAACGGCTTTTCACATTTAGTTTTCTGAAAATCTTATTTATATGGATTTTAACTGTCTTGTCACTGATATATAGAGCTTCAGCAATTTCCTTATTGCTAAAACCTTTGACCAATTCAAACAGTATTTCTTTTTCGCGCTCTGTTAGTTCATTTTCATTTGATTCTGATTTCGTTTGCTGATGATATGTAATCAACTTTTTAGTCATACGCGGATGAATCACAGAATCTCCTTGTAATACCATTCGGATTGCCGCCACTACCTGCTCGGATGATGAATCCTTCAGTAAATAACCGTCTGCACCTGCCCGAAGAGCAGCCATCAAGTATTCATCATGTTCATACATAGTCAATACGAGAACACGGCAGTTCGGATACTGATCTTTCACGAGTGATGTGGCCTCAATACCATTTTTCCCCGGCAAATTAATATCCATTAAAATACAATCAGGCCTACAATCTTCCACTTTCTTTACTACCTCATCCCCGGAAACAGCTTCTCCAACTACTCGCATATCAGATTCGAGTTCCAATATACTTCGAATTCCATCACGCAAAACAGTATGATCATCCACTACTAATATTCGAATCATGATACCCCTCCCCCATTTCTGAATCTGGAATTAACAATGTGATTTCTGTACCTTTTCCTACTGAACTATCAATCTGAAGGGTAGCCCCTAGCTGTTCAGCCTGTTCATTCATATGTAATATACCATAATGCGGCTCATGCTTTGCTTTAATCATAGATTCAAAAAGAGAAAAGCCAATTCCGTTATCCTTTACCTTTAAAAGTACATGTTCCCGTTGATAGCTTAGTAAAATGTCAACTTTATCTGCCTTTGCATGCTTTATAATGTTCTGCAAGCTCTCCTGTAAAGTATCGAAGATGACTCGTTCTTTCGTAAAACTAAGTTTTCGAGAACGGCCTCTTTCATGATATAGAATGGCTAGACCATATTCTTGTTTTAAGGATTGAACTTTATTTATAATTGCTTGTTTTAGTCCTAATCTTTGTGTTGGATATGGCTTTAAAGCATAAATAGAATAACGAACTTCACTTAAACTCTTCCGTAATTTTTTTATGCTTGTATCTACCACTTGCTGCATGTCCTTTGGTCGATCTGCATATTTTTTCTGAGCTGACTCCATCTGAAATATCACTCCAGCCAATGCTTGTGCGATTCCATCGTGGATTTCACGAGCAATTCGATTTCTTTCTTCTAAAATCGTTCTTTTTTCCTGTTCAGAGACGAGTGTCCGTGTTTTAAGCAAGCTACCTAATTGATTGGCAAACGTAGCTAAAGTCTGTACATCTTCAGTAATAAAACTCGCACTCCTGCTTTTCCCTGCCACAAACATTCCAACTAATTCATGATTTACCTTAAGAGGTAAATATACAAGCGAGCGCATAGTATTTTCAAACACTTCATCTCCCGGAGCCATACCTGTTTTCCAATCAGTAACAACAACAGTTTCTGATATCTCTTCAAACTTCTTATGCAGGTCAGAATAATTAGAAATATCACGACGTACTTTTCCATCCTTTAATAAAAGTGTCCAGTTCTCTTCATCTTTTGCCCATAAAACATATGCCTGTATTCCTAGAAATCCTTTCAGTGATTGTTTCATCTGCTGTAAGTTGCCGGCAGATAGTCCACGACTTAATTCCGTCGTAATGGAAAAAAGCTTATATAATCGTTCTTTTTCCACCCGTATTTGTCTAACGAAAGAGCTAATGATACAGATTGCCACAAGCGGGAAAAAGAAGAACAGAACCATAATTTCATCCATCACTCCACGATATCGGTAATCTAAAATATGTATAAGTGAAGAATAAAATAAACAAAAACTCAAACTCAAGAGTACTAACATATTCTTTTTACGCCACTCTTCTAGCGGATAGGGCTGAGGAAGAAGTATGATTAAAAGATCGTAAAATAAACCGTTAAAAAGGCAAAGGAATGCGCTGAATAAAAACAAAATTATGAATTTTTCATATAAAACTGAAAGATTCATTCCAGAAATAAAAAGAGAGAAACATTCACCGGAAAGCCATTCTGCTAATACGATACTAAGAGCAAGTTGCGCACAATTAAATACTGTCCTTTGCATAGATAAGCGGCGAAACAATTGGATACATAACATCACACCCACACACGAAACAACAGTTATATGCATCCCAAACTGCCAATTCATTGTATAAATAAGTGTAAGGCTGAGTGTGATTCCCCCTCTCCAAATGCGGATAGGAAAATACTCAGTAATTCCCATAAACATAATTAACAACAAAAGCAGTATAAGATGGGAAGGCATTTCACTTAAAAATAAGGAAATAATAACAGCAATTAAACCAAGAAAAGAGATAGAATAAATATAAAAACTAGCTACTTGCTCTCTCATAGAAGTAAAATCTATCTTTTTCAAAACGATCCCTCCCTCAAAAAATTTATCCCGCTATTTACGGGCAGTAAGACTCCCACCTCAAAAGTCAGGTGGGAGCCCTGCTGCCCGTAAACGCCCGATTGGTGAAGGCTAATAATCAGTAGGGAATGAACAAAACCCCAACTGATTATAGTTTCACTTTATTATCATCATTATCTACTAAAAAACCGGCACTGGCAAAATGAGAATGTTCCCATTAGCCAATAACCGGTTGTGCGCTGTCCCTTAGAAGGGGTGACACAATATTAGTATAAAACAGGCCTCTCTATTCCGCTACCCATCAAATGTTATATTTGTAAATATATTCTATGTTTATCGTATAGAACTAAAGATGTATATGAATCACTTTCATAATTGTTTGTGTGGAGCTGCTCCGCAACCAAACGTGACCTTTACTGGCTATTTACAACGTGAAGGGAGTTTATTACACAATTATAAAATTTCGTTTACTAAATGATACATAAAGTGAAATATCGCTTTATTTCTATATTCATTATAGCAAAAAGACACATAACTAAACAGATTTGTAATAAAAACCCATAAAAATTAAAATATGGTTATACAGTGTTTTTACTGTATGATGATTTTAAGAAATTCCCCTTAAAATCAACTTACTCACATACCTTTATACAGTAATTGTTCCCCAATTTCTGTATATCAAAAAACCTTTCATTCATTTGAAAGGTTTTTTTGAACCTGTACATATTCTTCTTTCGTATTCACATTTATAAACCATTCTGCATTTGCTTGTACATCTTCTCCGGCAACATATTTCACATTACATTGTGATAAAAGCTGCCCCATGCTTCTTTTCTCTTCCTGAAGTAAAGTGTAAATCTTCTCTTTCACACGGTTATGATACGCCGCAAGTAACGGTTGTTTTCTTCCATTAATAATAGGTACAACCGCATCACACTCATCACTCGTTTGTTCTAATAAAATAGTAAACCACTCTTGCGAAACATTTGGTGCATCGCAAGGCATAATAGCGTACCAATCTGCTTCGATATATTCCATTCCTGATACAATTCCAGCAAGCGGACCGTTTCCTTTATAATGCGGAATATCTTCTATAACGGGAACTTGTACTAATTGCTCCACTCGCTCTTTTATATCAGAATGACTAATGACTACAACTTCTTGAAGCGTACTTGTCATCACTTTCAAAATATGCTCAACAAAAGTACTCCCACCCCAGCTCGCTAATGCTTTGGGCTCACCGAATCTACTCGACATACCTCCTGCTAATACAATTCCAGCCCACTTACTCATTGGCGATGCAGCTCAAATGAAATATGACCTAATTCCGGTAAAATTAACTTATTCATCGCAAGACGAACCGCTCCGCTAGACCCTGGCATCGAAAAGACAACTTTACGCCCGATTGTACCGCCGATTGCTCTACTTAACATCGCACTACTTCCGATATCCTCCAAATAACTAATCATACGGAACAACTCACCAAATCCAACAATTTCTTTATCTAATAACACTGACACTGCCTCAATCGTTACATCACGTTTCGTAATACCCGTTCCACCATTCGTTAACACAACATCAACATCTTCCCTATGATAACCAGCTAACACAGCCTGCTGAATACTTTCTTTATCATCTTTCACAATTTCATAAGAGGTCACTTTATGCCCTGCTTCTATTAATAATGCATGTAACAATTGACCACTCTTATCCGTCTCTTCCGTACGTGTATCGGAAATCGTTACAATCTTACAACGCACTTCTTTTGGCGCTTGTTTTTTATGTTCAGTTACACTCATTTTTCATCTTCCCCTTCTTAAAAGCTTTTCTTCATTTTATCATACATATCTTTACACAATTCTGTATGAAGCCACCGATACGTCATGATACAATATAAGTATGAAAACCCACAAAAAGGAATTTAAATAGGTATACTATTTCCATTTCTTATACTCCTAGCTTTCACATCATTAGCTACTATTTATCTCTTCTTATGTTTTCTACATAATAGGTTTAGTTTTTAAATTTACAATACAAAATAATTCGGAGGTTCACATACTATGGAACTTTATAAAAAATTAACAACGACATTCATCCTCTTATTTGTCGCTTCCATCACTGTCGGCTTTTCTTTAAAAGGCGCAATTCCATACGCTACATTAGTGAGTATTATATTCGCAACGCTATTTTTACTGAGCAGTGCTTTTTGCGCAGGAAAAGCGCGTCAACTGAAAGGTTGATTGTCTATGTTCCGTAAGAAATCAATCCTTTGTAAATTATGTGAAAAGGAAATACAAACGTATGAAAAAACATGGATTCACATGCCATTTCCGGCAAGTGGTATGACAAATATGAAGAAGTATATTGAGCGAGACGGGGAAGTTTATTGTAGTTCTTGCATTCAAGTAGTAAATAAAGTGAAACTTTAATCAGTGGGGGTTTTGTTCTTCCCCACTGATTATTAGCCTTCACCAATCGGGCTTTTACGGGCAGTTAGCCTCCTGCCTAACTTTTTTGCTTTACAGCCGAATTTTGAGGTGGGAGGCTTACTGCCCGTTAATGCGGGATAAAACCAAATAAAAAAAGCTTTGCGACACGCGCAAAGCTTTTTTTTCATATATTATAGACCAGCTTGCTCTTTTAAAGTAGCTGCTTTGTCTGTACGTTCCCATGTAAGATCTACATCAGTACGTCCGAAGTGGCCGTAAGCTGCTGTTTGTTTGTAAATTGGGCGACGTAAGTCTAGCATTTTAATAATACCAGCTGGGCGAAGATCGAAGTTGTTACGAACTAGTTCCACTAGTACGTCTTCAGATACTTTACCAGTGCCAAATGTATCAACTGAAATTGATACTGGTTGCGCTACGCCGATTGCGTATGCAAGTTGTACTTCTGCTTTGTCAGCAAGACCAGCTGCTACGATGTTTTTCGCAACATAACGAGCTGCATATGCTGCTGAACGGTCAACTTTCGTTGCATCTTTACCAGAGAATGCACCACCGCCATGGCGAGCGTATCCACCGTAAGTATCAACGATGATTTTACGTCCTGTTAAACCAGCATCACCTTGTGGTCCACCAATTACGAAGCGGCCAGTTGGGTTAATAAAGAATTTCGTTTCTCCATCCATTAATTCTGCTGGAACTACAGCTTTAATTACATGTTCTTTTAAATCGCGATCGATTTCTTCCCATGTAACATCTGGATGATGCTGTGTAGAAATTACAATTGTATCCACACGTACAGGTTTACCATTTTCATCATACTCAACTGTAACTTGCGTTTTTCCATCCGGACGTAAGTATGATAATGTGTCATCTTTACGTACTTCAGTTAAACGACGAGCTAATTTGTGAGCAAGCGAGATTGGAAGTGGCATTAATTCTTGTGTTTCATTACATGCGAAGCCAAACATTAAACCTTGGTCTCCTGCACCAATTGCCTCAATCTCAGCGTCAGTCATTAGACCTTCGCGTGCTTCTAGCGCTTGGTCAACACCCATAGCGATGTCAGCAGATTGCTCATCGATAGATGTTAAAACTGCACAAGTTTCTGCATCGAATCCATATTTTGCGCGTGTGTAACCAATGCCTTGAATTGTTTCACGAACGATTTTTGGAATATCTACGTAAGTAGAAGTCGTAATTTCCCCCGCTACCAATACTAAACCAGTTGTTACAGTGGTTTCACAAGCTACACGTGCATTTGCGTCCTTTGCTAAGATCGCATCTAAAATTGAATCAGAAATTTGGTCACAAATTTTATCTGGATGTCCTTCAGTTACAGACTCAGATGTGAACAGATGACGTTTTTTTGTCATGTGGTAAACCTCCCTACAGTAATTGTATATATTGTACGGAACTCATCCTTAATTTGCCACAAACTGCGACATACATTTATTCTCCCACACAAGCATACAGAAAAACCTTTCCTACTTAACATAGAGGAAAGGTTTAATTTGCTACTTGCATACTGCTTTTTGCCCTTTGCTCTTATCGTTCGAGACCGTTAGCCTCGCACAGGTTTTAGCACCTATTCACCTGTATTTACCACTACAAGTGAGGTTGCTGGGCTTCATCGGGCCTGTCCCTCCGCCAGCTCGGGATAAGAGAGTATCCGTCCCAACCTATACTAAAGAAATGATATTCATTTGTCAATTAATATTCACATTTTCCTGAAAGTTTTTCTCAATACGCATAGAATGAAATATTAATAAGGAAATGATACATTCACACAAACAAAAATAAATAAATAGTATACATTATTTATATAATTGTGTTATACTCTTGATGGGGATTACGAGAAATATTTCATTAAATGAAAAGGATGGTATATAAATATGAGTACTGTGAATGTCCAAATTGGTTTACATGAATTATTGAACGGAAGCAATGCACAGATTCAATTAAGTGTTCCGCAATTAGTGGAAAAAGTATTAATGCGAAACGAAGGGAAATTAACTTCTACTGGTGCCGTTTCTGCTTCAACAGGAAAATACACAGGACGTTCTCCTAAAGATAAATTTATTGTGAAGGAAGCATCGGTTGCTGACAAAATTGCTTGGGGAGCCGTGAACCAACCGATCTCTGAAGAACATTTTAATAAATTATATATAAAAGTTTTAGAATACTTAAAAGAAAAAGAAGAGTTATTCATCTTCAAAGGATTTGCTGGCGCTGATCGCAACTATCGCCTACCAATTCAAGTTGTTAACGAATATGCATGGCATAATTTGTTCGTACATCAATTATTTATTCGTCCAAATGAAGAAGAATTAGCAACTCACGAATCAGAGTTCACAATTGTTTCTGCACCAAACTTCAAAGCAGATCCAGCAATTGACGGTACAAATTCTGAAGCATTCATTATGGTTTCATTCGAAAAACGTATCGTACTAATCGGTGGTACAGAATACGCTGGAGAAATGAAAAAATCAATCTTCTCTATTATGAACTTCTTACTACCTGAACAAGACATTCTTTCTATGCACTGCTCTTCAAACGTAGGCGAAGAAGGCGACGTAGCACTATTCTTCGGTTTATCTGGAACAGGCAAAACAACATTATCTGCTGATCCAAACCGTAAATTAATCGGTGACGATGAGCACGGTTGGTCTGATAACGGTGTATTCAATATTGAAGGCGGTTGCTATGCAAAATGTGTAAACCTTTCTCATGAGAAAGAGCCACAAATCTTCGATGCAATCAAATTTGGTTCCGTTTTAGAAAACGTTGTCATTGACGGTCAAACACGCATCGCCGACTATAACGATACTACTTTAACAGAAAATACACGTGCTGCATACCCTATGCATGCGATTGACAATATCGTACTGCCAAGTGTTGCAGGACATCCAAATACAATTATTTTCTTAACTGCTGATGCATCTGGCGTATTGCCTCCAATCAGTAAGTTATCAAAAGAGCAAGCTATGTACCACTTCTTAAGCGGTTACACTAGTAAGCTAGCAGGAACAGAGCGCGGTGTTACATCTCCGCAAGCTACATTCTCTACTTGCTTCGGTTCACCATTCTTACCGCTTGATGCATCTCGTTATGCTGAAATGCTTGGTGAAAAAATCGAGAAACATAATGCAAAAGTATTCTTAGTAAACACTGGCTGGACTGGTGGCGAATACGGTGTTGGTAAACGTATGAACTTAGGTTACACTCGTGCAATGATTCAAGCAGCACTAAGCGGTGAACTTGCTAAAGCTGAAACTGCAAAACACGACATCTTTGGCCTTGAAGTACCTTGTCACGTTCCAGGTGTACCTGACGAAGTATTAATGCCTGAACAAACTTGGGCTGATAAAGATGCTTACAAAGCGAAAGCAATTGAGCTTGCAAACGAATTTAAAGAAAACTTCAAAAAATTCGATAGCGTTTCTGAAGATATTATTAACTTAGGCGGTCCAATCGCTTAATTACAAATTTTCTGTTGGAATAACCCTTTTACTCATATGAATAAGTGTCGTGTAACCGTAAAGTTCCGCGTACTCACCGACAAAACCCAATGCGGCTTAACGGTTACACACACTTACATAAAAAAGAAGCTTACGTTAAAAACGTAAGCTTCTTTCTATATCTTATATAAAGTGAAACTTTAATCTCTTCATCTATTGCATACCAATACCCATAAATTTACAGAAAATTCATTTTATAATCATTCGTTTGTAGTTTCCCATGATATAATTTACATATACAGGAAAGGGTGAGGCCTATGAAAAATTTTTCTCGTACAGGAAAAATTTTATTCAGTTATGGAGCGATTCAAATGTTTTGGGGACTTGTGATGCTTAACGTTAATTTATTTGAGCATACAAGTGAAACGATAAAATACATTATTCTAATTATCGGAATAGTTTGTTGTATTGCATCCAACTTTTTTAAAGAACCTAAGAGTCATACTACTAAGTGATTTCATATTAACTTATTGGAAGCGGAAACCTATATTTTATACAAAGTTACGCTTCCTGTTGTACTATCCACCGCCGGATCCCTTATTCCAGAGTAAGCCAATTTTCAATTTAAATAACTAGATTTTTACATATACAAATCACGGCTTCGAACATATAAACTATTTTCCCACTCACTACATCCTTCTGGTTTCACACCGCATGGGACTAAAAAAGGATCTGACCGCTTCTATCCACCGCCGGATCCTCTATTCCATCTAAAAAAGAAGCCCTTTTAGCCCTTTATTAATTCTTCTTCATCCTTCATACTATAATACCCTAAATTCACAACGATTAAGAAATAACCACCCAGAATCCCTACTGCAAATGCCCACATTACCATATGATGCTCAATTTCGTACATAATAATAGCGCCCAAAATGGCAGCTGCAAAGCGATTAAACATACCAAGCGTCGGCGCTTTTGTCTTCTTTACGATACTATCTCCAAGTTTTTCGATACGCCTTCCTAAAATCCAAACACAATACATGCTTACAATAAGTCCAACTCCTGCACCTAGAAAATGTGCTGAAAACGGTGTTAACATCCAGCCTAATAACAGAATACCTAGTAGATAATACGATTGAATTTTAAACGACCTTAATGACATACTAATCATGTTGTACTCCTCTTCAATAGTTTTTATCTATCCAACCAAAGCTATATAACTCATTTCTTTCGAGTCCATGCTACTTAAAATCCATTTCACTCAAATTAAAAAACATAAACAGTGTGTTTATGTTTTTTAATTACTTTTAGGAAATAATATTATACAAGATTTATAATGTAGAATCCCTCATAAATGTGACGTTTTTCCAAACATTTTTCGTCCATTTATGAAAAAAGTGATATCAATCTATGAACATACGGATATGATGTAATAAGCACAAAAATAAAGGGGGCGTCTAATGGTTTATTTTTTAATGTCTCTCATTCACCTCATTGTCCCTGCACTTATTGGACTTTCCTTGTATTGGTACACGAAAAGACATAGTATTTTCTATGCTGTCCTCGGTGTTCTTCTTCCAGGTATTATTCTTATTACACTCTTCCGTATTCCATTTTTAAACTTAATTCCACTTATTACTGCTATCTTGTTTCTCATCTTCTTACCAAAAATAAAAAAATAGGAAAGCAGATCATAGGTAATCTGTTTTCCTATTTTGATATAGATTCTTGTACGGTAGAGTGCGCTTCTATTTTCTCCGATTTCACAAACCATAGACCGAAGAAAATGATAATTCCACCGATTATTTGTTGAAACGATACATATTCATTTGCCCATACAGCTGCAAATAAAACCGCTACGAGCGGCGTAATATACATATATACCATCGTATGTGACGCACCAATTTTTTGCACACCAACATACCACATCACTAAACCAAATACTGTTACAAAGAAAATAGAATATAATAAAGCAAACAATGTCATTCCGTGTGTAATGTGAAATGGCATGACAAATACATGTGGCCCGCTTAATAATAAGAGCGGAATCGCTCCGACTAATGCCGACCATGCAGTAACACGTAATGCTGAGTATTTTTTAATAAGCGGCCCTGCTAAAACGGGATAAAGTCCCCAACATATTGATGTAATAAGTCCAATCCCATTTCCGTAGAAAGAACTAGCGAGTGAATGCCCCGCTACTAAAACTAATGTAGCACCAACAAAAGCAATCATAGAACCGATTAACTTTCGAGAAGAAAATTTTTCTTGTTTCAAGAAAATCGCAAATAAAGTTGTAAAAATAGGTGAAATAGAAATGAGTAACGAAGCATTTGTAGCGGATGTATATTGTACAGTCTCCATAAATAGCGTTTGATACAGTACAATACCTACCGTGCTAACGATGATTAATCTTGGTATATCTTTTCGCTCCATATAAAGTGACTTTTCGATAAAGAACGTAAGTAATAACAGTAGTGGTGCTGCTGCCATCATTCGAACTGCAGTAAACTCAATCGCTGTAAATTCTAAAAGTCCATATTTTGCAATCGTATAGTTAATCCCCCAAATAATAACGACACTTAAAATTAATAACTCAATTCCCCATTTTCTCATACGCAATCCCCTCCGCAAAGAAAATTATACAGAAAATTCAATAATGTGTACATTTCATTATGTGAAAAAATCTTTTTATTGTGTGAAGAACCTTATCTTAGTAAATGAAATTTTATAGACGATTTTCAAAGTATATCAGCGATTCGAAAAAGAATATCGACTTATCAATAAGAAACGACAATAGTATCACCCTATACTATAAAGAAAAGGCAGCTCCAAAATTTTTTTGGGCCGCCTTTTCTTTACTATACTCGAACATGTAACTTCATATTCGGATTATAAAACTGGCTTGGGCTCTTCAGCTGAAAAGTCCCTCCAACTTCATGCCAATCAACTGTTAACTTATCATCCATAAATACAAGCTTTGTTCGATCTGCAATAAAGTTTAGTACACTTGATTCAATATCTACATCGCGTTCATCTTTCTCTGAAACGGCTACTAAATCAATAATCCCGCTCATAACACAACCGCAACCTTCATTATCGTAAAATAACTTTATATATTTCGCTTCACTTGGAATCGTATCCATAATTTTTTTATATGCTGCTTCTGTTACAGTAACGTACATGCGTGAATCTACATCCTCTCTTCTCGTATCATTCTTATATTGTACCATTCTTTTTCTTAATTCCACCCGTTTGTTGTATACAGAAAATTAAGACTAATATACAATATATGTGATAAAGGAGGTTGTATCATCGATGTTCAAATTACGGCGATACCCCATTTTCTTAGGTCTATTAGGTAGCTTTTTTATTTCTAGCGGAATGATATTACAACACATACTTCCCTATTCTCCTTCTATTGGCTGGATTCTAGGCTTTATTTGTTTCCTATCCGCTTCTTATTTTGCTATGAAAGACAAAAACAACTAACAGGATACGAATTATCTTAAGGAGGATAACCAAACATGCCAGCCTTAAAAGAAATAGAGCAATCACTAAATCATTTATTCCAAATTGAAAAATACGGAAAAGACAGTTCCTTTAGTCGGTTCATTCCAGCCACATATGATCAGATCCAGTTTCCATGGCAACAATTTTTCGAAGCAAATTTTGTGGAGCTATTTAACGGTCTTATGATACGAGGTGCCCAAAATGTAAACACAGTATTTTTAGCTGTCTTCCCAACTGATGATATTCTTGAAACATTCATTTCACAATCCATGCCAGGTGATTTACTCTTTATGCACCATCCACTTGTGATGGAATGCGGTGATCCGCTCGGAAAATCAGGGAGAGGCTTTATTCCAATTCCACAAAAATATTTGCAGGTAATAAAAGAGAAACATCTTTCTATATATACATGTCACGTTCCAATGGATTTTCATCAAACATATGGAACTAGCATTTCAATTGCAAAGGCACTTCAAGCTAACGTAATTGACGGATTTGCTTACGGTGGTCCAGAGCAAGAGCCAGTCGGTCTTATTTGTGAAATAGATGAAATATCAACAGAAGAACTCCAAAAATGTCTAAAAAAACTCTTCCATATTCCTTACACAGACTTCGAAGGTAAACAACATGATTCCATCAAGAAAATTGCAATTATCGCTGGCTGCGGCGATGTCGTATCTTTAATGAAAGAAGCAGAAGAAAAAGGCGCTGAAGCGTATATTACAGGAGAAATCCATTGCCATATCGACAATGATTACGGTAGACATAAATACTCGCTTATTATGGATTACGTGAAAGAAACAAACATGTCACTCATCGGTGTGTCACACTCTGCCTCTGAATATTTAGTGAAAGAGACATTGATGTATGATTGGTTTAAAGAGAATTTTGATGTAGATGTTACTTTGATTCCACAGGAGAAATGGTGGTTATAAAACCTTAGTTATCAAACATCCCCCTCTATTGAAATTCCGTACTTCCATCCAAAATGAAAAGGGAAATCACTCTAAAGAAAGTGATTTCCCCTTTTTTAAAATACCCACCGTTAAATCGGCAACATAATCTCAACAGTCGTTCCAACTCCAACTTCACTTTCAAAGTTCAATTTACCGTGGTGATCTTTAATAATTTTTTCCGTAACTACTAATCCTAAGCCTGTTCCAGTTTCTTTCGTTGTGTAAAAAGCTTCATTTAACTTCGGAATTTTATCTTTCGGAATGCCGCATCCCTCATCTATAATTTGAACAATGATCACATCTTCCACTATAACTTTTACAGTAATAGTTCCGCCAACTGACATTGCTTCAATCGCATTTTTAATTAAATTAAAAAATACTTGTTTCAATCGTTTCTCATCACATGTAATTGAAGGTATGTCTTTACTATAAATAGCATGCATTTTTATCCCTTGTTCTAAAGCTGGCTTTTCCATAACCCTGATAACATAAGAGATGATTTCTTTAATATTATGAGTTTCGGATTCTACCGATTTAGATTTCTCAAACTCATTTAGTTCTGTAGCAATTGTATAAATTCGCTCTACTTCCTGTCTCATAATTTCACTATAAATCTTATCTTCTGGATATTTTTTCGCTTGCTTATTCACAAGTTTTTTCAATTTTTCTAACGGTCTTCTAATCTTATCGCCAATTACTGTTGCCATTTTTCCAACCATCGCTAATTTTTCTACATTTTGTATTTCTCTGTCCATCATTTCAAGTGTACGAACGTAAGATTGGAATCTTAAAAATATAATCCAACATATAATAACAAACACGCTATATAATGCTATTGGGATAAGAACGATAAAGGATTGAACAACGAATCCCATAAGTGCATATTTTCCAACAATAGTTCCGGCAACTAACCAAAAGTACCTCTTATTCACAAATATCGGTGCAAATAAAATAAAGAATCCTTCTACTATATTCCCGCCATCAAATTCCGCATCACTTCCGTAATAAATAATGAAGTTATTAATAAAATCCAATATATTATAGCCAATTAAAATAATATACTTCACAATATACGGCTTTTTCCATTTCATAAAATAAAGTCCTATAAAGAATAATCCAACCATCAAACTATATAGCCATAAACCTAATCCTTCTCCAAAAGCATCTGCTAGTTTTTGATTTTTATCTGATAAAAGGACAATAGTCTTTTCAGCAAAATCATACGCAAAAAATATAACGAAGAATAAGCTTAAAAATATTTTTAATGCCTTTATCTCTTCTTTTTCAAATGTATTGCCTTTTTCCATATGATAACTCCTTTAACAACACCTCTTAATCTTGTGTCACATTGCGCTCACATTTTTTCGGGAGCAGTATTTCTACTCTCGTTCCTTTCTTTACTTCACTAGAAATGTGTAATTCTCCAAGATGCTCTGTCATAATTCGCTCTGCTACCGTAAGACCTAATCCAATTCTATCTTGCTTCGTTGTATAAAAAGCATCCTTAACTCGTCCTAAATTATCCTTTTTTATCCCAAAACCACTATCTACTATACTTACTATTACGTAATCTCTTTTTTTATTTTCAACTTGTATTTTTAATGTTCCGCCATGCTCCATTGCCTCTAAAGCATTTTTAATAACATACAAAAATACTCCTTTTAATTTGCGTTTATCACATTCAATTTCACTTCTATTTTGCTCTTCATTAAAGGTGCAATTTATATTTAACTCGTTCATTTTTTCGCGCATGTTTTCTACCGCCTGTACTAAAACATCACTTACAATGTGTTTTTCATAAACAGAAGGTTTACATGTAGCAACCTCCATTAATTCACTAATCATATTATTCATATTTTCTATTTCGAGAATCATTTGTTCATATGTTGCATCTTTTTCGTGTTTCTCTTTTTGTAATTGCGTAAACCCTTTTAATGAAGCAAGTGGGTTTTTAATTTCATGTCCGACTGTCGCTGCCATTTTTCCGATAACCGCCAATTTTTGTGACTGACTTGCCTCTGCAATACGTCCCTTTACTGCTGAAAGATATTGTAAAAATCGATTTAAAATAATAAATGACACGAAAAGTAACACCATATTTATAACAAGCGACATAAACAAGTTAAGTTCTCCAAATACAAATAGGTATATCATATATTTTCCTATAAGAAATGGCGCTAAAACAAATAAATATCTTTTACTCAAAAATATCGGTACGAAGAAAATGAAAATATATTCAATTACATTCCCTTCATCAAATGCTATTGTATTATGAAAAGCATACCATCCAATATTAAAAACCTCTGCGATCATGTATGCAAATAAATATGTATATTTAACTAAATATGCTTTTCCTCTCTCAAATAAGTAAACACTAATACCTAATATAGCCATAATATATGCAAGCTTCCATATCACTTTATGCCAATTTCCTAAAGGCATTGTATCTTCTAATATAATCGCGTATGCAACCTCGTATACAATTAAAATAACATGCATTACCCATAAGAAAATCTTAGCGTTTTTCTTTTCTTCTTTAGCTGATAGAAAACTCTCTCCCACTTCAACACCCCTTCAAAAGAATACCATTTATTATAATAAATGATTTTCATAGACAAACAAAGATAAATTGAACAAATGAGGAAAATCAATCCATAGATAATATACTTCTTCAGACCATATGTAAGCATAAAAATCATGAACAATAATACGTATAATATGGGAGGTGCTTTATATGGACGGTCGTGAAAATAAGAAGATAGAACAGTTACAATCCTTTACGAAAAACAATGAAGGAAAAGAGATGACAACGAATACGGGTGTCAAAATTTCAAATGATGAAAACTCTTTAACCGCCGGCGATCGTGGCCCTACACTTTTAGAAGATTTCCTGATGCGAGAAAAACTCGCTCATTTTGACCGTGAACGAATTCCTGAAAGAGTCGTTCATGCTCGCGGTTACGGAGCACATGGTGTTTTTGAGCTATATGATTCTTTAGAAGATTTAACAATGGCTCATTTTTTACAAGACCCATCTAAAAAGACACCTATTTTTATTCGTTTTTCTGAAGTTGCAGGATCAAAAGGTGCAAATGAAACGAACCGAGATGTACGAGGATTCGCTGTTAAGTTTTATACAGAGGAAGGAAATTTCGATTTAGTGGGTAATAACATTCCGATTTTCTTCATTCAAGATGGTATTAAATTTCCGGATCTTATTCATGCTCTTAAACCAGAGCCACATAATGAGATTCCTCAAGGACAAACAGCACATGATACTTTTTGGGACTTTATCGCCAATAATCAAGAATCAGCTGCGATGATGATGTGGATTATGTCTGACCGTACAATTCCGAGAAGTTTTCGAATGATGCAAGGGTTCGGCGTTCATACATTCCGCTTAGTTAATAAACACGGAAAGTCACGATTCGTAAAATTCCACTGGAAGCCTAAGCTTGGTGTTCACTCGTTAATTTGGGATGAAGCTCAAAAACTAGGCGGTGCTGATCCGGATTACCATCGCCGTGATTTATGGGAAAATATTAATGCTGGAAACTACCCTGAGTACGAACTTGGCGTTCAAATTTTAGAAGAAGAGGACGAATTTAAATACGATTTTGATATATTAGATGCAACAAAAATTTGGCCGGAAGAAGACTTCCCTGTTAAAATCATCGGAAAAATGACGTTAAATCGGAACGTTGATAACGTATTTGCGGAAACAGAACAAGTCGCACTGCACCCTGGAAGCATCGTCCGCGGTATCGATTTTACAAATGATCCTCTCTTACAAGGTAGACTCTTTTCTTATACAGATACGCAATTAGCCCGCGTCGGTACAAACTATCAAGAGTTACCGATTAACCGCCCTGTATGTCCTTTTCATAACAATCAAAGAGATGGTGCGTCTAAATATATAATTGATAAAGGAAAAGTCGCTTACCATAATAACTCTTTAGCTAATAACTCTCCCTTTACTGTACCTGGTACGAAAGGCGGTTTCGTTACATATCCTTCTACTGTTTCCGGACATAAAACAAGAGAAACAGCCGCTAGTTTTAAAGACCATTTCTCACAAGCCCGTTTATTTTGGAATAGTATGAGCCACGTCGAAAAAATCCATATTATGCAGGCCTTCTCCTTTGAATTAGGAAAAGTAAAAAGTAAATCAGTTCGCCAACAAGTCGTAGATATGATTGGTCATATAAGTACAGAATTAGCTACTTTAGTAGCTGAAGCAGTCGGGGCAACAGTGCCAAATGTTCAAGAATCAAATGTTACAAAATCCTCACCAGCACTAAGTATGGAACATACAACATTCAGCCCAAATACATTACGAGTAGGCATCATTGTCGCAAACGGATATGACGGTCAAAACGCACAATATATTATAAATCAATTCAAACAAGCCGGTCTTCAGCCCGTTATTATTTCCGAACGATTAGGTTTTGTGCAAGGCTCTCAAAATGTAAAGTGGGAAGTGAATGATACTTTCTTAACAGGATCACCGCTTCTTTATGATGGGCTACTTCTTATTGGCGGAAATATTGATGATCATTTTCTTAACAAAGCAAGTTCATTTGTCGTAGAATCATATAATCACTTTAAGCCAATTGGTGCTTTCAAAAATGGAAATACTATTATTCAATCTTTAAACATCGAAGGAAAACCTGGTGTTATAACAGAACAAACCCCTACCTTACTTGCGAATGAATTTATTCAGGCAATGACAAAACAGCGATTTTGGGAAAGAGCCTATTAAAATACATGAGGAGGGTACATCATGTTCGTTACAGTGGAAAAAGATGTACACATTTTTGTTGAGGATATTAACCCAGGCCCTGGAAGTAAACCTGTCTTCTTCGTTCATGGCTGGCCTTTAAATCATCAAATGTACCAATATCAATTTAATATCTTACCACAACATGGTTTCCGCTGCATCGCCATGGATATACGAGGAAACGGGCAATCTGATAAACCATGGACTGGTTACACTTATGATCGTTTAGCTGATGATATCGCAATTATATTAGAAGCACTTCAAATAGAAAATGCTACGTTAGTTGGTTTCTCAGTCGGCGGTGCTCTTTCTATTCGATACATGTCACGATATAACGGTCGCCGTATTTCTAAACTTGCATTAATTGATGCCGTCTCCCCCTCTTTCGTAAAAAACCAACAATCCCCTTACGGCGTACCGAAAGAGCAAGCAGATGCCCTGATTGCTCAAATGTATGCGAATTTACCTAAATTTCTTAATGATGTATCTTTATCATTTTTTAATAGAAACTTAGGAGCTGCCACACTAGAATGGTTTTCTTATCTCGGTATGCAGTCCGCTTCTTATGCTCTCATCAAAATTTTGCAAGCAGCCGCGAACGAAGATGTAACAAAAGACTTAAGTAAAATTGACGTTCCAACAAAAATATTCCATGGTGTTCACGACCAACTCATCCCTTACAAAAGTGCTGAGTTAACAAAAGAACGCATTAAAAACTCTGAGCTATATCCTCTTACAAATAGCGGTCATGGCTCTCCAATCGATCAAGCGGATGAATTGAATAAAGAACTTATTAAATTTATAAACTCATAACAAATTAACAATGCCTCCTCAACAAAAAAGAATTTGCCAAAATGGCAAATTCTTTTTTTAAAATTACCACACAACTTTATCGCAACTTTTTTTCTGAAATTTCAATATATATCTAGATAAAAAAACTCTTAGAAACCTTAAAGAGTTTTTTTACGCATTAAACAAATTATCCAATTATATACTAAATGAAAAATTCACACACTTCTCACAAATCAATTATTAAACCAATTCTATTTTAATTTATACTAAATGTACAAGTAATACTCCCTAAACCTAGCTTGTCTGGTTATCCCGTTAAATACTATGAAAAAAGAACTTGTATCGTATACAAGTTCTTTTTTTCGCTTATTTAAATAATATATCCTTACTATATTGCTTTCCGACGAGTAAGTCATATTGAATAAGCTCATATTGCTTTAGCATTTCTTTTTGTTTTTCTGTTAAACTTTTTATTGCTTTTCCATCTTTTCCTATCCTCAATTCGTCACGAAGTACAGGAATTTCTTCATATAACTTCGATAAAAATTGATAGAACGGTACCTTAGTTAATCCAGCATAATCAAAGACAAGATTTGAAAAATAAATTGGACTTACTAAACCTAAATTGTCATTTGGCATATCAAAATTTGCATACATTAATAACGGCGTTTGCGCCATCGCTAATCGTTCACTTGGCGTTTTTTCATTCGTTATATACCCATTCTCTTTATAAAGAGATTTATTTGTTCCTAGCGACGGAAGATGGTCCCCAAAGAATACTAATAATGTAGGTCTATCTAAATTATCTAGCTCCTCTATTAAATATTGAAGAGCTTCATCTGAACGTCTTAAACCTTCTGTATAAGTCTCTAATTCAGCCTTCGATTCTTCATTTTCTAAACCACTAATTTCTATTTGATTTTCGCCAAATCTTCCTTCTGTAAATGGAAAATGGTTTTGCATCGTAACCGCATGAATAAAAGTAGGTTGTTTTTGCTTCTCTAATTCAGCTATTATCTCTTTACTCATAGATAAATCGCTAATATAATCTCCATCAACTTCTACATTCTCCATCGTATCTTGCGCATTAAACTTGTCAAAGCCTAACACTCTATATACATCATCCCGTTTAAAGAATGAGCGACCAAATGAATGAATTGCACTTGTGTAATACCCTTCTTTTTTTAACTCTCGAGTAATAGATGGAATTTCTTTCTTATTTGTAACAACTTGCTGATACGGTATAGAGCCTGGTTTTAACAAACTCATTGAATAACTCGTTAATACCTCAAATTCAACGTTCGCAGTATTTCCTCCAAATGTAGGAGAAATAGTTTGTCCACCAGGAAAACTTTCTATATAATGATGCAAATTAGGTAAAGGATCTTCACTAAAGGACAGGTTCGTTAACTTCGTTGGATCCCAAAACGATTCACTCATTACAAAAATAATATTCGGTTTCTCTGTTTGCTTCTGCGCCCCTATATTGCTGCTATATTGTTTTTTTATATCGTTTGCTATTTGAAGCATATTTTCTTTTGAATAATCTTTCGGCTTTTCAATGACTGTCGTATCCAAATTACTTATAAAGCCTAGCACAAAACCATTCGAAGCATAATTTTCATTTTGATTCCACAAAACGAACTCTATACCTGACTTTTGAAACCATTTATTCATAAACGTATTCGTAAAATTACCATACGCATATAAAACAAAAACGGATCCTATTATAAATAGAACTCGTACGCCTGCATGAACTTTTACATTTTGAATATATTTCCTTATATACATACCCGCTAAAATACAGGCAACAACACTTACAATAACGAGAAGAATATAACCCCAACTAAAATAATCCATCACCATTGGTATAACAGATTGCATATGTCCAATCTGTGTAAAATCAGAAGGATATAGTGGGTCTCCCCTAAAAACAATTTTAAAGTGATTTACAATAGCCAAAATGATTAGCAAAATGCTTGTCAAGATAGTACTCAAAAAAACTTTCCCAAGCACGTTATACACAAAAACATATATCGCATAAATTACAATTAAACTAAATATAAACTGTGCGTTATAATTGTAAATCCAATTCAGTGTATTTACGAAATCCATATTATTTTGCGTAAAAATAAAAAGCAAAGTAACCGCATTGGCTACTAAAAACATTCTAATATAAATCCTAATAATCGGTTTAAATTTATTAACTATATCTTTATTCAAATACGCAACATACAATAGTACAATCCACATCAAAATTGTCATTATACTTAAAACAATTTTTTGATTTAACATATCTTTCATCGTATCTAAACTAAAATATTTTAAAATCAAGAAAATTGTGGGTACTACATATAGGGTTACTAGACCACTTAACATCGCTGAAATTAATATACTTCTTCTTGGCTGATGAAATGAAAAATTACCCCGCAATTCATTCCCTCTTTTCTGTTTATTAATTTCACCCCGCACCGTAATAAAATATTACTTATATAAACATAACATATTATGTACACAACGTCTTCTCATGTACACCCTCCGTATAATATCATCTGTTACCTCTTGTACATACCGAATGAAAAAAAGAGATTTCCTAAGAAAGGAAATCTCTTTTTCATTACCCAACACTTTGCACACGGCCAATTTGTCCATCTTGTAATCGAACTTTAATTCCGTACGTATGTGTTTCTGTATTTGTTAAAATATCTTTCACAACACCACTCACTGTTTTACTATAATCTTTATCCAATTGAATAACTACATGTGAACCAACCGAAATTTGTGATCTTGTCGGTTTCCCACCTGTTGCTTGTGTTGTTTTTTCTTGTTTCTGTGTTCTCTCTTGTTGTGCAGACTGCTGTTGCTGAGCCTTCTTTTGCTCTTCTTGCTTACGTTTTTCTTGCTCTACTCTTTGTTGCTCTTCTTGCTTACGTTTCTCTTGCTCTACTCTTTGCTGCTCTTCTTGCTTACACTTTTCTTCCTCTACTCTTTGCTGCTCTTCTTGTTTACGTTTTTCTTCCTCTGCTTTTTGCTGCTCTTCTTGTTTACGTTTTTCTTCCTCTGCTTTTTGCTGCTCTTCTTGCTTACGTTTTTCTTCTTCTGCTTTTTGCTGCTCTTCTTGCTTACGTTTTTCTTCTTCTGCTTTTTGCTGCTCTTCTCCCTTCTTATCTTCTTCAATTTTCTTCTCATCTATTTTCTGTTCTTCCGCTGCCTTCAGCTTGTCCTCTTCATCTTTACAAGCTGTTAAAGCAACTACACATAAGCCTGTAAGTAAAAATAATACTAATTTTTTTAACATTAAAAAATCCCCCTATATATAACCTTTAATAGAATAACAAATATGTATGAACCCCCTTGTCGTAATTTGTCGTATATATTGAATTTCCCATATAACAAAAGAACCTGTCATGTGACAGGTTCTTTTCGTTATTTATTATGAACGGGAAAAAATGATGAAATGATTAACATGTTTACTATACAAGAGGAAGCATCCATAGTTTCCATATGATACACACGATTACTATAAAAATAAAATCAAACAAATCTAATCTCGGACCCTTTTTCATAGTCATATCTAACCACATATGAACCAATTTCAATCTTTTGTATTTATGAATATTTTTCTTTGCAAATCGGTAAATGAGTACTTGCATAATGAGAAATCCGACTACGAAAATGAACAATAGAATGAGAAATTCAACCACGAAATTCCTCCCTATTTTTGAAGCGTTCGTTCTACTATATGGTTCTTCAAAACCCATTCCTCAAACTGAGCACTTCCAAATTCCCAGCTCAAATCACGAGCATGTACAGAAAAAACGTAATAACCGGCATATTCGTCCATAAACATTCCTGCCCCTACATCATCTTTTTGAATACCGTATACTCCAAAGTTAAAATACACATCCCACACGTCTTCATGCTTCCTCTTATAAGCAATCGATTCCATATCACATTCAGTTCCGAAATAATCAAGATGTAAATGTACGCTATCATCGTATTCGTAATCCATTTTATCACCCCTTATATTTGTACTTCTTTATTCCCTAAAAAATTCCTGCTATCTATACTCACATATGGGCACTTACCTACATATTATGCTTGTAGATTGACTTCTAGGAGGTGTCATATAGTGAAAAAATTAATAACCGTTTTTTGCATCATGTTACTAGCTGTTTTCACATTCGCTGCTTGTAGTAGTACAAAGGAAAGTACGAAAGAACAAGTTCAAAAAATTCGCGTTGGCGAAGTTACCCACTCTCTTTTCTACGCACCTTTATATGTTGGAATTGAAAAAGGATTTTTTAAAGATGAAGGTTTAAATATTGACTTACAAACAACAGCTGGCGGAGATAAAACGATGACCGCCCTTTTATCTGGCGGAATTGATATTGCGCTCGTCGGTTCAGAAACGTCTATTTATGTTCATCAACAAGGAGCAAAAGATCCTGTCATTAATTTCGCACAGCTTACACAAACAGATGGCACATTTTTAGTTTCCCGTAAAAAATTAAACTCTTTTAATTGGAATGACGTAAAAGGTGTTACGTTTTTAGGACAGCGTAAAGGCGGCATGCCACAAATGGTTGGAGAATATGTTTTAAAGAAAAATGGCATTGACCCTCACAAAGATACGAACTTAATTCAAAATATCGAGTTTGCTAATATTGCAAATGCCTTTGCATCTGGCACAGGAGAATTTGTACAGCTCTTTGAACCGACTGCAAGTATACTTGAAAAAGAAGGAAAAGGTTATATCGTCGCGTCTTTCGGAGCTGAATCTGGTACTGTTCCTTACACAACGTTTATGGCAAAAGAAAGTTTCTTAAAGAAAGATAAAGCTGCTGCAGAAAAATTCACGCGTGCACTATATAAAGCGCAGCAATGGGTTGATACTCATAGTCCCGAAGAGATTGCCAATGCTGTTTCACCACTATTTAAAGACACTTCAAAAGACATTTCAGTGAAAGTAATTGAGCGCTACAAAAAACAACATTCTTATGCGACAAATCCATTATTAGATGATGCAGAATGGAAACAACTCCAAACGATTATGAAAGAAGCTGGGGAATTACAAAAAGAAGTTCCACATGAAGCGCTCGTCAATACAAAAATTGCCGAAAGCGTTATTAAGAAATAGAGGCGAAGTGTATGAGCTTTTTACAAATACGTAACGTTTCTCACTGCTTTTTTGCAAAAGAAAATGCCAAACTTATTCTTGAAGATATGAGTTTGCACGTAGAAAAAGGGGAATTCATTTCAATCCTTGGTCCAAGTGGTTGCGGAAAAACAACGCTCCTCTCCATCATCGCAGGACTACTTGATCCAATTGAAGGTATCGTATTTTTAGATGGTGAACCGATTACAACTAAGACTCCATCTATGGGCTATATGCTCCAGCAAGATTACTTGTTTCCGTGGAAAACAATTGAAGAAAATATTATGCTCGGACTTCATATTCGAAAGATTTATGATAAAAATACGAAAGAACATACATTAAAGCTTTTAAAACAAGTCGGCCTGTATGATATAGAACAGCAATACCCACGTGAACTATCCGGCGGTATGCGCCAACGTGCTGCACTCGTTCGAACATTAGCGACCGATCCAAAAATTTTATTGCTAGATGAACCATTTTCCGCACTTGATTATCAAACAAAATTAAAACTAGAAGATCTCGTCTTCACATTACTACGTAACTATAAGAAAACATCCCTACTTGTGACACATGATATTGAAGAAGCAATTGCGATGAGTGATCGTATTTATTTGCTGCAGGCGAACCCTGGAAAAATTGCAAAAACGTTCATCGTCCCAGAAAGTATCCGTTCCTTATCGCCATTAGAAGCACGCCACCACCATGACTTCCCATCCCTCTTCCAAGAAATATGGAAGGAGCTGGAACGACTTGGATAATATAAAACAACTACATGAGCAGTTTCGAAAAAAAGAAAGACAACATGCATGGTTAGCTCGCTCTTTACAACTTGTACTTCTTGTTCTTTTCTTTGCACTATGGGAAATAGCTAGTAAAAAAGAATGGATTGACCCTTTACTCTTTAGCTCTCCTTCAAGTATTTGGGATCTCTTTTTAACAAAATGGATTGACGGTTCAATTTGGATTCACATATGGACGACATTACTTGAAACAGGAGTAGGCTTCATTCTCGGAACTGTACTCGGAGCTATTATTGCTACTTTCCTTTGGTGGATGCCACTTTTGGCCCGCGTACTTGATCCTTATCTCGTCGTCCTAAATGCAATGCCAAAAGTTGCACTCGGTCCAATCATCATTGTTATTTTCGGTCCAAACATTTCATCCTCTATCGCAATGGGCGTAATCATCTCCATCATCATTACTATTCTCGTTATTTACAGCGCATTTCAAGAAGTCGATTCCAACTATATTAAGGTCATGGACACATTTGGCGCAAATAAATGGCAATGCTATAAGCACGTTATTCTCCCTTCATCTTTCCCTGCAATTATTTCAACGTTAAAAGTGAATGTTGGCTTATCATGGGTCGGTGTTATTTTCGGGGAACTCCTCGTTTCTAAACAAGGGCTTGGCTATTTAATTAGCTACGGATTCCAAGTCTTTAACTTCACACTCGTCTTACTCAGTGTATTGCTCACTTGCGTCCTCGCAACTCTTATGTATGTCTTTGTCGAGGCATTTGAAAAACTCCTTATTGGAAAACGAAAAAAAAGCTGACTTAGAGCGATACGCTAGAGTCAGCTTCTTTTCGTTACCTTTTGTCACACATTTTTGAATCATCTGTAACATTCCCGTTAGCAACCGTAACTGTATGGAAACAATCTTTCACACGCACCGTAACGACATTATCTTTTCGATCAATAATATGATAATCATTAAACTCTTTATTTAATGCACTACGAATTTGCTCCCCTTCAAAAATCGGAAAACCGTGAGACATTACCCAAATGAGACCAGCAACAGCAAGAATCGTTTTCATACGTTTCATTACCTCCTCGAGAGTAAACTTATAGCCCCTATACTATGCGCATTATAATTGTGTCTAATTTGTGACGTTTTTATACTAATTCTCTTTTAATGATTCAGTTCCTTCTTCTTTTTTGAAAAAAGACAGAATTTTCAATTTTATTAACATAAAAAACGCAAAGAACAGAACGTCCTCGCGTTTTCATTTAATCGATCAAAAATTTATCGACTTACCAACAAATAATTACCACCAAACTATGACTGCTTTATATCCCTTGAAATATCATATAATCCCGCTAACACTTCCGCTCTCATTTTTACAAGCTCGGGGAATTGATAGAAAAAGGCAATTTTTTTATATTTTAATTCTGTTCCTTCTTTCACCTTTTTTGAATCTTGTAAAATAAACGCTGTAAATGTATCCGCAATATCCTCTGCTACATTTGTCGTCCCATACAGTGAAACAAACTCACCCTGCTTTTCCTTAAAAAATTCAATTTGAGCTTCTTCGCTTTCTTCCACTTTCTTTTCTGTCCACTCCTGGTCAATTGGTTTCCAGAACAAATTATAAAATTGATTTATATAAGAGCTCTCCTTCGCACATCCTTCTTTTAAGAAAAGAGATTTACATTTATTTTGGTATGATGAAATATCTTTATCTTCTTCAAAAGCCTTTAAGTACTTTTCATTTACTGGTATTTGTTTATGTCCCAGCGTCAATACGTGAGCCGTCTCATGTATTAATGTTTTCATCACTTGATCGATATTTACTGCTGAATCAAGCGTATCTAAACTAATGGTCCACTCTTTCGGATACTCCATACTCGGCATAACGTGGGCGACAATTCCGTCGTATCCATCTGTTACCATGTCAAACTCTTTTATGTCAGTGCGATACTTAACTGGAATAAGAGTGCTGTACATCTCCCATAACGATTCATGATAATCCCTATCTTGACGTTGCTTTAATACTTCTTCTTTCGCGTCCTTATCATCCGCAAAAGCCTTATTCAATCGTTTGCGATCTAGTTTATCGAAATAAGGATCTACAATTTCATCACCATCAATATAATAAGAAGCTAAAAAGAAATAATTTTCATCATCCTCTTTTTTTATTTCCGCTTCTTTCATATCGTTACTTGAATGTCCTTCTAAATCATAATCCTCTAGTACTTCAAGTTCTGAAAGTCCATCTATTTTTTTATATACTTTTTGAAGCGTTTTATCACCTATTTTTGTGCATTCTTCTGTCGTTTCGCACACATCTTTTTTCTCTCTTTGCGAAGCTTTTTCCGCCATATCACATCCAGCTACTAAGCCAATTGAAAGTATAAAACAAACTAATTTCCCATACAGTTCTTTCATATGAACCTCCGTCGTTACAGTCTACAAAAATATGATAATCATTTTTTCACAAATATGCGATAATTATTTATAAAAACTGTATGGAGGTTTCCCATGATTCGAGCAGTCTTATTTGACTTAGATGGAACACTATTAGATCGTCGCCAATCTCTAGAGCAATTTATTCGTGATCAATATAATCGCTTCGCCTTTCATTTGATAAACATAGAAAAATTCGAGTATTGCTCTCGTTTTCTCGAACTCGACAATAATGGTTACACGTGGAAAGATAAGGTATATTCTACTCTCCTTTGCGAATACAACATTACCACTTTAACGCAAGAGCAACTGCTGCACGACTACATTACAAACTTCCAACATCATTGTATTCCTTTCCCAAACATGAATGAATTACTTCAACAATTAAAACAGCGAAACATTAAAATTGGTATTATTACAAACGGCTTTACTGAATTTCAGATGAGCAACCTTCGAGCATTAAACGTACATACGTATACAAATACAATTCTCGTTTCAGAAGCAGAAAGAATCAAAAAACCTCATCCTGAAATTTTCCAACGTGCTTTACAAAAGCTGAATGTAAAAGCCGAAGAATGTCTTTACGTTGGAGATCATCCAGAAAACGATGTGCTCGGTTCTGAACAAGTAGGAATTCTTGGCGTTTGGAAGAGAGATTTATTTTTGGGTGACTTTGAACATTCACGTGTGGTGGATGATTTGTTGGAGGTTCTTTCGTTTTTAGAGCTGAAGGTAAAAACAATACAATAGTAAATAAATTATATTAGCGATTTTTCGAATATATCGACCGCAACTCCAAATATATCAGCGATTTTTGAAATATATCGACCGCAACTCCAAATATATCAGCGATTTTTGAAATATATCGATTTACCGACAAAAAGTGACAATAGTAAGTGGATACTTTCATTCCCAAATGCCTCCCTAAAAGTAAAGATATATTCACACCTTTTTTGGGTATTTAATCAAAAAAAGAAACCGGCCATTTTACTTCGTAAAACAGCCGATTTCTTCTATATGTTTCATCGTACGCGCTAATACATCATCGCGCATAATAAAGCTAAATTTTCTATCAGTTTTAATATTATCAGGAATGTCTTTTAATAAAACAGACCCTTTCGTTTCTTCGTAATGCGTATGCTGCTCTACCGCACTAATTGTTGCAAAATAAATGTTTTTAATGATTATTTTGTCTTTTCCGGATACTTTGTATTGCCCTAAGTAAGTTAAATCAGAAACTATGCCGCCGGTTTCCTCATGAACTTCTCGAACTGCCGCTTCTTCCGGTGTTTCCCCGAGTTCTACTTTACCACCTGGAAATTCAAGACCACGGCGTAAATGATGCGTTAATAACCATTGATCCCCGTACCGGCATACAACCCAAACATGCTTTGGCTCAGGAGAAAATGGGTAACGTTCAAACGATAATTGTACAGTGTTGTGGTAATAATCTTTAAATTTGTACATGCCATTACTCCCCTATTGATGATTACAAGTTTTTCCTACCACAAATTGTAGCATATTCTCGCTTTTCTGCATAATATTATCCAATTACAATCCATTGATTATTCCCATTTGCGCGACTAATTCTTTCGTTTCATGATTCCCTAGATCATAAATCATTTTATATGCTTTTTGTAGTTGTTCATCATATCGATCATTATTCGAATCGTGATGATACTCAACGAATGGAACGTGGGAGCGTACATACGAACCTAAGTCCTCTTCATACGCTTGATCAAAATACTCTCTTAACTCCGTAATCTCTTCGTCATTTGCATAAATTTCAAAATTATACGTATCCGCCGTCTTCACTTGTGAAATTTGACCATTTCCAACTGATATATAATATGTTTTTTTATGCTCCATGTAACACCCTTCTTTCATCCTTTTAATTTCTATTGTTTTCATCAATTACAAAATTATGTAAAATAAAGAAAAGGAGGGATTTCATGCTCAAAATATTAATTATCGGCATTATAATCGTACTGATCGTATTAGTACTCTCCGTTATGACGATCAATAAAGGTTACGCATATAAACATTCCGTTGATAAACCAGAAGATAATCCTTACTCGAAAGATAATAAGGAGAACTCATAGTATACTTCGTATCGTAATCGCACTCACGGTGATAATTATGTCGGCAATTGGGCTCTATACAGATCAAAATAACTTTCTACCACTTTCACAATTTCTATTAGGGGTTTTAATGTTTCTCATCGCAATTGAGCAAATAAAAAAGAAGGAGGATCCTTTATGTTAAAAGGATTTCGAATTACTTTTTCACTTATCGCTTTATCTATAGCAATCTATAGTTTTATCAGCGGCAACAGAGACATTATGCCTTACATGTTTATTCCCTTAGGATTGATGGCTTTCACTATAGGTCTAGAAGAAATAAAAAAACATAGACAATCTAGTGGCACACTTGCTTTCATAGCTGGCGCTGCTGCTTTATTACTTGGTTTCTCAGAAATATTTCGTTAAATAGTTTATTTAAAGGAGGTATACAATGCTAACTGGATTACGGATTTTTCTCATGTTTTTCACGCTTATCATACTCTCTCTTTGCACTTATTCTCTTATTACCGATAATTTCACCCTTCTCCCATACATACAATTTACTCTCAGTTGTTCCTTTATTCTTCTAGGAATTAATGAACTGAAATCCGGAAGAAAATCAATGAGTATTCCGTTTTTTTTCGTTTCTAGTCTTATGCTCTTCATTATAATATCGAACTACTTTCGCTACTTGTAGAATGAAACTTTAAGTACCCACTGGCTATTACTTTTTACGAACTGTTAATAAATTGGAGGATAATTTTTTAAAAAAGGTGGAGAATAGTATGCTAAAAACATTTCGCATTATATCCGCACTCATCGTCATCGCTCTCGCTCTATATGGAATGTTTAGAAACCCACTTGTTACGATGCCCTATATGCTTATTGCCTTATCTATTATGACTTTCATCATAAGTGCAGAGGAGAAACAGAAACAGAATAAAGTAAATAGTACACTCTCTTTCTTTTCTGGCGTCTTTACTTTAATTATTGTCATTCTTATTCTTGTCTCTCGATAATAATACTTCTACTAAGGAGGATTTCATGTTAAAAAACTTTCGAATTATAATAGCTACTATCGCTCTTATTCTCGCTCTACTTAACCTCTTTGCAAACTTCTCTATGCTTTTACCATTCGTATTTATCCTTTTAAGTATTATGTGTATCCTTTTTGGAATTGATGAAATAAAAGAGCGGCAAAAAGCAAAAGCATTTGTTTATTTTCTCTGTTCTGCCGCTATTTTATATGTTGGAGTATCTAGTATACTTTCATAAAAAAAGAAGAGCATTCCTGCTCTTCTTTTCTATTCATAAACTCATATTAAAGTATTTCTCCGTTAGTACGAATAACATCTTTATACCAGAAGAATGAGTTTTTCTTTTTACGCTCTAACGTTCCAGATCCGTCATCATGCTTATCAACATAAATATAACCGTAGCGTTTAGACATCTCTCCTGTGGAAGCACTCACTAAATCAATACATCCCCAGCTAGTATATCCAATCATTTCAACTCCATCTTCTTGTATCGCATCACGCATTGCTATCATATGCTCACGTAAATAGTTAATTCGGTAATCATCATGAATCGTACCGTCTTCTTCTATCTCATCATAAGCACCTAAACCATTCTCAACAACGAATAGTGGTACTTCATATCGATCATACAATTTATTTAATGAAATTCTTAAGCCAGTCGGATCAATTTCCCATCCCCAATCACTCGCTTTAAGGAATGGATTTTTTATACCTGCCATAATATTTCCTTGTGCTTTTTCTTGCTCAGTCTTCTCTTTTTTCTCCGTACGAGACATGTAATAACTGAAACCGATGTAATCTACTGTATGCTCTTTAATTAATTCTAAGTCACCTTCTTGAATGTCTAATTCAATATTATGTTTTTTGAAATAGGATTGAATGAACGTTGGATATTTACCACGAACTTGAACATCCGCACAGAAGTAATTAAATAAACGCTCTTCTTGAAGTGCATACAACTCATTTTGCGGATCACAATCATATGAGTAGACTGGAGCATATATAATCATACAACCTATTTGTGATTCTGGAATGATCTCGTGACAAGCTTTCACTGCAAGTGCACTCGCAACAAATTGATGATGGAACGCTTGGAATGTCGGCTCATATTTATCTTCTTCTTTATTGATAGAGAATCCAAGTCCCATAATCGGCATAATTAAACCGCTATTAATCTCATTGAATGTCATCCAATATTTCACTTTATTTTTGTAGCGATTCAATATAGCATTTACATATCTTTCAAAGAATCCAATCACTTCACGATTTCTCCAGCCACCATATGTCTTAACAAGGTTTACTGGCATTTCGTAATGAGAAATTGTTACAACAGGCTCAATTCCGTGTTTTTCTAGCTCTGTAAAAACACGATCATAAAAAGCTAAACCTTCTTCATTTGGCTCTAGTTCATCACCATTTGGGAATATTCTTGTCCAAGCAATAGACATACGGAAAGATTTGAATCCCATCTCTGCGAACAAGGAAATATCTTCTTTATAACGGTTATAGAAATCAATACCATCATGGTTCGGATAATCGTACTTTGTTTTATCAATTTCAAAATTAAAACCAGGATCTTGCAATATTTTAAGGCGTCCTTTTCCACCAGGTAAAACGTCTGCAATATTTAATCCTTTTCCACCTTCATAAAATCCGCCTTCCATTTGGTTAGCAGCAGTAGCTCCCCCCCATAAAAATCTTTCTGGAAATCTTTTTGTTTGCTTTTCCATTACAATTCACTCCTCAGTTTTTCTTCTATATGAAAATAGCTTTAAAGATTAGATCAGATTTTCACCATTAGATTCAATCACTTTTTTATACCAATTAAAGCTCTTCTTTTTTATTCTATTTTTCGATCCGTTTCCTTCATTATCTTTATCAACATAAATGTAGCCGTAACGCTTTTTCATTTCACCAGTCGATGCGCTGACAATATCAATCGGCCCCCAGCTTGTATACCCTATAATTTCTACTCCGTCTTCGATTGCTTCAGCCATTTCTATAACATGTTTCTCTAAATATTCAATTCGATAATCATCATGAATTTCACCTTCAGAAGTAACCTCATCAACAGCCCCAAGACCATTTTCAACGACGAATAAAGGCTTTTGATAGCGATCATACAACTGATTTGCTGTAATCCTAAAACCTTTTGGATCAATAGTCCATCCCCATTCTGATTTTTCTAGATAAGGATTTTCAATAGAACCAAATACATTTCCATTTATCATACTGTTTAATACTTCTGAATCCGTACTTGTTACCCTACTTGAGTAATAACTGAATCCAATATAATCAACTGTATACTTTTTCAAAATCTCTTCATCATCTTTTTCCATCTCGATTACTAGTTTATGATCCTTAAAGAATCTCTTCGCATATCCTGGATATGCTCCTCTAGCCTGAACATCAATAAAGAAGAAGGACTCACGATCTTTTTCCATTGCATTGAAAACATCTTCTGGATTACATGTATGTGGATATACAGTTCCTGCCGCTAACATACATCCGATTTTGGCATTAGGTATAATTTCATGACAAGCTTTCACTGCCAGTGCACTTGCAACAAGCTGGTGATGCGCCGCTTGATATTGGATTTGTGTTTTATTCTCTCCCTCTTTAAATACAAGACCTGCACCTACAAATGGTAAATGAAGTAGCATATTTATTTCATTAAACGTCATCCAATATTTCACTTTATCTTTATATCTATTAAAAATAGTTTTCGCATACTTCTCAAAATAGTGTACAAGTTTTCTATCTCTCCAGCCCCCATATACCTCAACTAAATGTACGGGGACATCAAAATGAGCCATCGTAACTACTGGTTCAATATTATATTTTAATAATTCATCAAATAAATCATCATAGAACTGTAAACCAGCTTCATTTACCGTCTCATCATTGCCATTTGGAAAAATTCTCGTCCAAGCAATCGATACACGTAACGATTTAAATCCCATCTCTGCAAATAAAGCAATATCTTCTTTAAAATGATGATAAAAGTCAATTGAGTCATGTGAAGGATAGAATTCTCCTTCAATAGGCTTAAAAGAATTAAGGCTCCCAGCCATAACCTCCCAACGCTTTTCCCCCGTTGGTAATAAATCAACCGTTGTTAACCCTTTTCCACCTTCTAAATACGCTCCTTCAGCCTGATTCGCAGCAATTGCTCCGCCCCATAAAAATCCTTTTGGAAATTTATCATTCAACATACTAGCACTCCTCTACTATATAATTTAAAAATAATAGTTTTGTATAGGCTTCTCTTTTATTTACTAATTACTTCGATTAAATTCTCACCAATTTTGATTGGATTTGCTTCTGGTACTACTACATCATATTTATCACTATTCGTTATCACTACCGGTGTCGTTACAACATATCCAGCTGCTTGAATCGCTTGTATATCAAACTCAATAAGCAATTGTCCTTTCTCTATACGATCTCCTTGCGCAACGTGTGAAGAAAAGTGTTTTCCGTCAAGTTGAACTGTATCCATCCCGATATGAATCAGTAATTCCGCTCCATAATCCGTTACAATCCCAATCGCATGATTCGTTGGAAATAGTGCTGAAACTGTTCCTGAAACTGGTGCAAATAATTTACCGATAGAAGGTTCAATTGCAACTCCTTTTCCTATCGCACCTGATGCAAAGGCTGCATCTTTAATACTAGACAAATCGATTACTTTTCCTTCAAACGGGCTAGTAATACTATTTTTTTCATTTTGCGATCCAACTTCTTTACGATTCATTTCCTTTAAAGTAGCTGCTGCTTCATCAACTGTTGTAGCCGTTGTTTCTTTATCGAATCCAAATAAATAAGTAAGAATAAATCCAAATACAAAAGAAACAACAATTGCAATAATAAGTCCCCAGAATCCCGCAGTAATACCGGATTTTGGATCAATATAAGTCGGTATACCGAATATTCCAAAGCCACCGATCATATATATTTTTGAACCTGCGAAACCTAAAACTCCTCCGCCAATCGCTCCACCAATACAACTCATAATAAATGGTTTTTTTAGTGGAAGTGTAACCCCATAAATCGCTGGTTCAGTGACACCAAAAATACCAGAAATGAAAGCTGGAATACTAAGTGATTTTAGTTTTTGTTGCTTCGTTTTCAACCAAACTGCTAAAACAGCACCAATTTGTGCGAATGACGCTCCAAACATAAGCGCTAAAACTGGATCTGCTCCCATAAGAGTAAGATTATTAATTGATACTGGAATCAATCCCCAGTGAAGACCAAACATAACAAACACTTGCCAGAATCCACCAATGAAAAGTCCTGCTACTACTGGACTTAATTCATACAACCAAATCGTTCCTTGTCCTAAAAGCTGCCCCGCCCATGTTGCAATCGGTCCGATAACGATAAACGTCATTGGTATAACAACCAGTAATGTACAGAACGGTACTAAGAACGTTTTTACAACATCCGGAATTAGCTTTTTAAACGTCTTCTCTACTTTCGCTCCTACATACGCTGCGATAATGATTGGAATAACCGATGATGCATAACTCATTAAAATAACTGGAATTCCTAAAAACGTAATATGAACAGGTGATTCAAACATCGTCCCTGCAAATAATGTATAAAGTGGCTTACCTGTCGTTAATCCAGAAAGTGCCGGATAAACTAACGAAGCCCCTATTGCCATACCAATAAAAATGTTCCCGCCAAATTTCTTAATCGCTGTATACCCAAGGAATATTGGGAAGAAATAAAATAGCGAATCTCCGATTGCATTTAATATTTGATACGTTCCAGATGTATTACTTAACCATCCTAATGCTACCAAAAGGGCGTTTAAACCTTTTATCATCCCTGTTGCAGCTAAAACACCGAGAATTGGAGTAAATATACTAGAGATTACATCAATAAATTGATTAAATACCCCTTTTTTATTACTATCTGCTTCGACAGGTACTGACGTATGAAGATCACCAATTGTCATCACTGCTTGGTAGACGTCAGGTACGTGATTTCCAATAACAACTTGATACTGGCCACCACTTTTCATAACAGTAACGATCCCCTCCATATTTTTCAAAACGTCTGTCTTTGCTTTTCCTTCATCTCTTAATTGAAAACGCAGGCGTGTTACACAGTGAACAACACTAATAATATTTGCTTTACCGCCAACATTTTCAATAATGTCTTTTGCTAATTGTTCATATTTCATATTTATCCCCACTTTCTATCGCATTTTTGTAAATAAAAAACCTGAGTCCACCTGAGCATACACGCAAATAAGCTGCATGCTCAGGTTGACTCAGGTTATGCCCATATTGGTAACATTCCTCTAAGTAATATGTAGTTTATAAATAACAGCTATCTGATTTTCCCCTCATCTAACGTACAATTCGATGCATGTCGACAGGTCACCCGATGAATATGTAAAGTTAAATAGACAATTTCATCATTTGAAACACTCCAATTATAGACGTTTTGTAAATAGAGCTTCACTTTTTGACTACACTGAAACGCCGATTGATACTTCAACTGTATTTGCTCATAAAGGAATTGATCATCACCTTCGACAGCATGTTCTTTACGAGTAAATCGTATCGAGAAGAAACGAAGATGTGTTAAAAAGCGTTCATAATTAACCGAGTTTTCATCCATCTCTATTTGAAAATGATATTTAACGATATTCAAAATGTTATTCACCACTTCAGTTGCTTGCACGACAGAAGCCATATTATCACTAGCTAATTGACCATTCACTAAGTGCAAAGCAATGGAAGCAGCTTCATCCTCTCCAAGGCGAATCCCTATATCATTTTCAATCATATCTAATGCCTGTAGCGCAATTTGAAACTCTTGTTTATAATATTTTTTAATCTCCCATAGCAGTGCATTCTTGAGCTGTATACCTTGTTTATATCTACTAACTGCGAAACTTAAATGATCCGTTAGCGCAACATATAAATATTCATCCAATTTGTATGCAAGCTTAGATTGCGCATAGTTTATAATTTTTGAAGAAATATTTAAATAGAGTTCAGACGTATCTTCTAATAATTTTGCAAGCTTTTCAGAAACTCCATGCTTCTCTAGCACAAATGTTTTCTCTATTTTCGAAACATCAATTGTTTCTCCTACTTTCTTCTGAAAAGCTAACCCCTTTCCCATAACGACAATTTCTTGTTTAAACTCATTATGCGTAATAGCGACATTATTGTTTAAAATTTTTTTTATTTCCATTCGCACTCGTCCTTGGTTTTTTATATTTCAGGCAAAATTTTATAAAAAAAACCTAAATTTGCACATAAGAATAACGCTAAAGTTATTCTTACACAAATTTAGGTTTTGCCTGCCGAACAGTAACAACCCTTTAAGTTGTAAACGCTTTCCTTATTTTTAACATACTATTTCACCTCTGTCAACGACTGGACGTACTTGTCACATAACAAACACAAATTATTGTTTATTCCGATTTTGGCCAATACATCTGTATCAAAAATTGTGGTTATGCAGCCTGGATCTACTAGTACATTTTCTAATGTTTTTATACTGTAAAGGAAATGTAGTGATCGGAAATCCATACTCCACTCGAATTTTCGTGTTCGTCCACGAACTCCACTAAATCGTTGTTCTTCTACTTCAATTTCTTCCTTATATGCATTTGCTTCTTTTACAAAATAAAAAACTGCCCTTTCACAGGCAGTTTTTCTTTTTTATCCAAACACTTTCTCAAGTTCATCTTTATCTTGGCTTAGCCAGAAGTTCATTAAGCGTTGTGCTCCTTCTAAGTCATGAAGCTTCGCTTGGCCACACTGCGTTTCATTTGCAGCTGGAATTTCTGTAATTTGAACCGCATCTTTTAATGTTAGTTCTAATAAATCAATGATTTCTCGAACCGTCGGTGTTCCGCTTACAACAAGGTAATACCCTGTTTGGCAGCCCATTGGTGAAATATCGATAATATCAAAATGCGGATAACGATCAATATATTTACGTAAATTAAATGCTAATAAATGTTCTAGCGTATGAATAACATCTGGTTTCATTGCTTGTTTATTCGGTTGGCAGAAACGAATATCAAATTTATTTACAATACCGTCACTACCTACATTGTGGACTCCGCAATGTCTTACATAAGGCGCCTTTACAATCGTATGGTCTAATTCAAAGCTTTCTACTGATGGCATACAACATCTCTCCCGCTTTTAATTTAATTCCGTTATATCCAATATGATATAACGGAAATCGACATTAGTAAAGAATTATGTACGGTCGTGCTATAATACTTTAAGACTATGCTGAAAAGGAGACCATTATGAAACAGATTTTTATCGGTATTATACGCTTTTATCAAAAGTTCATTTCTCCGATGACACCGCCAACGTGCCGCTTTCATCCGACTTGCTCTCATTATGGATTAGAAGCGTTTCAAAAACACGGTGCCTTCAAAGGATTTTGGCTTACATGTAAGCGTATATTAAAATGTCACCCTTTCCATCCAGGAGGATTTGATCCTGTCCCAGATAAAAAGGATGACAAAGTAAATTCTTAATTGTCGTAGCCATTCACAACTACATCTAATTTTCCTGTGTCAGGGTGAATAACAAGACCGTGAACAGGCACTTCTTCAGGAAGTAACGGATGGTTGCGAAGTACTGATACACTATGTTCTACACTTTCTTCTACACTAGAGAACCCTCGTAAGAATTGCTCTAAATCAATTCCAGAATAACGAAGTGTATCTAATTTTTCTTCTGTTACACCGCGCTCTTTCATTTTTTCGATCGTACTGCTTGCTTGAATTTTTGCCATACCACAATCGTGGTGACCAACAACACATACTTCTTCAGCACCAAGTTCATATACAGCAACTAAAATACTACGCATAATACTTCCAAATGGATGCGAAATAACCGCGCCTGCTACTTTAATAATTTTCACATCACCGTTACGCATATTCATTGCTTTCGGTAATAATTCAACAAGACGTGTATCCATACAAGAGATAATTACCATTTTTTTATTTGGAAATTTCCCAGCTACAAACTCTTCATATTTCTTCTCTTCAACGAATTTTTCATTGTACTGCAAAATCTCGTCTAATGACTTCATAGTAAAAACCCTCTTTTCTCTCATTTACACTACATAGCTAGTGTACCAAAATATGAAAAACTCAAAAAGGATATTGCTTTATAGTAAAAAACGAATACTTTCAGATAATCGACATAATTCTTTCAAAATATACACACAGCTTTGTAACAACTCTCACATACCTTACTCCTATTTTCACTATAAACTGATTGTAGATAATGTAAAAAAGGAGTGAATATTTATTATGTCCGACGTTCTGTTACTGAGTCGTTTTCAATTTGCAATTACTATTTTTTATCACTTTTTATTTGTACCTTTGACAATCGGACTTGTTATTTTAGTAGCATGTATGGAAACTCAATACGCCCGCACATTGAATCCAACATACCGTAAAATGGCAAATTTCTGGGGTAAATTATTTACAATTAACTTCGTAATGGGGATTATAACCGGGATTACGATGGAGTTCCAATTTGGAACAAACTGGTCTGAGTACTCCAAATATATGGGAGATATTTTCGGATCACCTCTTGCAATCGAAGCACTTGTTGCCTTTTTCTTAGAATCTACTTTCATGGGAATATGGTTATTCGGTAAAGACAAAATCTCACCAAAGTTCCGTGCTTTCTGTATGTGGATGGTTGCACTTGGAACAAATATTTCTGCCCTTTGGATTATTACAGCAAACGGCTTTATGCAAAATCCTGTTGGCTATGTAGTACGTAATGGCCGCGCTGAATTAAATGACTTCTGGGCTCTTGTTACAAATCCATATGCATGGAATATGTTCTTCCATACTGTAATTGGTTGTTATATTGTCGGTGCTTTCTTCGTTATGGCAATTAGTGCATATCACTTACTACGTAAAAATGAAGTGGAATTCTTCAAAAAATCATTTAAGTTTGGTTTACTGTTAGGGTTATTCGCAGCAACTATTACACCTTTTATGGGACATCAATCCGGTGTATCAGCAGCTAAGTATCAACCAGCAAAAGGAGCTGCAATGGAAGCTGTTTGGGAAACTGGAAAAGGACAAGGCTTCTCAATCATTCAAATTCCTGATGTGAAAAACGAAAAGAACTTTGAATTCCTTACTATTCCAAAACTCGGAAGTTTCTTCTATACAAACTCATTTGATGGAGAAATTGTTGGTTTAAAAGATATTCCGAAAGAAGATCGTCCAAACGTTAACCTCGTGTACTATAGCTTCCGCTTAATGGTGGCACTTGGCATGTTCTTTATGGCATTAACTTGGTTCGGTTTCTATTTAAACCGAAAAGGAAAACTAGAAAACTCAAAACGCTATTTAAAAATTACAATGTGGTCTGTCTTACTTCCTTATATTGCAATTAACGCTGGTTGGATTGTTGCTGAAGTAGGTCGTCAACCGTGGACAGTTTATAAACTAATGCGTACAGCAGAATCTGTGTCACCTATATCAGTTCCACAAATTTGGTTCTCATTAATTAGTTTAATATTGTTCTACACTTTACTCTTAATTGCAGACGTATACTTAATGCTGAAGTTCGCGAAAAAAGGACCAGCTGCATTAGAAGAACCTGCTACTGAAGGAGGTACAGCTCATGTCTCATGATATGCTTGCAGTCATCTGGTTCGGTTTATGGGGCGTCATTTGGACAGTTTACTTCATTCTTGATGGTTATGCACTCGGTAACGGGATGATTTTCCCATTCGTTGCGAAAGACCGACAAGAACGAAATCAATTACAAGAAGCTATTGGCCCGTTCTGGGGTGGTAATGAAGTATGGTTAATTACAGCTGGTGGCGCAACATTTGCTGCCTTCCCAATCACATATGCAAATATGTTTAGTTACCTGTATACACCACTATTTTTAGTATTACTTGCACTATTTGCTCGTGCCGCTGGACTTGAATTTATGCATAAAGACGATTCACCAATTTGGCAAAAAACTTGTAAATGGGCATTTACAATTGGTAGTTTCCTAATCGCCTTCTTATTCGGTGTTACATTCGCTAACCTATATTACGGACTACAAATCGGAAAAAATGGATATGAAGGAAATTTACTTAGCTTACTAAACCATTACGGTATTTTAGGTGGTCTTTTCTTCACTGCTATATTCGTCGTATCTGGTGCCCTTTGGATTATGATTAAAACAACTGGTGAAGTATCTGATCGTGCTTATAAAATCGCAAGACCATTTTCAATGGCAGCTGCAATCATTTTAGCGATCTTCTATGTCGCAACTGCAAATCGTACAAATTTATTCCAAAACTTCACGGAATATCCTGTACTATTCATTCTTCCAGTACTTGCAATGTTAATGAGTGTACTCGCACTTATTATGGTGTACAAACATAAAATCGGTCTTGCATTCACATTCGTTTGCTTAACAATCGCAATGTTTATGACAACTGGTTTTGCAGGTATGTTCCCAAGAATGTTACCATCACGTATTAACGACGCATACAGTACAACGTTATATAACGCAGCCGGTAGTGAATTAAACTTAAAAATTATGTTCTTCGTTGCAATCATCATGGTACCAATCGTTATTGGATATCAACTTTGGAGCTACAGTATATTTAAAAATAAAATTCATAAAGACTCTGCTAAAGGGTATCACTAAAATGAAAAGACACTTCGAGCGAAGTGTCTTTTTTCTTATACGTATGATTTCCGATGCGATGTTACATTTCTAATCTAACAACTATGATAAAGAAGAATCACTAACAGCTCACAACTAAATTGTATCACAGGGCAAACACATCAATTTATGCAATTTTACATATAAAAATTATAACGTAGATTGAATTACTTGGTCATACACATCGTTATCCGTTACATCTGCCGTACTAATACCACTGAATGTCCTCACATTTAATCCGGTATTTGAAGATCCCGATCCATTATAAGCTTTCGTTTTTTCAATTGGATGTACGTTATATTTATCACCTAAGTTAATTGTTCCGTTACAGTTTTCAATAATAACACCTTCAACAATAGCTGGCATTTTGTCACCTACTTTCATTTCGTTACTTTCAGTGTATGAAAAATGCCTATAAAAATAGCTTATTTATATGAGAAAAAGCACTCAGAAGAGTGCTTTTTCTCATACCATGAATAGCTAGTTTGGAGACAGTTGACTTCTTCAAAATTTTATTAGGGGTAATATTTTGAAAAAGAAAGCCTTTCATATGTAGCTTAACACCGCTGGAATATATAGTAAATTGATAATCTTTATACGGAAGATTGCTAATGTTTAGTATAGATATTTTCCACTATATCAACAGTGATAACTATCTACACTAAACAACAAAAAGGCGCCTTTTAAAAAGACGCCCTTTCCCCTGTTTATATACAGCCCATCCCACTTTTCGTAAACACACACTAGAAAACAGAATCATGAATCGTTACAAGATTGTTAGATACAAAAAGAGTAGAGGCTAATGTTTGTATACAATTCTGCTTTATAGCATGTATCCACAATTTATATTTTAATCCTCTTTCATTAAAAAGGAACAAAATATGCAAAATTACATATTTCAAAGAAAAAGACACTCTACAGAGTGCCCTCTAAACCATTTTACTTTTAATATATCGCTTTGAATACATTTTATCATATTTATCTATATCGTTTATTGAGAAAATTCTAAATCGTTATTTTAATTATTAATAACTTCAAAATCATGTAGTATTAGGGGTGCAATAAAAACATCATAAAAATTGAGGTGTACTATATTTATGTATTTTGGAATTATTCCTCTTATATTGTTTATTATTTTTCTTATCTCTTACTTAAAAGATCCGCGAAAAATAATAAATGGCTTTTTATTTAATGCCTTTTTCTGTTCTTTTCTATTATTTTGTGCAGTCGTCTCGTTTGCATCTGGTAATAACGCTTTACATTTTATCGTTATTATTCCCATGATAGCGCTAATTGTAATGATACCTTTTGCTATAGTCGCTTTAATGTTTGGGCTATTTCTTAATGCGAGAATCTTGATGAAGCGTGAAGGAAGACGCTTTACAAACTCTTTAACTTTAATTGCAGCTTTAGGGATTTTATTCTTTATGCTACTCCCTATCATAAATCCAGCAAGTTTAGTCTCAACACACTTTCAATTTATTTTTGCTGGTATTTCTCTTATAACTATGTATTTCTTTATACATTTATCTAACTTCTTAAGCGCTTATTTTCTATACCAATTCAATAGACCGAGACGTAATCAAGATTTCATCATCGTTCTTGGTAGCGGCTTAATTAATGACAAAGTGCCACCTTTACTTGCAAGTCGTATTAATAAAGCTATCGACTTCTATTGGAAACAAGCAGCTGTGAATACACCACCAACAATTATTTTCTCTGGTGGACAAGGTCCAGATGAAGGGCTTCCTGAAGCAGAAGCGATGCAAAATTATGCGGTTGAAAAAGGAATTCCTCTTGAACATACAGTGCAAGAAAATCGCTCTGTAAACACATATCAAAATATGTCGTTCTCTAAAGAAATTATGGATTCATTAAAACCTGAAGGTAAGTATAAAAGTATCTTTACAACGAATAATTTCCATCTTTTCCGCGCCGGTATATATGCAAAACAAGCCAGTCTGAATAGCCAAGGAATCGGATCAAAAACAGCATTTTATTACTGGCCTAACGCAATGATTCGCGAATATGTTGCAATCGTCGTTATGGGACGTAAACGACATATGAAAGTGTGCGGAACTATTTTAGGATTCTCTTTATTCCTAACAGTAATTAGTTTTATATTTTCTTAACAACCTCCCATCCTTTGAACGGATGGGATTTTTTATACGAATTCCAAAAATATTTTAATGGTAATATGGTGATAATATTCCCTGCATACATCCATTAAAGGAGAATTTTTTCAAATAAAATGTTAGAATGAACTTTAGATGTGAATTATGTAACAAATACGAAAACTAGTTTGAAACGAGGAAATTATATGGAGAGAATTATGAAAAACAAACCCAATAAGCTAAAAATCGCTTTTAAAGCTTTGATGATTATTATTGGGGCATTTATCACAGCGTACGGATTAGAAGCTGTATTAATTCCAAATAACGTATCCGACGGTGGTGTAACTGGTTTAAGTATCGTTAGTTCAAGATTATTCGGATTACCATTAGGTCTTCTAATCGCAGTCGTTAACATCCCTTTCGTTTGGTTAGGATATAAACAAATCGGTAAAAGCTTTGCACTTTATTCTATTATCGGGATTGCTTCACTAGCAGTAGGTACCGTTCTCATGCACGGAGTACCAACAATTATTGAGGGCGATACACTTTTAATTACTGTTGTTGGTGGTATTATTATCGGTTTTGGTATGGGACTAGCATTACGTAATGGCGGGGCATTAGATGGAATCGATATGCTAGCCGTATTACTTTCTAGAAAGTTACCATTTGGAACAAGTGATCTTATCTTATTCTTAAATATGTTTGTCTTTATTTTTGTCTCAACAGTATTTGGTCTTCAAGGAGCTATCCTTTCGGCGATTGCTTACTTTATCGCTTCTAAAGTAATTCATATTGTTGAAGTTGGTTTAAGTGGTTCTAAAACGTTTAAAATCATTACAAAAGAACCTGAATTAATAGTAGAAACAATTCGTGATCGTTTAGGTCGAAGTGCAACATACAATGAAGTTTATGGTGGGTATTCAAGAGAGAAATTTAAAGAAATCTCTTGTGTAATTAACCGTTTAGAAGAAAGTAAAATGAAAGAACTTATTCATGAAATTGATCCAAATGCCTTTATTACAGTGTATGACGTAGCTGAAGTAAAAGGCGGTAATTTCAAGAAGCATGATATTCATTAATCGTTATGAAAAAAGAGGCTGTGCCAAAATTTTGGCACAGCCTCTTTTTATTATTAAGTTACTACCGTTGTCAGTTTTTGTCGGTAAGTCGATATATTTCAAAAATCGCTGATATAATTTTACTCCCCCCATCTTCCTCCGCTTTTAATCCATGCTACGTATTTTTGAAAGGCAGTCACTTCATCTTGAAAGCGCAGCGGAATATATAGAAATAGAGTACATGTACATAGTATCCATACAATACCTACTACAAAGTGAAATTTCATCGTTGTACTAATAAACAAACCGAGGAATAATACGAGGAACATAATCAAACTAAATCTTTTATACATAGTCATACTATCCCCTCCTTATCCCTTAATTGTATCAGCTAAAAGGGATTATTTTCCATAATAAAAAAAGACCGAAAAGCAAATTCCACTTCTCGGTCTCTCTACTATCTTCTCTTCGAAATTTTCCCTGAACCGCCAACCCTTGTTTTCGGGGGAGACGTATTCTTTGGTGGCGTTTTAATAGATGATTTCGGCTTCACATCAGATCCGCTCGAGCCACCTGGATTTTTCGTGATTGTTCCTTTGCTTCCGGTAGAAGGCGGAGGCGTCGTTTTACTTCCTTTTTCCGTAATACTCCCTTTATCACCTACAGATGATTTCGGATCTACATTATCGCCTCGCTTAATAATAGATCCTTTCCCTTCCTTCGTAATTGGAGGTGGGGTTTTCTTTTCTTCTTTCGTAGGTGGTCTTTCCGGGATAACCGGTTTATGATTTTGTCTGTCGTTATATCCGCGATAATCACCGTATGATGATTTTCGTGAACCGAATATATCGTTTAATATACTCCCCATAATATATCCTTGTAAGAAGGATGGTTGGTAATTTTGACGGACAAATTCTTCATTACTTATTTCAATTAACGTATCGGATGGTTTCTCTTTATCCTTTTGCAAATTATACATTTTATCAGAATAAACGAGGAACATTTGATTTTCGTCTTCTTTAGATGCTTGCTTCGGTTTCCTTTCGGCTATAAGTTCCTTTGCGACTTCAGGAACTGACCGATTGGCAGCCCTATACACGTAAGATTCTTGTTTACCATCCTTTGCGACAGACTCTAGCGGATAACGGTCCTGAATTGACTTCGCCTGACCACTTTGACAGCCCGATAAAGCATAGCCGGCAATAACAAGTAATGTAACGATAGCAAGTATAGGGATCACGAACGATTTAATCATGGTAAACAATCGGTTTGACATGATTACGCCCCCCTTATGTTGCTCTTATGATTTGTACATCAGCAGGAATAATTGCTTCTCCCTCATACATCATTGTGCGACCATTTTGCCATTCAACACGTAATAATTTGCGGTTGTCAGACTGGAATTCCCATACATACTGTTCTTCTGAAGCAGCGAATGGCGTTTTCCCCATAACAACAACACGTCCATTATATTGTTCTTCCATATGATACTCTATATCATCCATTTCAATCGTCGTCGGAATTTCATCAATTGAATCTAAACGACCATCAATCGGTGTATACAATTTGTAATACGTATTTTCACGGTCTTCAATTTTTAAATAACGAATATCTTTCCCGTCCTGTAAAGTTAAAACAATTTCCTTGCGAGAATGCATGCTCGTTTTCCCAGTTAATTCGTACATGACTAACGACACTTCAATCATATCTCCAGGAGCTAACGTTAAGAGACTCTTTTCTGGTTTCGGCGGCTCTGGGCTCTTCATTATATTTTTAATACGTTTAAATAAGCTCACAATCTACCCCTCCTTTTCTCTTTATAAACAAGCACCTAAAATAAGTGCACCAACGATATGTAATGAACCAGCTAACATCGCATGTGCTACGCTGCCTTCTTTCGTTCCTTCTTCTAAATCTAAACCAGACATTTTCTTTAACACAAACTCAATGAACATTTCTACAACTAATAAAATAACGAAAGAAACTGCTGAGGCAAGAAGCGCCTGCCATAAATCATTTGCTTTCGTAATCGATTGTGACAAAATGTATCCTTGAGCGAATAATTTCATAACGAAACGTGTTGTCACTGCTGTGTTTCCATTTTTTATTTCTTTTAAATCATTGTATTTTGTAAAAATCGAATCAACCCACATAATTGCAAATAAAAGTACCGCACTCGCTCCAGTCCATACGAGCATAGCTAAAACATTCATCCACGTCATTACAAAACCTCCTCTAAAATAGTAATAGAAAACCGACATGAATCCTCTTCAGACATGTCGGTTTCTTTGTCTATTCTATATTATTTCTCGTACTGCTTCATAATACGAGCTAATTCATCGTCAACAACAGAATTTTTGTTTAAGCTTGCAAATTCATCATCTAACGACTTTTCTTTCTTGTAAATTTCACCGCTTGCTTCTGCTTCAGCCTCTAATTGAAGTGCTTTCTCTTCCATACGGCTTAAACCAGCTTTTGCTGAATTTGAATCGAATCCAGACATCGCCTGATTAATATTCTTTTGTGCTTTCGCTGCATTTACACGCGCTACAAGTGTTTCACGCTTATTTTTCAGCTCTGTTAATTGTTTACGCATTTCTTCTAGCTTAAGGCGAAGGTTATCAGCAGCAGCTTTGTTTTGCTCATAGCTTGCTTTATACTCATTCATCTTTTGCTCTGCATTTTGTTTTTCTTCTAGAGCACGGCGCGCAAGATCTAAGTTGCTAGCTTGAACAGCCATATGTGCTTGCTCTTCACGTTTTTTCACAAGTGCTTCTTGCTCTTCAAATAATATTTTGAATTTCTTCTCAAGTGCGATTTGAGCTGCTACACTTTTCTCAGCTTCTTGTACATCCGCTTGCATATCGCGTAAATATTGATCCGTCATCTTAACTGGATCTTCAGCTTTTTCAATTAATGAATACACATTCGACATTGTTAAATCTCTTAATCGTTTAAATACAGACATCCAAATTCCTCCTATGATATACCTCATATTTCAAATTCACTACTTGGAAAATTAAAAATCTCCCTTTTCAGTAAGAATATTCATTTTTACAACCTATGTGTTTATTATAACAAAACTAAGATGTCCTTACATGTTATTTCCAAAATACAGCCAATATAATATGACATTCCAGATATAATATTGTATTCCTACTATATCCTTATTATTTCTGTCTCCAAAATCAACTTATTTTTGCGCGATTTCACTAAATTACATAATTGTAATGTTACTGTAAGCTAACTCGATAGTTACGTTTCAACATTTCTTATAGACTAATACCAGAAGCAACGGAATAACAAAAAAGCTTCTCATAATGTAAGGACTAATACAGAAACTGTATTTACTATAAAACATATAAAAAGGAGAAATCATCATGAAAAAATTAGTAGGAATCGGATTAGCAGCAGCAATTTCATTCGGAGCATTATCAGGTTGTTCTTTATTAGGAGAAAAAGCGAACGGCTTTGTATTATATGGAACAGAAGAGCAAGTAGCGCAAATTGCAGATAAAAATAAAAAAGAAGTTAAAGAAAAAGATATGTATAAAATGAAGCTTACGACGTTAGAAGATAAAAAAGTTCTTGTAATGGATAAAAAAACCGGTGAAGAACTCGTAAAGAAAGAATTGCTTAAAAAAGTTGGAAAAGATGAAAATACAAAACCACTTGATAAATTACCAGCTGTAACAGCAGACCAAGGTGTATTATTTGCAAAAGATAAAGTAGAAAATGCTACAATTGATGGCGCAAAATTAAACTATGAAGGTAATACAATTATCGGAAGTGGCCGCGCATATGCAGACATGTTCGCAATTGTTGACGATGCAACTTACGGAAATGTAAAAGGTGAAGAAAAATCTGTAGGTGTACTAAAATTCGATAAGGACCCTAGTAAAGAATTCCCTGGAAAGAACGGTGTAGAAGCAGCTCAGCTTGTTACAATTAAAAAGTAAGTAAAAAAGCTTTGCGAAATTCGCAAAGCTTTTTTCTATTTATGAGCGATTTGCTTCATATCTGGACTACAAGTTTGCGACTGACATGACTTACTTAAAGAGCATGCTGCGCATTTTCCTTTTTTACTTCTCTTTACAAAATTAACTAACGTATATGCTGCATAACCAAAAATGATAGCTCCAATTATAATATTGACCATCACCTAATACATCTCCTTCTAGAATCCGAGTAAGGATCCAACTTGGTATATAATGAGCGTTAATACATAAGCAACAACGAGCGGATAAACGACAGAGAAAACTGTCCATTTCATCGATCCTGTTTCACGTTTAATAACAGCTACTGTCGCTAAGCACGGAACATATAATAAAATAAAGAACATAAATGCATAGGCTGATAGCGCCGTATAATGTGCTCCCATTACATTTCCTAGCACATCTTCTTTAACCGCATAAATAATTGCCATTGTAGAAACGACAACTTCTTTCGCTAAAAATCCTGTTAAAAGGGATGCTGCAGCTTGCCACGTTCCAAAACCGAGCGGTGCAAATAGTGGTGCGATAAATCCACCAATCATTGCTAAGTAACTGTCTCCCATATCAACACCAAATCCTGATGGACCTGCATAGTTTAATAACCAAATGACAACAGAACCACCGAAGATGAATGTACCTGCTTTACGAACAAATCCTTTACCTTTCTCCCACGTGCTCAGCCATAACGTTTTCGCTTGCGGCACACGGTAAGGTGGTAGTTCAATGACAAAAATAGATTTTTCCGCTTTTAAAATAGTAAGAGACATAATTTTTGTAACAAGTAACGCAAGAACAATACCTGCAATGTATAAAGAGAACACAACAGTCGCCTGACTATTAGGGAAGAACACTCCCGCAAATAATGCATATACAGGTAAACGTGCTGAACAAGACATAAATGGTGTTACAAGAACTGTAAGTAAACGTTCTTTCTCTTGTTCAATCGTTCTCGCTGCCATAATACCTGGAACGTTACATCCAAAGCCGATAATCATCGGAATGAACGCCTTTCCGTTTAAACCGAAAAACTCCATAATTCTATCCATAACAACTGCAATTCGTGCCATATATCCTGAGTCTTCTAATAATGAAATGAAGAAGAATAGTGCAAAGATTTGTGGAACGAATACTAATACCGCACCAACGCCAGCAATAATACCTTCTGTAACGAGTGCTTGAATAAAATCAGAAGCGCCAACACTTGTGAGCCCAGCTGTAACCCAATCAGTAAGTTGTCCTCCAAAAAATCCATCAAGCATATCCGATAAAGGTGTACCAATCCACGTAAACGTAACCTGAAAAATAAAAAACATAACTGCTAAAAAGATTGGAAGTCCTAAAATTTTATGTGTAATTAACCTATCGATTTTTTCCGAAAAAGGAATTTTTCCTTCTTTCTCATGTTGCATAACATTTGTTTTTAACTTTTCAATATACGCTTCACGAGTCTTGTAAATGTGCTCCTCCAACGTACAATCAAGTTTTCCATCTAAACGAGATCGAATGGCTATAAGTTCCTTATAAATTGGTAATGCTTTCATTTCTTTTTCTACTACTTCGTTATTGCTTACAAATTGAAGGGTTAACCACCTCGGATGCTCATAATTCGCTGTCTCTAAAAGAGCAATTATCTCTCCAATCCCTTCATCCATTTGTACACCATATGAAATAACAAATGGCTTTTTCTCTTTTTGTTTCTCTTCATGAAGAGTAGTAAGTAATTCTTCACAGCCTTTTCCGGTTCTTGCGATGACAGGAACGACTGTTACACCTAATATTTCTGATAACCGTTTTACATTAATCACAATTCCTCTTTGCTTTGCCACATCAACCATATTTAAACCAATTGAAACGGGCTTACCAAATTCAAGTAATTGCAATGTTAAATGCATATTTCGCTCAAATTGCGAGGAATCCACTATATTTAACATATGATGAAATTCGTCTGTTAGTAGAAAATTCGTAACGACACCTTCATCACGTGAAACTGGATTCAAATCATAGACGCCTGGTAAATCAATTAATGTTCCTTGCTTATCTTTTAATTTACCAACCTTCTTTTCTACTGTTACACCGCTCCAGTTTCCTACATACTCATAAGAACCAGTAAGTGCATTAAATAATGATGTTTTCCCTGTATTCGGATTCCCTAGCAAAGCTACCTTGTTCACGCTAATTCCACCTTTATCATTTTCGCGTCACAATGACGAATACTAATTAACTGCCCACGACACTCCAATGTACAAGGACCTTTAAACATCGCTTTCTGTTTTATGCGAAGTTCGCTTCCTTCCGCAAGACCAAAAGCAGCTAGTCTACGCTTTAATAACTGATCTAACGACTGAATACTTTTTACTAACACTTTCTCACCAATTTTAATATCTACTAAGCTCATAACCTTCCCCCTCAGAAGAGAATGATAATTATTTTCAAAAAAATTATATCATACTCTATTTCACTTGGACTATACCTTTTCACTTCATATTTATTAACATTTCAATACAATTCTATTTCAATAATTGTCATACACGGTACATTTGCCATTCTCATCCATTTCAATTACAATAAACAATAGCAAATAAAGAATCTCGTTATCGCAGGGGGAGCCTTATCGCTGAGAGGGAACACTTCGTTCCGACCCTTAGAACCTGTTAGTTAATGCTATCGCAGGGATTGTGCAAACGTCCGAAATACATACCTCTTTTTTATTTACGTATTTCGTATCCTCCTATGATAATGTTCTTTTTTTGTGCAACTTGGATTTAGGGGGAGACAACATGCGTAACACCAATTTACAAGCGATGATCGAATCTGCAATTCTTGCAGCCTTCGCCATGATTATCGACATTTTACCATTATCACTTAAACTTCCAACAGGTGGTTCCATTTCATTTGCAATGATTCCTATTTTTATTATCGCATACCGCTGGGGCTTCAAAATGGCTTTCTTAGGAGGCTTAATTTGGGGATTATTACAAATTGTCGTTGGAGATGCTTACATTTTAACACCTATTCAAGCATTCATTGAGTACTTCGTTGCTTTTGCATTCATTGGATTTGCTGGATTATTCCATCGTCCAATTCAAAAAGCTCTTGCCTCAGACAACAATAATGCAGAGCATTCAAGTTTGGGTAGTCGCAAAGATAAACCTAAACAAAACAAAGGAAAAAAAGCACTTGTTTACATTATCCTTGCCACATTTGTCGGTAGCTTTGCACGCTATTTCTGTCACTTTATTGCTGGTATTATTTTCTTTGGTCAATATGCACCTAAAGGACAATCAGCTGCCTTATATTCATTAATTGTAAACGGTAGTACTATGATCGGTTCTTTCATACTATGTACTGTATTACTAATTCTTTTATTTACAACTTCACCACGCTTATTCAAAAGCATCGGTGCTTATCAAATGAATACACAAAAAAAGGGCGCTTAATTAGCGCTCTTTTTTTCATATCGTAATATCAATAATAAATACAATAAATGCACAAAAGAAAATAAATACCATCACACCTAGTAAATTGCTATTCACGGCTAATCTACTCCTTACATAACCTCATTTTCTATTCAAATTATACTGTTTAAAAATAAAGATTAGGTAAAGATAATATGAAATTAAATTAAAAAAGCGTAACATGTATTGTCTACGCTTTTTTCGGTAAGTAGAAGTAAAATAACACACCATCTTTTGTATTCTTTACCCCATATTCAGCATTGTGCAATTCTAAAATATTCTTTGAAATAGCAAGCCCAAGCCCCGTTCCACCTTGTGAACGCTGACGAGCTGCATCCACGCGATAAAAACGATCCCAAATTTTATCTAATTGCTCTTCTTCAATGTGGGTACCTTTATTTTCAATACACACTTTTATACGATCCTTCTCATCTATTGTAGAAATAATAATATCTTCTTTATTTGGTGTATAACGTATGGCATTCGTAATGAAGTTCACTATTACTTGTTCAATTCTATTTTGATTCCCAACCACTTCAGCTGGACATATATGCTTGTGGACACTCAGTTCTTTTTTCTCTATCTCCACAGAAAGGTGCTCACATATATCTTCAATTGCTGTATCAATATAAAATGAACCCTTTTTCATTTTATATGTGCCTGATTCAAATTTAGCTAACTCAAGCATATCCAAAATTAAAGTATCCATTTTATCTACTTCTCGTTCCATCGCTTGAAAATAATACTCTTTTTTATGTTCAGCTACCCCATCTTTTAAAATAGAAATACAGCTTTTCATAATACTCAGCGGCGTTTTTAATTCATGCGAAACACCTGCAATAAATTCTTTCCTTGTGTTTTCTAACTTTCTTTCTTTTTCAATATCTTGTTCTAACTGTCCAATATGTGAATGTAGTTTATTAGATAGTGTATTAATATTTTGCGATAAATCACCGATTTCATCTTTTGAAGTAATCGGGATTTTTTCTGTAAAGTCTAAATGTGCTATTTTCTTCGTTGTATCATTTATTTTTAATAACGGTTTTGCGATTTGTTTTGAGTAATAGAACGAAGCTAGAAATATAAGAACGACTACAAACGCAACAATGTAAATGTAATAATCTTGCACCATTTGCACAGCCTCATCGACAGGCTGTAAAGAAGCCATCGCGTATATGTATGTCACCGATCCATCTTTTTCTTTTATTGGTTTGATTAATAATTTATATTTTATATCATTTTTTTCATAGTCCATTGTTTGTGTTGAATATTGTATTTGATTGCTTTCTTTTAGTAATAAATCAGCTTGAAATTCTTTTATATTATCCAAAAATAAATTGTTTTTATAAATTGGGTTTACAGGTCCTTTTACATTAGGGAACTGTACCTTCGTAATTTTCCCTGATATATTAAAATCTGAATTTTGAGCCGCCCTCTTCTTTTCCTCATCACTCATAATTCCAGCAAATTTTTTTCTTTCCACAGTGATAGAATCTTGAGCAACCTTTGGTTTTTCCTCGCTCATCTTAGGTTCTTTTTCAGCTAACTTCTTACCTAATGGTTTATGAAACCAACTCAAATTCACCTCATCTATCTTTAAATAAGATGTGATGAAACTATCGTCTCTTTTTAGTCCATCGAAATAAACTGGTCGTCCTTCCAAATCTGGTAGTGTTCCACCTTCAATCTCATCTATATTCATGAGATAGTACAAAGGAATGATAATTGTTTTTTGTCCCACTCGCTTCTCTTCTCGTCGATCTAAAGTAATTTCAAAATAAAAATCATCTGCGTGCTTTAAATTCCCATTATGATCTAACGTCGTAATCCAAGTATTATTTTCTCTTAAAAAATCTTGCTCCAGTTTCTGAACTTCCTCCGAACTCCCCGCATAATTTAAGTAACTCTTTTCAAAGGAATCTAAATTCACTTTAATATCTTCCACTTTTCGATTCGCATAATATTGCTTGAAAAATATCGTTTGTCCAATAAATATCGTCGCTAAAATCAACATGCATAAGGCTGTCGTAAGGGTAAATAATTTAAGTACAATCCCTTTTCTCATACATTCCCCTCAAATTTATAACCAGTTCGCACTACAGTTGTAATGTACTTTGCCTTCTCTCCTAATTTATTTCGCAAATTACGAATGTGGCTATTAACCGTTCGATCATCACCAGCAAATTCATATCCCCAAATTCTTGAAATTAATTGCTCTCGTGTTAGAACAATTCCTTGGTTTTTCATAAAATACACTAATATTTCAAACTCTGTATGTGTTAAAGCAATACTTTCTCCATCAACAGTAACAGTACGAGATGGGAAGTGAACATAAATTCCATGAATACCTAGTGTGTCATCTTCACTATTTGGAGACTCTTTCAAAGCTTTTCTACTTTCCAATAATCGTTTCGCTCTCGCTAATAAAATTGGCGGGCTATACGGCTTCGTCACATAATCATCTGCTCCAAGTTCAAACCCAAGTAACGCATCATCTTCATCTACGCGTGCTGTCAGCATAATAATTGGTACTTGGGACGTTTTACGAATCCTTCGGCAAACAGACCATCCATCTAGTTCCGGCAACATAATATCGAGTATAACTAAATCAACCTCTTCTTCCTCAAACAAGGTTAAAGCTTCTTTCCCGTCTCTCGCTTCAAGCACTTTATATTGTTCACTCAAAAAATAATCCTTTAATATTTCACGTAAAATATCTTCATCTTCAACAATTAAAATCCTTTTTGACATAACTTATGTATCCCCCTCCCACTTTCAGAAACTACAATTTTATCCCGCTATTTGCGGACAGTAAGACTCCCACCTCAAAATTCGGCACATGCGAGGAACTTAAGCGGGAGATTAACTTCCCGTAAAAGCCCGATTGGTGAGGGCTAATAATCAGAGGGAGGATGGACAAGCGCCCCTCTGATTAAAGTTTCACTTTATTTTGAATAACTACCAGTTAACTTCGCCTCGATAATATATCTATCTGGTGCATCTCCTATATAATCAAACGGATAGCAAGTCGTCAGTGTTAATATTGGTTCTTCTTTTTTTATAATAACAGTACGATCATCCGCATGGGTAATCCATGTCTTTTGAATTTCATATGTGTAAGTTTTATTATCATACTCTAAAATAAGAGTATCCTTTTCTTTTAACTCTCCTAAATCTGTAAATACAGTATCTCGATGCCCACTGAGTACAGTATGTCCTCCTCCAGATGGAGTTGTCGTTAAATCGCTAACAAACATACCAACTCCTTTTTTCAAAGTTGCATCATTCGCTCCCCAATATATAGAAAACTTCTTCTTTATTTTCGGTATATTTAACATCGCTACCTTTTCTCCTTCTTTATGTTCTGTTTGAGAAGAAGGTACTTGAGACGTTACTGGTGTTTCATATGAAAGTTGATTATCTTGTATATTTTTAAGGCTCTTTATTTCTTCTTTCGTTAATTCTTGAGCAGAGCTTTTTCCTTTATACCATTCCACAGCGTAATACGATCCCATGAATAGCCCTATGACCATCAATATGATACCGATATAATTGAGTAACTTCACGTTCCATCCCTCCATGCAAAAAATGGTAGGAATAACCTACCATTTTTAATATATGAAATTATCCCGTTCTTTATAGAAAAATATTTTATTTATGCCTTAACTTTATTACGACGATTCAAACCAAATAATGTCCCTATCCCTACAAGACATGCGCTTAGCGCCATCATTGCTACATTATTTGATGCTGTGTTTGGTAATTTTTCACCTTGTACAACTGGCTTTGCTACTTCTTTTTTAACTGCATCATTTTTTTGCCCGTCTTTTATCGCTACTTCTTTTTTTGCCATATCACTTTTTAACTGTTCTTGCGCTATTCTCTTTTTCTCTTCTTCACTCTTTTTCTCGGCTTTTATTGCTTCCTCTTTTTTAGCCATATCACTTTTTTCTTGTACTTGTGCCGCTTGCTTTTTCTCTATATCATTTTTTTGCTGTACCTTAATTGCTTCTTCTTTTTTAGCTGCATCTTGCTGCATTTGCGCTGATTCTTCCTTTGTTAATGTTCCGGTAGAAGCACTCGCTACTGAAGAATATCCTACTGTTAAAAGTGCCATTGCACAAATTGGTAATAGTTTTTTTTTCATTTTATTTCTCTCCTCTTATACGTTTTACATCACTTCGCATCGGATGTATCACTAGAATAAACAACAGATATAAATATAAGATGCAGATGAAATATATTTCATTTAAAGATTTCATTGTAGAAAAATAAAAAAACATCGCAATATATACGATGTTTTTTCGGGTGTGTGTCTCGATATTTATTTGTTACTTTCGCGTGATTGAGAAGTAGAAAGGGCCGGAGTGATAACTAATTGTCTCGGCTCAGTTTTCTTGAAGTGATTTTTGACGTTACACTTACGACATTGAACGACCCACGCTTTAATAGGATTTGTTAAAATAATTTTTTGCCTTTCGTTAGGGGCCTCTTCTTCCAATTTACAACTATCGCTCCACTTACTCCATTTCATTGTAAATTTAGAAGAAGAATGATCGTCTTCTCGATCAAACATCTGCAAAAAATCCATTTCTCCAGCTAGCATTACGGTGTTACTAGTTGCTAAAAAAGAAAAGGTCGTCCAATGTTTCTCCATGCCCTCCTACTCCTTTTTCACATATAGAGTGCCTAAAACTTAATTTACCTAAAATATGCTTGCCTTTTACCTTACACTTATAGTTTATCCAAAACACTACTATGCAACTATCGATTTGTCTTACAAATTACCTTACATTTTTGTAAGAAACGAAAAAACCTTCACTCTATATACGTGAAGGTTTTTCATTTCTTATCTATATGATCTTTCATATCATCAAGTCCAGCTTCTTGCAGCTGCGACATCATACCGTGGGAAATTGCGCCTAATACTAAAGTCATTCCAATTAGTGAAATGCGAATTGCAGGTACATCAATTATGTAAGCCAACATGCCAAGAACAATTGTTAAAAGCAATGCTTTTATAAATGTTACACTTGTATACTGTTTTTTTCTCATCATAATCACCCTTTATGGAAGCGTTTTCTTAATATAATCAGTATATCATATCATCTGATTATTTTGTGAGGGTTTCTGTAAAAACCTTATATCTTCTTTGACTTTTTTCTTTCTATCCTTTACAGTCGAAATGTTCACAAGTTTTACACTGTAGGAGGATTCAAATGAAAATTGAAATAAAAGACACTTTAATTTCTGAAGAACAATTACAAGAAAAAGTAAAAGAACTAGCTCTTCAAATCGAACGTGATTTTGAAGGAGAAGAAATCGTAGTAATCGCTGTATTAAAAGGATCTTTCGTATTCGCTGCTGATTTAATTCGTCATATTAAAAACGAAGTAACAATCGACTTTATCTCTGCATCTAGCTACGGAAATCAAACAGAAACAACTGGAAAAGTAAAACTATTAAAAGATATCGATGTAAACATTACTGGAAAAAACGTAATTGTCGTAGAAGACATTATCGATTCTGGTTTAACACTTCACTTCTTAAAAGATCACTTCTTTATGCATAAACCAAAAGCATTGAAATTCTGTACGTTACTTGATAAACCTGAACGCCGTAAAGTGGACTTAAAAGCTGAATATGTTGGCTTCCAAATTCCAGACGAATTTATCGTTGGCTACGGTATTGACTGCGCAGAAAAATATCGTAACTTACCATTTATCGCTTCAGTTGTAACGGAATAATAAAATAAACTTCCATCAATTATTGATGGAAGTTTATTTTCTATCACGATTCGTAAAAGACAAAGGGAGAGAATAAAAATGACAAAGACAAAATTTGAAAAAGTACTCCTCATCGTAAATCCGAAAGCAGGACAAGGTGATTTACATGCAAACTTAACGAAAATCGTACCACCACTTGCCGCAGCTTTTCCTGACTTACATATCCTTCATACGAAGCAACAAGGTGATGCAACAAAATATTGTCAGGAGTTTGCTAGTAAAGTAGATTTAATTATCGTCTTTGGTGGTGACGGAACTGTATTTGAATGCACAAATGGCTTAGCCCCTCTTGAAACTAGACCTACACTTGCAATCATTCCAGGCGGAACTTGCAACGACTTCTCTCGCACACTTGGTGTTCCGCAAAATATTGCAGAAGCAGCAAAGCTCATTACAAAAGGACATGTAAAACCAATTGATGTCGCAAAAGCAAATGGACAACACTTTTTAAACTTCTGGGGTATTGGACTCGTCTCTGAAGTATCAAACAATATTGATGCAGAAGAAAAAGCAAAGCTTGGTAAAATCGGTTACTATTTAAGCACCATTCGAACTGTAAAAAACGCTGAACCATTCCCAGTAAAAATCACTTACGACGGACAAGTATATGAAGACGAAGCTGTACTTGTTATGGTTGGAAACGGCGAATATCTTGGCGGTATCCCGTCCTTTATCCCAAACGTAAAATGTGACGACGGAACACTTGATATTTTCGTCGTAAAATCAACAGGCATTCAGGCGTTTAAAGATTATATCGGAAAGAAATTATTTGAAGACACAAATGAAAATGACATCTTCCACGTAAAAGCGAAATCCATTCATATTGAAACAGAAGAAGAAAAAGAAGTAGATACCGACGGAGAAAGCTCGCTCCATACACCATGCCATATTGAACTATTACAAGGGCACTTTACGATGATTTATAATCCTGCGTTTGTATAATCACTATTTCACTATAACTTTAATAATTACTAAACTTCGCATTTTTCAAAAAAATATAGTATGATGAATAAATAAAAGGTTGTTAACAAAAACGTTAACAACCTTTTTTGTTTTTTCTAAAAAACTTTTCAATTTAAAGGAGCGATCACATGTATTGGAGAAAAAATGATAAACCTGTAGAAGAACCAGAAGCAATTGCTGTGTGGGAATGCGAAGCAGACGACTGCCTTGGATGGATGCGTAAAAACTTTTCTTTAGAAGATAAGCCGCAATGCCCGTTGTGTAAAGGCGACATGAAAAGCAGCGAACGATTACTACAGAAGTTATAATACCTTTCCCTCTTTATCTTTTATATACTGAAAAGATAGCGGATTTTATTTCTCCTTATCTACAGTACAAGTTGCTTCCTAATTATAAATAATGAAAGAAGCAGCTATTACGTAGAATAGCTGCTTCTTTCATTCTATAACTTCTTCATCGCTATAAATTCCATATAATATTCCCCTAAATTTATCTCTATTCATCATCCCCCTTGCTCACTACATACTACACTTCTTTCGGAAGAACAATTTTTTTATACAATTGAACTGTAATGAAATAATAAAACACATAAATGACTAAGAAAATAATAATCGGCAGCCAAATACGGAAATATGGATTATCTATTAAGAACGAGAACATGCTCATTCCGACTAATACGTGCATTATACCTACGATCGCTGGGAACAAGAAAACTAAAAGTAACTCTTTATAAATTGATTTCGTTAATAGCTCATAACGCACACCAATTTTACGAAGCATTTGATAGCGAATAATATCTTTTGAAGCACCAGAAAGAATTTTAAACATTAAACAGCTTGCCAGCATCATTTACCAAACTATGAATGTTGCTTTATTTCACTCACTACTGCATTCTTCTTATGCATATACACATAAGAAATACTAGAAACTATGATAACGATGCCACCCAAATATATACCATACTCGGTCACAAGGGTTACTATCATTTCTATATGCTTTCCAAATATAGAGCCTAGTACAAAGTAAACTAACGTCCAAACAAATCCTGTTACATATGAATAAATCGCATACGTTTTAAATGACATGTTATTCATTCCTACTAAATACGGTACGATATGTCTCACAACGGGGATAAAATAACTTATTACTAATGCATAATGACCATATTTCCCTACTATCTCTTGTGATTTTAAAAGGTACTTCGCCTTCTTCTTTTTCATCAATTTTTCAAGCACTCTTATGCCAAATATTTTCCCTAGTATGTAACCTAAAGAAAGCCCAGATACAACGCCTAAATATGTTAATAAAAACGCAGGAATGACACTTAATACGCCTAATGAAGATACAAATCCACCACTCATTACAATCATTTCATCTGGAATCGGCATACCGATAATACCAAGCCATAAACAAAAAAATAGTGCCCAATAACCATACTGCTCAATGTATGATATTAATTCATGTAGCTCCATTATGCATATGCTCCCCTTAGCTCTTTTTTACAGCTAAAGACGTAGGCTGGCGGGAAATTAAACCAAACTTTTTCTAGTGTAATTTCAGGGAAGAAATGCTGTATAAATCCTTTTTTTACAAGTGAATATTGAAATGTAATGAATTCACCACTCTCATGTATCGCTTCCATTGCGTTGTTTAAAATGCGTTTTGAAACCTCTTCTGGTAAAGATGTGAAAGGCAATCCTGATAAGACGTAATCAATGCATTCTATATTGAGCTCTTCCATATACGTCTTTATATTTTCAGCTGAACCATGTACAACAATGACATTCTGCTCATCTTTAAATTTTCTCTTTAGCTCTTTGAAAAACACTTCATTAATTTCGATAAGAAGAAATATTGTCTCCTTCTTCTTTCGCTTCATAATTTCTTTCGTAAAGACTCCTGTACCAGGACCTAATTCTACAATGCACTTCGCTCTATTAAAATCAATTACATCTACCATTTTCTTTGCTAATATTTTTGAACTTGGCGCAATCGCACCAGTATGTTTCGGGTGTTTAATAAATTCATGTAAGAATGTTATGAGTTGCATGTAAATCTCTCCCCATTCGTTCAATAGTTTTTAACTTGTGTTTAAGTATAACTATCGTTTCTTAATAAAAATTGAGGAGATTTCTTAAGATTTTATGAAGATGAAGGAAATCTCCTTATTTACTATAAGCAGATATGAAAATTGAATTACAAGCATAAACGACTCGAACATATACGAATAAGGCATCTTGTTTATTTACCATGAATGATCATGATCCTACTCCGATTTTGTATAGCGAAGTTACTATTTTTATGTTAGAATCCTCTAAGATATTTGGAATTAGTATAGAAATCATTTTTGGAGGCTTTATGAATAATCAAAACGATAATAAATCAAATGCATTATTTGCAGCTATACAAATAGTGCTACCACTTTTATTACCTATTCTTGTCCCTACATTTTTAATAGTGGGAATGAAAAAGTGGATACCTGATGAAGTTAAATATCCAAGCATAATATCATTATTCGCATTATGTATTGGATTTTTCATAGTAGGAATTCTCTTCTCTATTATTTTACGTTTATGTAAATTATCTGAGGAAAAATTAGAAGAATTAGGATTTTTAGGATTTACACTTTCGGCTGTTAGCACATTTCTAAGTTTTTATGTAGGTTACTTTTGGTTGGCAGACCTTAACTTCACATCAGTTGAATTATCACCTCATGCCGTATTAATTTTCGCTATTTTATGTACCTTGCTATTGGAAGGTATTTTTAAAGTAATGGACATGTTTGATAGTTCGGACGAAAATAAAGCTCACGTATAGACAAAAAAGCATTCGACTAACATGTTAGTCGGATGCTTTTTTACTAAGATAAAACAACTCTTTCATTACTTCGCACTCACAATCTTATAATAAGAACGAACTGTTAAGAAGTAATATCCGATATAAATGACACCGTATACTCCGATACTAATTAGGAGCGGAATCATAATTTCAAACGGTAGTATGTTCCCTAAACCTTTTAATGCAAACAAGCTGTGTAGAATTCCGATTACTAACGGAATCGCAAAGATAAAGCTTACTTGTTTTGCGATAGCTTTTTTCATTTCCTGTTTCGTTACCCCGACTTTACGAAGTACAACATAACGCTCACGATCAGCATTTGCTTCTGTTAATTGTTTAAAGTAAATGATAGAACCTGTTGCTAGTAAGAATACAAGTCCTAAGAACATTCCGATGAACATCATTAGTCCAGTTCCTTCAAGCCCCATTTGGAAACCAGTGTAGAAATCTCTAAATGATGGTACCATTTCTGATTCACCAGCTGGCATCACTTTTGTTAATTTTTCTGTTAATACTTTACTGTTTCTTTCATCTTTTACATCAATATTTTTTACAACACGTGTTCCAAATGCTTGCTTCGCTTGTTCATATGTTTCATCTGAAACGACAACAACTAGTTCACCTAAGTTCGTAATTGCATGATCATTTGCGCCTTGAATCGCTAATTTCCTCGTTTCATTTCCAATTTGGAATACCGCTTTATTTCCTTTATATTGAGGGCTAAACTCATGCCCTTCAATATAAGAACTATCATATATAAATGCTTCACCAGCAGCTACATTCACTGTTTCTGCATCGATTTTTTTAGCAAGTTTATTAAATTCAGATTGAGACATAAATTGATATTTCTCTGAGATACTGTAGTTCATATTAAGGATGAAATCAACTTTATCTCCTTCAAACTTTCCTTTTACAGGAACCATCTCAACTTCAAATTGATCTTTTACAGGATGATTCTCTTTCTCTTCAGCAAAAATCGTATTTACTTTCTTATCTAGTTCTGCATCTTTTTTCTCATAAGAATAGCTGTATGGTGCGAATGCTTTTGATTGTGTAAATGTGTTGTAATACATCGTAACTGATGTACCAACTGCTGTTAATGTTACCGCACTTAAAATAGAAATTGTTGCAAGTGACTTTGCATTCCCTTTAATACGATATAGTAGCTGTGATGTCGTTACCATATTCATACCGTTATAAAACGATGATTTATTATTTCTTGCTCGTTTTAATACGAATACTGTAAAGAACATAAATAGTAAGTACGTACCTACTACTGTCGCAAGTAAAATATAAAGTGCAACTGCCATAAAGTCTGCATACTTAACTGCCTTCATGAACATTAATGCTAAGAAATAACCTGAACCGATTAAGAAAATTGAAATTAACGCCATAATTACAGATCCTTTTGGCATTGCTTCTCCTTCGCGTTCTGCGCGGAAAAGTTCAATTAGCTTGAATCGATAAATTAAACGATATCCTTGAAGTGATGTATACAATATAATCACGAAGAAAATAATTGCTGTATCAACAATTGCAGCCATCGGTACTTCAAACTGAACATTTAAATTTAACCCCATCATACTTACTAGTAGTTCAAGGAATAGTTTTGAAAGAACGCTACCAATCGCAATCCCAATAATTAAAGACATTAATCCCATTAACATATTTTCATAAAAGAGCATTTTACCGATCTGTCTTTTTCGAATACCTAGTAACGAATATAGCCCAACTTCTTTTTTACGCTTCCGTGTAAAGAAACCGTTCGAATATATAATGAACACCGCTACGAAGATGATTAGCATGACACTTGAAACTTGAAACGCACCGCTAATTTTTTTAGAACCTTCCGCAGCTTTTTCCATTTGTGAATTGTACTGCAACGCCTTAAATGTAAAATAGATGACGATGCTAAATATCATAGATGCAAAATATACAAAGTAGTCTTTAAAGTTCCGCTGTATGTTGCGGAGGGCAATGCTAGATAAGGTCATCAGCCATACCTCCAGAAATGGAAGACATTACGTCAACGACTTTTTGGAAGAACTGTTTACGTGTTGATTCACCGCGGTGCAATTCTTTATATAACTCACCATCTTTAATGAAAATAACTCGTTTACAGTAACTTGCCGCAAAAGCATCGTGCGTTACCATTAAAATTGTTGAGTTATCATATTCATTTAACGACTTCATACTTTCAAGTAAATCTGTTGCAGATTTTGAATCAAGTGCTCCAGTTGGCTCGTCCCCAAATATCATACTAGGACTTGTAACGATCGCACGCGATGCTGCGCAGCGCTGCTTCTGCCCACCAGATACTTGATATGGGAACTGACTTAAAATATGATCAATACCGAATTTCTTTGAGATTTCAAGAACGCGGCGATCAATCTCATTCGCTTTCACCTTCGATAACGCAAGAGGTAACGCAATGTTTTCTTTTACCGTTAACGTATCTAATAAGTTATAATCTTGGAAGATGAAACCTAAATGATCACGGCGGAACAACGCCAGCTTATCATCATTCATCTTCACGATATCTTTTCCATCAATTAAAATCTCACCGTCCGTCGCATTATCAATTGTAGAAAGGACATTTAAAAGAGTCGTCTTCCCAGAACCAGAAGGCCCCATAATTCCAACGAACTCCCCTTCTTTTACTTGTAAGTTAATACCTTTTAAAGCTGCAAATTTATTCCCACCTGTGTCATATACTTTTTCAATATTTTTTGCTTCTAACACTGTTTTCATCTCGACATCCCTCATTTCTTCTATTCTCTATTTTCAACTATATACACTCTCTACTCTTGCCACTATCGATGTTTCTTACACAAACATGACAGTTATGTAAGGCACATAAGTAAAGACATAAAAATTTAACCTACTGAATGAAAGTACTTTGTTACTATAGCATTGGGATATCATGCCATCCATTCATTCTCCTTACAGGAACATTACAATTTTGTAAGGTTAAAAATGCACCCTACAAAGCTGTGCACGAAATGTCGGATGGAGCTATTTCATTCTTGCTATTCTATATACAAAGGAGGTCATAGTATGGATTCACTTAAAAATATGAATGCGGCAATGCGGTATATTGAGGAAAACCTTACACATGAAATTGATTTTAAAGAAGTCGCAAAAATAGCTTTCTGCTCCGAATATCATTTCAAAAGAATGTTTTCTTTTTTAGCTGGCATATCACTATCAGAATATATTCGCTGTAGACGTCTTACTCTTGCTGCCTTTGAACTAAAAGATAGCAATGCAAAAGTCATTGATGTCGCTATAAAATATGGATACAACTCACCAGATTCTTTTACACGTGCATTTCAAAATTTGCACGGAATAACGCCTTCAGAAGCTCGAAGTACAATTCGTTCTTTGAAAGCTTATTCACCAATGACCTTCCAACTATCCATTCAAGGAGGAAATGCAATGAACTATCGAATTGAAGAAAAAGATCCATTTCGAATCATTGGTATACAAAAACGAGTACCGATTGTTTTTAACGGTGTAAACGAAGAAATTGCTTCTATGTGGAAAAGTTTAGACAGCCAATCAACCGAAACATTAAAGTCCCTTTCAAATATTGAACCTACAGGAATTATTAGTGCTTCTACGAATTTTTCTGAAGGAAGAATGGAGGAAAAAGGAGAACTCGATCACTATATTGGAGTAACTACGACAAAAGATTGTCCAAATCAATTCAAACAACTTGAAATCGCAGCTTCAACATGGGCTATATTTGAAGCTGTCGGTCCATTTCCTGATGCATTACAAAATGTATGGGGACGTATTTATTCTGAATGGTTCCCTTCTTCAAACTATGAATTAGCGGAAGGACCGGAAATATTGTGGAATGAAAGTAAAGACGTATCTTCGCCGAATTTCAGAAGCGAGATATGGGTACCTGTTTTTAAAAAATAATATAAAGGCCTAAACTTTTTCAAAACAAAAGCTGCTCTTCCTCTTTAAAGGAAAAGCAGCTTTTTATTTTATACTTCTTCTCGACTCGTTCTTATACAAGAAAAGAGTAATAATCGCAAGCACTATAACAACTACAAAAGTAAATACTCTGTAGTTCGAGATCGTAGCAGTACCAATTAACAAGGCAGGTATAACAGCCTTAATTAAGCCACCAAACATACCGACAAACGATCCTATGCTTTGTTTTACTATTTGAGTTTCTGATACCCAATCATAATAACCAAATCGATTATTAATAAAAATCCCCCATACTGCCGAAAAGAATGAATATGTCATCGGTGTTATTACGATTAAAAGAGAACTCCAAACATCTAGTTTTAACCCTATTATTAGTAATACAGCACTAATAAGTGATGCAGGTATAGTCAATGAAAGATTCATAAGAATTTTACTGTCATAAATCATCTTTGGCGCTATAGGCAACGACTTAATAATCCATACATTTTTTCCTTCTAAAGACAATGACACACATGTTGTACATGTCATCGAAATCGCTGCTGCAATAGCAAATGGAGCAATCTTTTGCAACAGGGTCTCAATTCCAGGATACGCTATTAATTGACTTGGTCCTACTACAACTATAGCTAGCGCGAAAGCTAGCGCGAAAGCTAGCGCCATCACGACTCCCATTCCACTGTTTATGACATACACTGTAGAAGAAAAGAAACGCTTCATCTCTTTTTTATACAATGCGGCCAATACACTTTCTTTTCTCATACTATTAATCTCATAATTTGAAAGCATATGATAAGTGGTAATCCCTGTGTTTATTTGCTTATATTTTAACGAAAGTATTTTTACAAAAAGATAATACCAAATAACCGATATCCCAACGAATAGGATGAAAGCTACAAGATCAGCATGAACAATTGCTTTTTGAAACATGTTAGCTAATGGGTAAACTTTAGTTAATTGCTCTGAAACAATTGCACCCATTCCGTTCATATCATTAAGGCTATATTGAGCATTTCCGCTTTTTAGCATAAAGAAACCGAATGTAATCATTACTATAAAACTTAAAATCGTAGTTATTTTATTCGTATTTTTAAATTTAGAAGCGATTGCCGTAATAGCAGCTCCAAAGATCGCTGCTATTGTTGTTGGAATTAAAGATGCTATAAACATACTGATAAACCACATAAAGTAAAAAGAAACTGATGGCCTCTCATGTATGCCATAAACAACTCCCATTGGTAGCATGATTATGATTGAAAAGATCGTATTCAGCAAATATAAATACAAAAACCTACTTGTAATAACAGTACTTACACGAATCGGTAATGACATTAAAAAATCGTAATCCTTAAAAGCAAAAATCTCTCCATTTGCCTTAAATATAGTAAAAAACAACGTCAATACACTGCTAATAACTAATGCATAAACTGGGATAATTTCACTTATTCCTAGTTTCACCAACCCATATGCTGAGGCTCCGCAATATAGCATTAACATGACACCAACTAAGGCAATAGATGCTGACAGTAAAATCTTATTCTGCTTCTTTTTCTTATCTTTTTCGTATTTAAAAGTATTTAAACCGAGCTGCGTTATCAACCGGATTTTCAAAAGACCTAGACTATTAGTATTCATTAGCAAGCTCCTTCATAAAGAGCTCTTCCAATGATCCTTCCTTTATTAAAGAATTCACTTCCCCTGAAAGTGCTAATTTCCCTCTATTAATCATCGCTATTTTATTACATAACTTCTCAGCCACATCTAAAACGTGCGTAGAAAAGAAAATCGCACTTCCCTTTTCACAAAGCTCTTTCATAATCCCTTTCAATACTACGGCTGCCTTTGGATCAAGACCAACGAAAGGTTCATCTAAAACTAATAATTTCGGTTTATGCAAAACCGCTGATATAATCGCCACTTTTTGTTTCATACCATGTGAATAAGAAGATATTAAGTCTCCCAAGTAAGGTGTAATCTCAAAAGCATCCCCATACTTCTGTATCTCCTTTTCCCGATCTTTTGCAGACACCTTAAAAACATCCGCAACAAAGTTCAAATATTGAATTCCTGTTAATTGCTCATATAAATCTGGATTATCAGGAATGTACGCCATTACTTTCTTACATGCAATCGGATCCTTTTTTACTGAATGGCCATCAACAAAAATTTCACCCTCTTCAAAATCTATAACTCCTACTAACGACTTAATCGTTGTACTCTTCCCCGCACCGTTATGCCCAATAAATCCAAAGATATCTCCTGCTTGAACAGTAATATTTAACTGATCTACTGCTTTTTTTCCACCTTTGTATGTCTTGCTAAAATTTATAATTTCTAACATGTGATTTCCCCCAAACCATCCCTCGAATAAAAAACGAAATATTCAGACTGAAAAGCCTTTAATTTTACTCAGCAAGTTTTTTGTTATCCTCACTGAGTATTAGAACCTGTTAACACATAAAAACTATAAATATAAAGTGAAACTTTAATCAGTGGGGATTTTATCCATCCCCACTGATTATTAGCCCTCACCAATCGGACTTTTACGAGTAGCCCGACTCCTACCTAACTTCTTTTCTTCAGCTGAATTTTGAGGTGGGAGTCTTACTGCTCGCAAATAGCGGGATAAAATTTGATTAGTATAGTTCAAACGCTTATTGCTCACAATTGCATTTCTTTTTTATAAATAACATATGACTTTATCGTTGATATGAAGATGCATACTAATATTATTCCAATTGCCATAAAAATATTGAATGGATCTGGAAGTAACGCACCAGCATATATACAGAGTGCCCCTATTACAAATACCTTCGAAGCAAATCGATGTGTTTTTCTCCAAACCACAGGATTTTCTAATGTCCAGTCCATTCGAATGCCTACTAAACCGTTCGGCTTCGTTTGTTGCATGTAATTACCGAGTACAAGAAACAGTGTTCCAAGTCCGAAATTAAATGCAATTGAAGCTGAAGCAATATAATTAGACGCTGCTAATAACGCAAATATGTTACAGCCGAATCCTATAAAAAGAATGGCATAGTTAATTGCAGTGAGGACTTTAGCTTGCTGTTTATACTTGCCTTTCGTTATATCAACATACCCAATAGCTAGCCACATCATATAAAGCACCAACATACTACCTATCGAAAAAGAACTTGCCTCCACTTTAGAAAAATATCCATCTACTACTCCTGCAGCATTATAATGACGTGGAATTTGTTCCGGTAAATATGGCCATACAATATACCACCCAATTGCAATTGCACTAATTAAACTCCATGGTAATACGTGTCTTTTCATCCTCTCTCCCCCATAAATTTTTTATTAAGCCCCTATCTCTTTTTTATAAGCAACATAGGAATATCCCATCGTACCAACAACTAATACAGCAACAACACTTAACAAACAAATCATCTTCCACATTCCCGGAAGAAACGAGGAAAATATGATTACAATACCGCCAATCATCATAATCTTTGATCCTAATCGATGTGTTTTTCTCCATACATTTTCACTACTTAAAGTCCATGGTGTCTTAATACCTATGAAGAAATTTGGTTTACATTGCTGCATATAATTGCCGAGTACAACGAAAAGGATACCAACCATTATGTTCACAACAATTCCAATTGGAATGTTATATCCTAAAGCATTTGCTAGTGTCATCATATTAATAGTAAATAAGAAAAATAAAATTGCTCCATTTATCCTTCCAAGTGCTTTAGGAAATTTTTTGTAGTTCTCGTACCTCGGATCTATCTTAGGCAATACAGTCACCAGTGCATATATAAAAGTCATAATTGCTATATCAAAAATCATCATCCCCATTTTTGACATATGCCCATCTACCTCACCAGCAACATTCCAATGGCTCGGAACCTCTTCCGGTAAATGCGGCCATGCGATGCACCATGCAATAATCGTTAAAACAATTAATAATAATGGAAATACATGCTTCCTCATTTCCCCTCTTCCCCCTTATTCGTAAACGTAAACACCCAAGTCAATAAATCTTGAAATACAGTTGTGTTTAAAGAGTACATAACGAATTGCCCTTTCTTTTCATCTTGGATAAGTTCAGCATTTTTAAGCGCATTTAGGTGATGAGAAATACTTGGCTTTGTCATATTGAACTGTTCAGCAATTTCGCCAGCAGTTAAATCGCCTTCTTTTAATAAATCTAAAATTTTTCGCCTTGTTGGGTCTGCTAATGCTTTGAATGCTTGATTCAATGTCTTTCTTCCCTTCACTAATTAGACATTTAGATATTTATCTAAATATTAAATTAAAAACCAGTAATTGTCAATTGTATCCATAGCCTTTTTACTTTTTCCACTTTTGACCTATAAATACGCCACAGCTATGCTATGTATAACAAACAGGAAACCCTATTCATTTGATTTCTTTGTTTTTACTTCGTACGGGGCAAAAAAGGCTCTGACCGCTTCTATGCATGGCTGGATCCTCTCTCTCTCCTAAAAAGATAGGTTTTATGTTATTTTTAAAATCTTTATATTTATATAGCTCTCATTTCAACATAATGAAAAGACGAGAAACACATGGTACACTATAGCTACAATTGTTTTTTTTAGGAGGAATATACATATGTATAAAATTTTAATCGTTGAAGACGATCCAAATATTTCATCATTACTACAATCTCACATTCAAAAATATGGCTATGATGCTGTTGTTGCGGAGAACTTCGATGATATTATGGAATCGTTTAACGCCGTGAAACCACATCTTGTTTTACTTGATGTAAACTTACCGAAATTCGATGGTTTCTACTGGTGCCGTCAAATCCGTCATGAATCTACTTGTCCAATTATTTTCATTTCAGCTCGTGCTGGTGAAATGGAACAAATTATGGCGATTGAAAGTGGCGCGGATGATTACATTACGAAACCGTTCCACTATGACGTTGTAATGGCAAAAATTAAAGGTCAATTACGCCGTATTTATGGTGATTATGCACCAAATATTTCTGAACGTATCGTTGAAGTAGAAGGTTTAAAACTATTCCCTGAACGTCCAGAAATTCATTTCGGATCTGAGCAAGTTCTTTTAACAAAGAAAGAAGCTATTTTAGCAGAAATGCTATTATCTAAATTCCCTCGTACAGCAAGCCGTGAAGATTTATTAGCTGCCCTTTGGGATGATGAGAGCTTCGTTGAAGAAAATACATTAAACGTAAACATTACGCGTCTTCGTAAAAAGTTTAATGAGCTTGGTATTGAGAACTCTATTGAAACAGTACGTGGACTTGGATATCGTTTTAACACAACTTGGAGTGAATAAGCATGAAGCTATTTTTACGTGATCATTTTGCATTTTTTCTACTATATGTATTAAACTTCGGAATCATTTTCGTTCTCTATGATGCAGTAGATGGATTTCAAAATAATAAGTTTTACTTCATCGTTTTAAGCTTATATTTATTCATCTGTTTCCTCGCTTATCGTTACGTTCGTAATCGTAGAATGTACCACAGATTAAGTGAACCACCAGAGAAAATGGAAGATGCGTTTATTGAAAGAGCGACTGCTCCTATGCCCCACGGTGTAAACGAGCTCGTTCGTACGCAATATCGTCTATTCCAAAAAGACCTACAAACATTTGAAGTAAAACAGCAAGAACACCAATTATTTATTAACCACTGGGTACATCAAATGAAAACGCCCGTTTCTGTTATGCAACTTATGGTGCTTGAAATGGAAGATGAACATTTAATCCCGCAATTTAAAAAAGAATTAGAGCGACTAAATCAAGGACTCGATATGGCTTTATACATGGCAAGGTTAAACAACTTCCATGAAGACTTCCATGTTGAGACCGTTTCATTAAAAGATGCTGTAACAAAAAATATTAACGGATTAAAAGAACTATTCATTCGAAACGGGGTCTTCCCTGTTTTAGAAGTTCATTCAGATTTAAAAGTTGCTTCTGATGCGAAATGGCTAAAGTTCATCATTTATCAGTTAATGACAAATGCTGTTCGTTATTCTGGTGAACGCGGAAAGAAAGTTTTCTTATCAGCTTATCGAAATGGAAAAGATATCATTTTGGAAGTTCGTGATGAGGGCGTTGGTATTCCGCAAGAAGATGTTCGAAGAGTATTTGAACCATTTTACACTGGGAAAAATGGTCGTACATTCGGAGAATCTACTGGTATGGGACTTTATATCGTAAGTAAAATTTGTGATTATTTAGGTCATTCTGTAAAACTAGACTCTGAAGTTGGTAAAGGAACGACGATTAAAATCATCTTCCACAACGCTGCAAACAATCAAGCAGAAAATACGGAGAAGGTGACCAAAGCATGATTGGAACATATGCTAGCAAAATGTATGAGAATATACTCTCATACATTTTTTGCAATAAAACTGCATATTGGCCTTCTAACGGGAGGTACATATTATGACATTTTGGCAATTTGCTTTTAAAAATGTAACGCGCAACTCAAGAGCTTATTTTGCCTATTTTTTAAGCAGTTCCTTTTCCATTGCTGTTTTCTTTTCGTTTGCTGTTTATTTATTTCATCCGAAATTACAAAATTTCAGTATGATCTCTGAAATTTCAGGATTAATGATTTTTTCAGAAGTTGTCATTGTACTGTTCTCTTTCTTCTTTTTACTATATTCAATCGGATCGTTTTTAAAAGTTCGTAAAAAACAATTTGGTATTTTAACCGTTTTAGGTATATCGAAAAAGCAATTACATCGTCTCGTTTTTACGGAAAATATGTTAATTGGTATTTTATCTATCTTTTTTGGTATGCAGTTTGGGCTTGTCTTTTCGCAATTTTTCTTATTAGTAACGGCGAAAATTACACACGTACCAGGGATATATTTATATATACCTACGAATGCTTTCATTTTAACAACGATTGTGTTTCTTGGTCTCTTTATCGCTGTATCTGCATTCACACCAATGCTTATTCGAACAAAAAAAGCATTGCACCTTTTAAAAACAAACAATGTAAAACAAAAAGAAAGAAAACCATCCATATTAATTTCTCTGTTTGGTGCTATCTGTTTATTAGGTGGTTATATTTTAGCTGTAAATCCTAAATATTTCTTCTCAGTAAACCCGCAAGTAGGCGTTATATATATGGTTTCAAGTATTTTTGTGATTCCAGCACTTGTTACAATTGGGACATATTTTTTCTTTTCTCAAATTAGTTTCTTACTTATTTATATTTTAAAGAAAAGAAGAAGTTTTTATATGAAACGGATTAATATGCTTTGGATTTCTGATTTAGCAAGTCGTATTCGAACAAATATTAATATGCTTTTTATTGTAGCGATGCTATCTACAGTAGCCTTCACAATGATTACATTTCTATATGGATTTGGAAAGTTTACAAAGCTAGATGTTACGAGAAGTTCACCTTTTCCATTTTCTTATTTTTCATATGACGCAAATCCTTTTGCTAACAAGCATTTAACTTGGCTTGAACAGCAGTTACAAAAAGAAAATTTCTCTTATAAAAAGATAGAAGCTGATTTATATGAAACACCACTGAAAGAAGATGCAGGTATAACGACTTACAATGACGTCTATGCAATGAAACAAAGTGACTATAATAAACTTGCAGCTTCCCTGCGAATGAAACAACTATTCATGAGCGATAACGAAGCATATGTCTTAAGCGGCAGCGCTTATTTCACCTTATTCGGCCAATTTGATCCAAGCTTCAATAGAAAATCCATTACACTTTCTAGCACAAATACGATATTACAAGTAAAGGGCTATGAACAAGCAGGGGCCATTCCATCTAACTTTTCATATCAAACTTTAATTTTACCTGATGTTGTTGTAAACAACTTACCAAGTACAACAAAGCATGTATCAGCGTACAATTATAACGTACAAAACTGGGAAAAGACGTATGAAATTGCTAATGATTTTATGAAAAAAATACAAAAAGATCGACAGGAATTCCAATACGAAGGCCCCCTTATACGCTCCTATGAATCAGCAGACTCATTATATAGAATCACATCAGGAAGTGCTGCATACTTCCTAATCGGGACATTCTTAGGTGTCATTTTCTTTATTGGAGCAGGTAGCGTTCTTTACTTCAGAATGTATACAGATTTAACAAACGAACAAGAAAAATATGTAGCAATTTCAAAAATTGGTGTAACAAATGCAGAGATGAAACGATCTGCAACCATTCAACTTAGCATTTTATTTTTCGTTCCATATGTTATGGCATCCATTCATACAATGTTCGCAACAAAAATGCTTCAAGATGTAATTGATTTATCACTATTCAAAGAAATTTCAGCCGTTCTTATTATTTTTGGCATAGTTGAAATCGTCTTTTTCTTATTCATTCGTTCCTTTTACATGCAAAAGTTATCAGAGTATACGAATGGTTAAGTTTTATGAATATATTAGTACAGGAAAAGGGTATCTCTTATATCCTTTTCCGCTTCACTCTATTAGGAGGTTCAGGTGAATGACATTTTGGCAGTTTGCCTTTAAAAACGTAACACGGAACGCCAGAGCTTATTTCGCCTATTTTGTAAGCAGTGCGTTTTCCATTGCTATTTTTTTCTCATTTGCAGTTTATTTATTTCATCCTAAATTGCATATGACAGACGTGAATTATGCTCTGAACATATTAATGACAATTTCAGAAGTTGTCATTGCGTTTTTTTCATTTTTCTTTTTACTATATTCGATTGGTACGTTTTTAAAAGTACGAAAAAAACAGTTTGGAATTTTAACAGTACTTGGCATCTCTCAACAACAATTAAAAAGGCTCGTCTTTTTAGAAAATATGTTAATTGGTATTCTTTCTATATTTTTTGGCATTCAACTCGGACTTGTCTTTTCACAGTTCTTTTTATTAGTTACCGCCAAAATTACACATGTACCTGGTTTATATTTATATTGGCCGACAAGTGCCATTGTTTTAACGACTATAACCTTTCTCGGTCTCTTTATTCTGGTATCTTCCTTTACACCAATGCTCATCCGTACGAGAAAAGCTGTACGACTTTTAAAATCAGGAAAACAACATAAAGAAAAAAAAGCATCCGTACTCGTTTCTTTATTCGGTGCGATATGTTTAATATCTGGGTATGCGTTAGCCGCAAATCCTCTGTATTTTATGTCGTTAGGTGACATCATTGGGCTTTTGTATGTCGTCTCTAGTATATTTGTCATTCCATCGCTTATTGCAGCCGGAACATACTTCTTCTTCTCACAAATTAGCTTCTTGCTCATTCGCATATTAAAGACAAGAAGAAAATTTTATATGAAACGTATTAATATGCTTTGGATTTCCGATTTAGCAACTCGTATTCGAACGAATATTAACATGCTCTTTATTGTAGCGATGCTATCAACGCTCGCTTTTACAATGATTACATTCTTATATGGGTTCGGGAAATTTACAAAGTTTGAGGAAATTAGGCAAAACCCTTTCCCGTTTACGTATTTATCTCATACTGAAAATACGTTAGCTGATCAACATTTAAACTGGTTAGAGCAAAAATTTAATGAAGAGCACTTTACTTATACAAAATTTAAAACGGATATATATGAAGTATCTTCGGCGGAAGAAAGCCCGCAGCTCTATTATGCCATTAAACAAAGTGACTATAATATACTGGCTAAGGCATTAAATTGGGAAACTCTCACAGTGAATAAAGACGAGTCTTATATCTTAATTAAAGATTTAGATGCTCAAGTCATTGGAACGCTTCATAATAAGGAAAAGAAAAACACTCTTACACTTACTCAAAACTCTTTACAATTGCAGGTGAAAGACTATACAAGTTATAGCCCGTTCCCAATTGGCTTAGTACCTCAATTAATCGTACTATCTGATGAGAATATAGAAGCATTATCATCTATTTCGAAACAAATGAGTGTATATAGCTTCAAAGTTCTGGATTGGGAAAAAGCATATAATATTGGTTCAGCATTTATAACAAAAATCGCTAACGACAATGCGACGATTCAAGCAGAACATCCACCGTTCCACGCAAGTGAAGCAAGTGACTCTTTATACAACACGAAACTAAATGTTGCTTCCTTTTTCTTAATCGGAACTTTCCTTGGCGTTATTTTCTTTATCGGTGCTGGCAGTGTTCTTTACTTCCGAATGTATACAGATTTAACAACTGAGCAAGAAAAGTATATAACGATTACGAAAATCGGCTTAACAGAAGCCGAGATGAAGCGTTCAGCGACAATTCAACTTGCTATCTTATTCTTTGTTCCATACATTATGGCATCGATCCATACGATGTTTGCGACAAAGATGCTACAAGATATATTAAATCTCTCGTTCTTCGCTGAAATTACAGTCGTACTTATGATTTTTGGAACGGTTGAAATTCTCTTTTTCCTTTTAATTCGTTCCTTTTATATGCAAAAATTATCACAACATATTAAGTTTTAAAAATAGAAAGGTGATTATTATGGAAGAAGTATTACACATAAAAAACGTCTCAAAAGTGTATGAAGGAAAAGTCCCTCATACTGCTTTAAAAAATATAAATTTACACGTAGATAAAGGTGAATTCGTTGCAATTATGGGGCCGTCTGGAAGCGGGAAATCTACATTTTTAAACGTTATCTCTACAATTGATTCACCTACTTCTGGTGAAGTCATTATTAATGGAAAACAACCGCACACGTTCCGCAGAGAGAAGCTTGCTATTTTCCGTCGCCAAGAGTTAGGATTTGTTTTCCAAAACTTTAACCTATTAGATACACTAACAATCGGTGAAAATATCGTGCTGCCTTTAACGTTAGATAATGTCCCTTTGAAAGAAATGGACGAGAAGCTCGATAACATTTCAACAAAACTTGGAATTGATCATATTTTGGACAAGCGTATTTTTGAAGTTTCTGGAGGACAAGCACAACGTACCGCAGTAGCACGTGCTGTTATTCATCACCCATCACTTCTACTTGCGGATGAACCGACAGGAAACTTAGATTCGAAAGCGGCAATTGATGTAATGGAATTATTTACGAAATTAAATAAAGAAGAAGATGCAACAATTTTAATGGTTACTCACGATCCGTTTGCAGCAAGTTATTGTAACCGAGTTATTTTCATTAAAGATGGTGGGCTTTACAACGAATTACACCGCGGATTATATCGCGAGAAGTTTTATCAAGAAATATTAGATGTTTTAGCATTATTAGGAGGAAGACGTGGATGACGTTTTGGCAGTTTGCATTTAAAAATGTCTCACGTAATTCTAAAGCATATTTCGCTTATTTTGTAAGCAGTGCGTTTTCCATTATGGTTTTCTTTTCATTTACTGTATACGCATATCATCCGCGATTACAAATTATGAATAAATTACAAGAACGAGATCCACTCATGAACTTAGCTGGCATGGCACAGTTTGTTATCGTTTTGTTCTCGTTCTTCTTTCTCTTATATTCTATCGGAACATTTTTAAATGTACGGAAACAACAATTTGGCATTTTAACTGTTCTCGGTATATCTCAAAAACAATTAAAGCGTCTTTTGTTTACTGAAAACATGATAATCGGAATGCTCGCTATCTTTGCAGGTATTCAAGGCGGTCTTGTATTTTCTAACTTTTTCTTACTCGTTACTTCTAAATTAACAAATGCAAAAGGCCTCTATTTATATTGGCCAACAGAAGCTATTATCGTTACAACAGTAACTTTTATTATTTTATTTTTCATCGTTTCTACATTTACACCGATGTTCATTCGCACTCGGAAAACAACTCGATTAATTAAAAATAATAAAAAGGAAAAAGACGAAAAAAGGCCGTCTATACTCATTTCATTTTTTGCCTTAATTTGTTTAGGGCTGTGCTATTATATCGCCGGTTATCCACAAGGCTACGTAACAGAAAAAAATGCACAAAACGGCTCTGTATACCTTATTATTTTATCTATTTTACCGCTCGTAATAGTCGGCACATATTTATTCTTTTCACAAACATTTCTTCTCCTTATTTTTATTTTAAAAAAGCGGAGAAAGTTTTATATGAAACAAATAAACATGTTATGGATTTCAGATTTAGCTAGCCGTACACGTAGTAATATTAATGTGCTCTTTATCGTTTCTATGTTGTCAGCACTTGCATTTACAATTATTACCGGGTTATTTGCTGCTAATAATAATACGAAAGCATCGATAGTAGAACAATATCCTTTCCCCTTCACATATACGTCCAAAGGTGAAAATCCATTTGAACAAAAGCACATTGCTACAATTGAAACGGAGCTTACAAATGCTAATTTTCAATACAATAAGCATAAGTTTGCAGTATTGCAAGATACCGCTTTAAAAGAAGACATTACTCTTATGAAAATGAGTGACTATAACACACTTGCGAAACAATTAAAGAGACCGGAAATAACCCTTGATTCTACACAAGTTTATATTATTTCTCGGTACTCGCCAGAACTCTTAAATCTTGTATCAAATCCATTTGCAAAACAAAATACAATTACACTCGGATCTAATAAAAAGGAATTTCATATTAAAGGATTTATTAATAAAGGGATCGAACCATCCTTTCTTTTCCCACATATAATTGTTGTACAAGATTATGTATTTGATAATATGATTCCTCATATTGAAACGACCATAGTTTATAACTACTTCGTTGAAAACTGGGAAAATGCAATTGTTCCGACGAAAAATATGTTAAAACATATTAGAAATGATACGGATAGCTTCTATAAGGCATATAAAGATCCAGAATTGGCTCCTAACGCCCCATTTGATATTTATACAGCTGCTGATGATCTAAACTACAGTAAAGGAAATTCAATTGCTACTTTCTTTATTTGGACATTTCTCGGCTTTATTTTCTTTATCGGGGCAGCCAGTGTTTTATACTTCCGTATGTATAACGACTTAACGACTGAAAAACAAAAGTACATTACAATTACAAAACTCGGCTTAACAGAATCAGAAATGTTTCGTTCTGCAACAATTCAATTAGGAATTTTATTTTTCATTCCTTATATCGTTGCTGGTATTCATACAATATTTGCGATTCAGTTTTTACAAAGCATGTTTTCTTTCTCTTTATTAAAAGAATTAGTGATTATACTTACTTTGTTCGGGATTATCGAGATTATTTTCTTCTTCTTAATCCGTTCTCTTTACATCAATAAATTATCACAGCATATTAGAACATGAATAAAATGGCCTTGTGCGTATTGCACAAGGCCATTTTCAATAGTTTTTAATAATTAGCAGTATCCACCATAGCCGCCGCCATAGCCGCCATAGCCACCATAACCGCCGTAACCACAACCACCGCCTCCGCCGAAGCAGCTAGCACCGATAATGATTAATAAAATAAACAATACGATTAGAAGCGCAAAACCGCCTCCGCAGCCACGTCTACGGTCGCAATCATCATGTCTGTGTTCACACTTTTCGCTCATTACTCTATTCCTCCTTTAGTATCATTCATAACAAGTTCAACTTGCTCTAAATGAGGGGATTCCATTTATATTATGTTTTCAGGGCAAATAGGAAGCTTGGCATTCCTAAAAACGGGCTTGTTTTGAGAAATGGGCTAAAAAAAACAGGAAATACCTTTAACAAGGCACCTCCTGTTTTTTTATAAATATGTTCAGTAAAAATATAAAGCAACATGCCATCTCACACAAAAAAAGAGGGAGTACTTCCCCCTCTTCACTTTCTATATATCATAATTAACTACATAATGCTGCATTTCCGTATTGTAGTAGCCTTCACTATATTCAATTACTTCGCCTAATTCATCGTAAGAATAACGCATACGTTTTAATAATGCTGTCTCTTCTTTTTCCCCTAACGCTTCCGCAACGAAGCTAGGTGCAAATCCAACAGCGAATTCATCTCTGAAATTTTCTAAATGTATACCTTGTTCCTCGACTAGATCATAAAGCGATTGCAAATCAAAGTCCGATAAGTCTGTACTTGCCATTCGCGCTGAAAAATAGTGCGTATAATGAATGTACGGGGCATCATTTAAAGCGTATAGACGCTCAATTCGAAAACTCTCTTTACCGAATAATCGAAACGGCACTGTTCCCTCTTCATTATGAACTACTTCTGCCTTTAACAATTTCTTTTGTACTTTATATCCTTCTTCCACTAACACTTCAGTAAATTTTTTACCCTTCGAAAGCTTTGTCGCAGAAGTATTACGGATGACCTTCGTTCCTTTACCGCTTTTCTTTTCTAAATATCCTTCTTGAGCGAGTTCTTTAATCGCATTTCGAACTGTAATTTTGCTCACTTTGAACTCTTCTTCTAATTGTGGTTCAGAAGGAATATTTGTATGAATCGCATAAACGCCCTGTAATATTCGATCACGAATAATATTTTTAATTTGTAAATATAATGGTCCTTTTTTCCTCGTTACGTTCACCGTTACACCCACTACCTTTCTACATCACCTACTGATGCCGTCATTGCCCGAAGTATATCTTTCTCTGATGACATTGGCGTATCACCGACGATTGTATGTGCAAGCATTCCAGCTGCTGACGCAAATGAAACAGCTTTCTCTGGTGCAAACTCTTCTATCTCGCCATGAATAATTCCGCTCGTATAAGCATCTCCAGCACCTATTCTATCATATACAGAAAACGTAAGTGTTTTTGCAAAAGTGAACGTTCCATCTTTACATATGAATCCACGAAGTGAGTGTGTATTATCACTATTAATAGATCGATGAGTACCAGCAATTGTAGCGATATGATATATTTCAGCCACTTTTGGAATAAGGTCAACAAGTTGTGCTTCTCGATCAGTCTCTTCTGTTTTCATTCCGAGAACAAACATCGCATCTTTTTCATTCATCATTACAATATCGGCAAGGCCTAGCATTTCTTCATAATGCGGTTTTGCCTGTTCATACCCATCTTCTCCCCAAAGCGATGGACGATAGTTGCAATCAAAAACAACAGTACCTCCGTTTGCCTTAACTGCTTTCGCTAAAGATTTCATATGATGACGCACAGGATCATTCATCGCAAGTGTAATTCCGCAAAAATGAACGATATCAATCTCCTTGGCGATTTCTTCAAATTGGTACATCTCTTCAGATGCTGTGTTGAAACTACTTTCTAAACGATTGGAATACGTAACGCGGCTTGCACGTGCGCCAAATCCATTTTCTAAAAAGTACATGCCAACATATTTACCGCCTCTTGAAATAAACGGTGCCTGAATACCTAATTTTTGAATGTGCGATACCGCAGCATCTCCAACCGAGTTTTCCGGTAAAGTTGAAACAAGAAACCCTTCATGCCCTAGATGAGAAAGGGCCGCTGCAACGTTCACGCCTGTACCTGAAAAAGAATAATTTAGCGTATTAGCTTGCGACAACAATTCATATCCTGGTACTTGCAGGCGCATCATTACTTCGCCGAACGCTGCAATTTTCTTACGCATATTGATCAACTAACTTCTTCACTACTGCTAATAGTTCGCGTACATCTTCTACTTTCGTATTGCCATTTTCTTTATCAATAATAGAAGAGTACACATGCGGGATAACTTGCTCTACGTTTGCTTCAAGCGCAATACGTACAATTGTTTCAAAGTTTTCTTTATCAATTCCGCCTGTTGGCTCTAATGCGAATCCTTCTTCCGCACAAGCTTTCGCAACTGCGCGATATTCTTCTTCGTGAGCCAAACCTTTCATCGGGAAGTATTTCAATGAATTTCCGCCCATATCACGTACAAGTGCGATCGCTGTTTTAATTGGAACGATTGCCTTTTCTTCTCCAGCTGCACTTATTGGACCAGTAGAAATATTTACGTAACCTACTTTTCCTGTTGGTGATACTAAACTATTAATCCAGCTATCTTTTCCGCCAAGATTTGCGCGCGTTGCCCCAACTGAAGGGAACACTTGGTTAATATGACTACCAGGATAATGCTTCGCAATTTCAGCTACAACCGCCGCTTGACGATTATCTCCAGCACCTAGTCCGATTGATACCGCGTCATCAATTTCTTTTCCGTATGCTTTCATCGCTGTAACTGCTTCTTCTACTGTCGGATAATCTTTTGATAACACGCCGACTACTACATAACCTTCTGCTGCTTCAAAAATGTTTTTCGCATTCTCGATATTGTTCGCTAATACATTTAATGCTACGCGGCCTTTATAAAAACGTTTTTGAATGTTTGTCATTTTAGTTTCCCCCTACAATTTCTCTCATTTTTTCTTCAATCACATGTATATCATCACCTTGAAGTGGACGTGGATCGATATCAAAGAACCCTTGTCTTACTCCGTAATCACGTGTGTAAATTGCGATTTCCCCTTCGCGTAACGCGGTCACAACATCTTTTGCAGTTTTATTTAATTCGTTCTCGTTAATATGAATACGCGCTCTAAAGATCGATCTTCCAGCTTCATCTTGAACGATTGTTACATTTACACCGTTTAACTCTTTCAGCGGCATAAGTACTTGCAACAATTCTTTTTCTTGTTCACTCTTATCTTCTTTCACTCCGTATTCATCAAGCGCTTGAAGTAAGCCAAAAGTCGTCTCTTTCCCAACTTTCATACTTCTTCCAATGCAATGTAATTGCACCTTTAGCCATTCAATATATTTTCGTTTACCGCCAACAATACCAGAAGTAGGTCCTTCAATCGCCTTTGAACCGCTATAAATTGCTAGATCTGAATACTTCACATATTTTTGAATGTCTTCTTCAGCTGCCGCATCAACGATAAGTGGTACATTATTTCGCTGTGCAACTTCCCATGCTTCTTCAACAGAAATCATATTTTTTTGCACTGCATGATGGGATTTTACATACAGAATAGCTGCTGTATTTTCACCAATCGCATCTTCAATATGCTCTGCTTTCCCTTCATTTGCGTAACCTACTTCAACGAGCTTACCGCCGCCTAAATAAATCATCGTTTCAACAGGAGCACCGTATTGAACGTTATGACCTTTCAGCATGATCACTTCATTTTTCGCAATAACCTCTTGATGAAGCCGTTCACTTTTACGACGATTTCCTCCTGTCACAATACCAGCGATAGAAAGCGCAATTCCGCTCGATGCTGAGTTCACAACAACTGCTGCCTCTGAATCTAGAATGCTAGCAATATGGTCTCCCGCTTTATCTACTAAATCTGCAATCTCTACATAATTTTGTCCACCATGTTTCATCGCATCCATGACTGTATTTGTCGGAGCCGATACACCTAAAATACTCATTCTACCGCTCGCATTAATAACTCTTTTTAATCCATACTTAGCATTCAATGAATGACCCATTGATTACAACCCCTTTCGTATCAATTCTTCTTTCAGCAATGCGCTGATCCCCTTCTGAATCAATTAACATAATCGGTTCATCTTTAACCGTAAACAAAGTTAAGTTCGCAATATCCCCTTCTTGAATGCGGCCAAGCTCTGGTTTCTTAAGCCATTCTGCTGCATTTTTCGTAACCGCATCAATCACTTCTTCGAGCGTGTAACCTAAGTAAAGGAATTTCGAAAGAACGTTAGCCATACTATAAACTGGACCGTGTACACGATTCTTCCAGTAAATATCTGTACTAATTGTATTAAGCGCAATGCCGTGACGCTTCGCTGCTTCTGCTACTTTAAAAGAAAAGCTAGCATTACCATGCCCAACATCTAAATGTACACCGCGTTTCACTGCATCTAACAACACAGGTAGCGGTTTTCCTTCTTCATCAAATAAATTATTTTCTTTCCCGTTTAAGTAATGTGTAATGACATCATCTTTTTCTAAAAGAGGTACAACTTCCTCTATACGTGGAGGCGCTGAACCGATATGTACCATAATCGGTAATGATGTTTCACGAGATAAAGAGCGCGCCACGTGCAGCGGTTCAATTCCGCTATCACAAACGACACTTTTACTCATTCTCGCTTTTAACCCAACGATTACATCTTTATACTTTTCTACTGCTTCTATTACTTTCTCTTTATCTATCCATTCCATATTGGATAATTCATCAATTCGTTTCAAACCGATGCGAGAAATATTTAAAAAGGCAAATAAATTCGTTTTTGCCTGTTCTCTACTTAATACTAAATCTGCAATACGATCAGCCCCGCAGCTTCCCGCATCAACAATTGTCGTTACCCCTTGCTTAACGCCAATTTCATCCACCTCATCGCCATACGGATCAAACTCTGGAAAAGCATGAACGTGCAAATCAATCCAGCCACTCGATACGTAAGTACCCGAGTAATCAAGAACCTTTCCACCTTCGCCAAAACCCGCTTTCGTCACCTGTGCGATTTTATTATTATCAATTACAATGTCAACCTCTTCCCCGTTCACACGTTTCACATTACGTAGCACGAATCGTTCTGTCATTGTATTTCCACCCTTTTCTATAAGAAGCCATAAGAATACGCTTACATTAAAGTTTCATTTTTATATCTCTTTCACATATTTAGAGTATCACGAAAAAAACGAAAAGTAAATATAACGTTATAATGTTTAATTATGTATTGCCTCCTTCTCTATTATGAATTTGAAATAAAGTTTTACCGCTAGCCCATTTTGTAGAAAAACACTTACTACGAAAATTAGGGATTTCTGTTAAAGACGATTGTTAAGAAACATACTTAAATTAACGGGGCAGAATAACCAAAGCTGATTATAAATTACAAGGAGCACCTTGATGGGAGTTTCCATTAAATATTAGGACAACCTATAAGTAGGAGGGATGTTCTTGGGATTTCGGATTTTATTATTTATAATCTTAATCAGTTTTCAATTATCAACGATCGTCAGTGCAGAGACCCCACTAACAGCTGCCTTTATCCGTGACCATCAGCTATGGATTAAAAAGGGTGCTAAAGAAATACAAATCACAAAGAATCAATATGTGTATTCTCCAAAATGGTCTTATGATGGTAGATTTATTGGTTATATTGATAGTGATGAAAAGGGTGAAAAATCTAACCTATTCATTTATGATACTAAGGAGAAAATAAACTATCAGCCTTACGTAAGGGTCGTAACATCTGACTTTAAGTGGTCACCGAACAAGAATCAATTGGCCTACACTGACCAAGGTTTATTAAACGTTACAAAAATAAAAAATGGTCGCCCGCAAGGTTTTGAAAATGTATCACTTGGGGTTAGTGATTTCGAATGGTTTCCGAACGGAAAGGAATTTATCGTTTCCTCACACTCCAGCTTGCGTCCTACTGGATGGGGCCCAATCCCACTTTATAGAATTCCAGTAGATGCAAATCTTGCTAAAGATAAAATAAAACCTTTTTATACCATTCGAACAAATGAAACTGATTTATTTGCGATTGGTACTAACTATTTTAAGTGGAGTTCTGATGGAAAGTGGGTTAGTTTTTTAGCCATCCCTACTGCTTCCTGGGCAATGGATAGCAATACGTTATGTGTCATATCATCAAAAGGGGCACACTTTCAAGTTATAGGTAAAATGCTAGGGTTCAAAGACTGGATGAAGTGGGCTCCATCAGCCAATCAACTGGCCTATATTTCAGGAGAAGGAAGATTTTTTGTTGAAAATAAGAAAACCACAGTTGCAGATATACTGACATCAAAGCAACAAAAGGAATACACACCTGTAGGTTATGTAGACCTTGATTTGGAATGGTTCTCACCAGACAAAGTGATTGTGGCTCGTGCAAAGGAGAACAAAGAATGGACGGAAGGGCCTGTTCCGCCGATGATCACAACGCTTTATATTATTAATATAAAAACAGAAGAACAGAAACAAATCTCGTTCCCAAAAAAGAATGAACTTGATGAAGATCCTCAAGTTGTTGGATCTTATCTTACTTGGTTTCGTAAGAAGACAAATGTATATAAAGGTGATGTCTGGGTGAAGGATGGTTTACATGGTCAAGAATATATATGGCTGAAGAATATTGATGAGGCTCCAACCTTTTTTACTCTGAATGAAAGCCGTTGAGAAGATGTTAATTAAAATATTCTTCATATAAAGATTACTTTTTCTATTATTAAAAATTGTACCTGTTCCTCTAGTTTGATTCTCCCATTACAAAACGTTATCATGGGAGAATCAAACTTTACTTCAAAGAAACACCTATTCCTGAACCGTCACAATAACCCCGTCCATATTGTTCCCCGAAATTTCATACTGCTTATTCACCGGAACATTCACGTTCATACGATCTGAAACTTTATAATAAGAAACCGTATATTTCTTACCTTCCACATCCGTTGAGATCTCTTTTTTCTCTTTTAGAAAGTCCAAGTATTCCTCTAATGTAATTTTCTCTTTTTGCATAATCGCACTATGAGGTAAGCCTACATAGCGTATATGCCATGGCTCATATTGAATACCCGTAATATTACTTTTATTTTTCGGATAACGTAAAACAAATCCATATTTCCAGACGTTCTCTTCAATCCATTTTCCTTCAGGAGCCTTCTCCATTTTCTTCTGAGTGGACCCAACGTCCAGTGATAATCCTAAATTATGTTCACTGTATCCTGCTGGAAGTGCATAATCGGATCCCATTTCTTTATATAATTTACTTTGTTCTTTAAAATCTCGATACCCGCTACTCATTAAGAAATGCTGTACTCCATCTTTGCCAGCTGCATCGACAACGTTTAAAAACTTTTTTACAATATCCTTTGATAAACGAAGATTTCTATCAAATACCACATAACCTCTTACTAATTCACTATTGTGATTTACATTTATAATGTCGGACCTAATGCTATCTTTTTTAACTGGGTAATCTTTATTAACTAATAATAGATTTCCCTTATAAATCTCTTCTTTTGTAACCTCTACCTTTTCAATATTCGCCGATTTTACCTTATTATCTTTTTCTGCAATTTTAACATCGATATCCTTTTGAAATAATGGTGATATATAAAAGCCTACACAGACTGTACATAATATAAAAAGAGAAATAAATACCCACTTTTTCATTTCTAGTTCCTCCTTAACGTAACTTACGTATAGAATAGAAAAAACTATTAAAATAAAAAGTGGGGTAAAGTTTAAATTTTTATTAAATCGCCTGATTCTCTTCTTTTGGTAATCTCACTTCAAATATCGTTCTAATTACATTACTTTCAGCAGAAATGGTACCGTTATGCTGCTCGACAATATTTTTCGCAATAAATAACCCAAGGCCTGTACTACCTTGCTGCTCTGATCTTGCCTTATCACCTGTATAAAACATATCAAAAAGATACGGTAAATCTTCTTCTGGAATGCTATCTCCGTAATTTATAATTTGTACAACTACCTCTTCACGATCAATATATCCGTTCACATCAACAAACTTTCCATCATACCCATAGCGAATTGCATTCGTTAAAAGATTTTCAAATACTCGTGCTAATAATTTTCCGTCACCATTAATAGGTAAATGCGGATTCATATTCAATCTCGCCTCTAAATCCTTTTTTTCTAATAACGGATACAATTCTTCCTCTAACTGTATAAGTAATTCACTTATATCAATTGGTCTTTTTTCCAGCTGCAACATGCCATAATTCATTCTCGTTATTTCAAATAATTCATCAAGTAAGCTTTCAAGCCTTTCCGATTTCGTAAAAGCAATTGTGGAAAAATGTTTAATTTGTTCTTTCGTCAAATTCTCATCTTTAAGAATTAAATCTAAATAACCTAAAACAGATGTTAACGGCGTTCTTAAATCGTGAGCTAAGTTAACAATGAGCTGGTCTTTACTACTTTCTGCAAAGTCTCCTCGTTCTACTGCTTCCTTTAATTTTTCACTCGCTACATTTATTTCACGTGCGATATATCCAAACTCATCATTTGATGACACTCGCACTTCATTTGAAAAATTTCCGTTCGCCAAATGATGAATCCCGCTTGAAATCTCATCAAAATATTTTAAATACGGTCTAGTAAGGAAGAAGAAAAACATAATGGATAGCGGGATGAAAATAATTAAAAAGAAATTAACATCCCCAATTTGTCTTACCATTGAACGGAATTGGGCTAATGGATCTTCAAAACGAACAACTAATTTATAATAAATCCGTAATCCTTCATAAATGATATACGTTACGCCACCAGCAAATATCATACTTAACGCAAATAGCATAACCATCTTCGAGCGAAAGCTTCTCATCTTTTTAGCCATTGAAAGTATACCGATACGATAAACTTAACTAAATCTATACAATTCAATCAAATTTACACAAGTTAGTGCTTCATCGTGTTCTCGCAACCCCGAAGGGACGAGGGGTATAACACTCCACACGAGGCAGTATCGTTACCTCCTATTATCAAGCATTTATTTTACCCATCTTGATAAATTTATCGAAGCATTTACATCCCTATCGTGATGGCTATTGCACCCAACACAACACCACTCACGTATTTTTAAACTCCACTGTCCTTCTGGTTGAACTGAATGGTCGTATTTTACTCCGCAACATGAGCAAATCTTGCTTGAGGCGAACCATTTATCAGCTTTTACATACTCAATGCCATACTTCTCGCACTTGTATGATAAACATTGAAAGAAGAAGTGTAATTTTTGAAATGAAAATGCTTTCGATAGTTTTTTGTTTTTTAACAGGTTTGAGATAGGTAAGTCTTCCACAACAATCCTCATTGGTTTGGTTTTCACCAATTTAGCTGTTGCTTGATGGATATGGTTATTTCGGATATTCGTAATTTTCCTAGATAACCGCAGGTGCTCAGTTTTAGCTTTTTCATATCCGGCAGACTGAATTTTTACACCTTTTTTAAATCTCCTAGACATATCTCTTTGCGCTGACTTTTTCCTTTTCAAAAGTTTTTTAACCTTAGCATCTTTGTTTATATTTCGTTCTTTCGTACCATTAGAAGCTACAAACAGCTCTTTTAAACCAACATCCACACCAACCGACTCATTGGTTAGTTCTTGGGATTCAAAATCTTCTTGGAACCCTACACTAATCCACCAGTGACGACCATCAAAGGTAACTCTTGGATTGAATGACTTTTTGTTTCTTGGTAGTTGTTGGCTCGTTTTCACTTCTCCAATAGACTGAATATGAACTACTTTCTTTCCTATAATCAGCCTTTCATAATTAGCATAAAATCCTTGGATTAAATCTTTTTTTGATTTATAAGAAGTGTGATAACCATTTTTGTACTTTTTGAACGAATTTTTTCGCGCCTTGTCAAAATCCTTTGAAGCCTGTTTAGGAACTTGTGCGTTGATGTCATGTAACCACTCATATCGCTTTCGCTTCTTGATCTTTGTAAATCGTTTCTGTAAAGCTAACTGTGAAACAGATTTTCCAAATAGCTTATAGTATCTATCACTCATTCTTTTACAATAGTTATAAGCAAATCTTGCAGCACCAGCATGGTTTCTAAGCACTTTTTCTTGTTCAGGCGTTGGAATCAGTCTGACTTTCTTCGCCAATATCATCAGAATTTAACTCCTTTAATGAAAGATTTGTTCTTCTGAATAGTAGCGTGTTCCACCAGCATTCTCCTAAGACTACTCGGATGCAAACCTGTTAATTCTGATACTTGACTAACTCGTGAAAATTTCATTATTATTCTCACCTCATTGAATCTAACATAGCACGTACGTTCGATGAATTCAATAAAGTTTGATAGATTCAATAAAATTTATCTTGTTCAACTAAGGGCGCAATTCCTTAGCCAGTTCTCTTATGAACTTCTCATGTTTTCACATGAGCGCAGACTATATGTTTATCTACTTAAAGATAGAGGATTTTTCCACCACCATAGGCTTGTGATGTACTCTCGTCAGTTATACGAGATAGTCGTTGAACGTTCATCTTATCCATTTTGACTTAGATGATTCGAGGCGGAAGACCCATTGTTCTAGTGTTTAGGATTTAACCTTGCACCATCTGATTGATTTTTTCTGCTTTCGCGACATTCACGCTCACCATTTCTGGCCACGTTGTAGTTCAATCAGCTTTAGGGATTGCCCGCAGTTAACCCTCACTACTAGCCAATCACTTGACTAGCAGGGCTTACTGATATATTTAATTAACTTTAGTTATAATTGGTTAAATAAATCGTAACAGTTAGTTACCCTACTCCCCACACTGTTTTTATTAACTTATTCTTTCTTTTATCTTCTCCAAGTTTTTTCCGCAACGTACGGATATGTACCATAACTGTATTTCCACTCTCGTAATACCCTTCAGCCCATACTTGCTGAAATATATTTTCCACACTGTACACTTTCTTCGGGTGACTTGCTAATACATATAAAATATCAAATTCTTTTGGTGTTAATTCAATTGGCTCTCCGTACACATTTACTGTTCTTCGCTCAGGATCAATAGCGACTCCGCCAATTTCTAAAGCAGATTTATTCTCCGCTACTTTCGGTTGATTTAACGTAAGAAATCGGCGTAATTGTGCATTTACACGTGCGACTAATTCAATCGGTGTGAAAGGCTTCGTCATATAATCATCTGCGCCTAGCACAAGACCTGTCACCTTATCAAAATCAGATGTTTTCGCACTTAAGAAAATGATTGGCATGTGGTGCTTGCCGCGAATCTGCCTCGTCACTTCATATCCATCCATTTTCGGCATCATAATATCTAAAACCACTAAGTCGATTGGTTGAGTTTGAATAATATGCATGGCTTCTTCTCCATCAGCTGCTTTAACGACGTGGTAACCCTCTTTTTCTAAATGTATCTCAATTAAATCAGCAATTTCAGCTTCATCATCAGCTATTAAAATTGAAATGTGCTTCATTTTAGTCCCCCTACCTCATTCCGTTTTCATAAGCTCGATTGTAAACTAGTCTATCCAATTTGTACAATACGAAAAGGCTACCCGTAAGAGTAACCTTTTCGTATTTTTTTATAAAATAGTGCATCGCGTATTGGTGAATGAAATTATATCGGCGATTTTCCAAATATATCGACCACAACTTGAATTATATCGGCGATTTTTCAATTATATCGACCGTAACTCGAATTATATCAGCGATTATTGAATTATATCGACTTACCGACAATTAACGACAAAATCCTCCCGCTATTTGCGGGCATCCTGATTAAAGGTTCAATTTACCTCTCCAAAATAATCCGCTGCTTCGTGATTTCCGCCAATCTTCCGCGGTCTACTTCATACTCAGCATCAACGCTTTGCGGTACCACTACTTTTCCGCCCTCAAGCATCACTTCCGGTGAAATAATATCTTTCTCCCAATGTCTGCTAGAAGCAGATATATCTCCAGGAATCGTAAAGTTCGGCAATGAAGCAAGCGCAACGTTTTGCGCTCGTGAAATCCCCATTTCCACCATACCGCCGCACCAAACCGAGATATTATGCTCCATACAATAATTATGGATTTGAATGGATTCTGTTAATCCGCCCACTCGCCCCGGTTTAATATTAACGATTTGGCAACTACCAAGTGTAATCGCAACACGTGCGTCTTCTAAACTATGGATGCTTTCATCTAGACAAATCGGCGTTTCAATCTTCTTTTGCAGTTGTGCATGATCAAGAAAATCATAATCCGCTAACGGTTGTTCAATCATCATCAATTGAAATTCATCTAGTCGTTTCAACTTCTCTGTATCCGCTAATGTATAAGCTGAATTCGCATCAGCCATTAACGGGATGTTCGGAAACTCTTTACGAATTTCTTTCAGTAATTCGTAATCATGTTCTGGCTTTATTTTCACTTTAAAGCGCTCGTATCCTTCTTCCGCGTACTTCTCGATTTGTTTTAACATAACCGGAATCGTATTGATCCCAATCACAACGCCGACTTCAATTTCAGTCCTAGTTCCACCAAGTAATGTCGCTAACGACTGCTTTTGGCGCTTCGCATATAAATCCCAAACAGCACCTTCAATTCCGGCCTTTGCCATTCGGTTTCTCTTTATATGTTGGAACAAAGACGGTACTTCATTCGGATGAGGGATTTCAGCTTTCAATAAATCTGGTAATAAAAAATCCTGAAGTACATGTAGCGCTGTCTTCACCGTTTCTTCCGTATACCAAGGCTCAGAAAACGCAACGACTTCCCCAAAACCAACATATCCATCCGTATCTTCTAATTCAATGACGATACTTTCACGTTTTTCGTAAGTTCCGTAACTTGCGGCAAATGGGATAACGAGCGGCATTTCCGTTATATAAAGTGTTGCCTTTTTTATTTCCACCTACATCTCCTCCACTAATTGTCTTAACTCTCGTCTTAACAATTTCTTCGAAGCATTTCGTGGTAATTCCTCTAAGAAACATGCTTTCTTTGGCACTTTATATTTCGCTAATTTCTCTTCGCAAAAACGAAGAATTTCTTCTTCTGTTACCGCCCCGCTTTTTACAACAAAAGCAGCTGGTACTTGGCCCCAACTTTCGTCAGCCATACCGACAACACCCGCTTCCACTACCGCTGGATGAGAGAGCAATACTTCTTCAATTTGAGCTGGATATATATTTTCCCCACCAGAAATAATTAAATCACTGCGGCGATCTAATACGTATAAAAATCCTTTCTCATCTAAATAACCGAGGTCACCAGTATGAAGCCAGCCATTTCTGATCGCCTCACGCGTCGCATCTTCACGGTTAAAGTAGCCACCTGTTACGTTCGGTCCTTTTACAACAATTTCACCTTCAGCACGGGGCGGCACTACTACGCCGTCTTTTTCAATACGAAGTTGGCATTGAAATAGAGGTTTTCCAGCTGATCCTACTTTCGTTAACATATAATCTGCTGATAACGTACAAATTTGCGACGACGTTTCTGTCATACCGTACGTTTGATACACAGGAATTCCTTTTTCCACACACGTTTCTAATAACGGCTTCGGCGCTGGTCCTCCGCCAAGTAACATGCATCGTAAAGAAGATGGATATGTTCCTTCTCCAAGTCGTTCTAATAAATCTGTTAACATTTTAAAAACGACAGAAATAATCGTAACGCCTCTCGTTTGAAGTGCTTCATGAATGAAATTAGCATCATATTTCGGAACGAGTAAAATGCGCATACCATACATAATATTTTTCATTAAAAGAGATAGCCCCCCAACATGGAACATTGGCATACATGCTAACCAACAATCATCTTCACGAAGCCCTAAATTAAGCGCGGAACCGACTGCACTTGCCCAGTGGTTACCGTACGTTAAAATAACGCCTTTCGGTTTCCCTGTCGTCCCTGACGTATAAATAATTGTCATCGCTTCTTCTAAAGAGAATTCTTCTTGTATAGATGCTTTCGCCTTCGGTCCATTCATCACTTCAGCAAATGAATATACGGGAACATCCTTAGCCCCAAAATCTTGATCCGTCACTAAACAAACAACTTCAGCATCATCCATTTGCCAAAGTAGCTCTTCTCTTGAAAGACGCGTATTTAAAAGCACAGCTACTGCACCTACGTAAGATAAGGCGTGAATAACTGTAATCATCTCCATACCATTTTTCATCAGAACAGCCACCTTTTGCGCCCGCTTCACTCCTACATGTGAAAGTTGTTCACAAACAGATACTACTTTTTCATGCAGCTGCATAAAAGTAACCTTTTCATCCTCTATTTCAATTGCAGTGCGATCTGGTGTTAAAAATGCACGTTGCATTAACCAATTCGGCATCGTCTCCATTATTCATTCTCCTTTCATGAAAGAAAGAGACTTGATGTGACATCAAGTCTCTTAGTTGTTTTGTTTCCGGTTTGATCTCATCTAGCTGCAGCAGCTAGAACAGTCGGTCGTTTCACGCCTTCCTACGAGGCAAAAAGCGCCTCTTTGTCAGGAGTTCCAACGCCCTCTTGTTCTAAGCGAGCCGCTTCCGCTTTTGGTTTGATCACGGGAAACGAGGGAATTGACCGAAGTCCGGGCTGCGTTTTTCTTTGAACGCGTCGCGGCCTTCTTTTGCTTCGTCAGTTGTGTAGTACAATAACGTTGCGTCTCCAGCTAGTTGTTGTATACCAGCTAAACCGTCTGTGTCTGCGTTGAATGCAGCTTTTAGGAAACGAAGTGCCATTGGGCTGTTTGCTAAAATTTCTTGTGACCATTGTACTGTTTCTGCTTCAAGTTGCTCTAATGGTACAACTGTGTTTACTAAGCCCATATCAAGCGCTTCTTGTGCACTATATTGACGGCATAGGTACCAAATTTCACGAGCTTTCTTATGGCCTACCATACGAGCTAAATAACCAGCTCCGTATCCACCGTCAAAGCTTCCTACTTTAGGACCTGTTTGTCCGAATACAGCGTTGTCTGCAGCGATTGTTAAGTCACATACGATATGAAGTACGTGTCCACCACCGATTGCATAACCTGCTACCATTGCGATAACTGGTTTAGGGATTGCGCGAATTAGACGTTGTAAGTCCAATACGTTTAAACGTGGGATTTGGTCGTCACCTACATAGCCACCATGACCGCGAACTTTTTGGTCGCCGCCAGAACAGAATGCACGTCCACCTTCACCTGTTAAAATGATAACGCCAACATTTGCATCATCACGAGCGTGCGCAAAAGCATTGATTAACTCCATTACCGTTTTAGGACGGAATGCATTATGTACTTCAGGGCGGTTAATCGAAATCTTTGCGATGCCATTGTATGTTGAATAAATAATATCTTCGTAATTGCCTTCTTTTACCCATTCAATAGTCATTACTATTACCTCCTTTTATATTTCTGATCTCCTCTATAAGTGCAACTTCCTTCTTGCTGAAAAAAGCATCACTGCATAGTTTTTAGAAATCCCTTTACTATTGTATCAAACTTTTCCGGTTGTTCCACATGAATTGCATGGCCAGCACCATCAATTTTGACAAATTTCGCGCGAGGGATGCATTTTTCTATGTTTTTTAATAGGCGAAAGAACTTTTCATCGCTTTCTCCATTCAGTAAAAGGACAGGCATTTTTAAGTTTTTCAATTCGTTCCACCATGAAGGCTGAGCCCCTGTTCCCATGCCGCGAAGACTATTTGCAAGTCCTTTTGGATTATTAGCAAGTCGTTCTTTTCGCACCGCTTCTTTTACGTTTTGCGCTAAACGTTTTTGCGTGTCAAATAGCGGAATATTTTCCCACATCGATACAAAAATTCGGATACCTTCTTGCTCAATTTTATCGGCAAGTCGTTCATCTTTTTCCCTGCGTTCTTTTCGCTCTTCCTCACTCTCAAGTCCAGCTGTACAGTTTTCTAAAAGAAGCGAACGCACATATTCTGGATATAAGCATGCCATCGTAATCGCAAGTCTCCCGCCCATTGAATAGCCAAGTACATGTGCATTTTCAATATGAAGATGATCCAGTAGTTCTTTCATTTGCAGCGCCACATTTTGAATATCATAATGCGTCACATCTTCAGGACTTTCCGTTTTCCCGTGTCCAACAAGATCTACTAAAATGACTTGAAACTGCTCGCTCCAAGAAGGAATAAAGGAACGCCACGTTTCCATGCTTCCCGTAAAACCATGAAGAAGTAGAAGTGGTTCCCCGCTTCCGACTACTTCATATTCATACGATACACCTTGCAATGTTACTTTCATTTTGATTCACCTTGCAAAGATGTAGTAATAACGTCCATTGTTTTTGCCCATAATTCACGATGTAATTTCAAGTTTTCTTCGCGATTCGTACAAATTTCCACAACGTGTAATCCTTTCGCTGTCGTTCCAGTTTGTACTTCTTCTCGGAAGTTTTCCCATCCATCCACACGGCTAAATGAGCCACCATACATTTTGACAACATGCTCGTAATCAAGCCCAATTGGTGTTCCAAATAATGATTCGAAATGTTCCTTTTTCTCGTATTGTGGTAAGAATGAGAAAATACCTCCACCATCATTATTTACAACAACAATCGTTATATTTAATTCATGTAATTTTGCGGCTAATAATCCGTTTAAATCGTGATAAAATGATAAATCACCGATTACTAATACGAGCGGATCACAAATAATACTCGCTCCTAAAGCTGTTGAAATAATTCCATCAATACCATTTACACCGCGGTTCGCCATTACTTGAATGTTTTTATCCGACGTGAAGAAAAATGAATCTGTATCGCGAATTGGCATACTATTACTCGCAAATAACGTTGCCCCTTCTGGTAATACACGTACAATATCCGTAATTACTTTTCCTTCAAATGCCGTTTCATATGTTTCCATCTCACGAAGTGTTTCTCTCGTTTTCTCGTTTATATGTTTCCACATTCCGAACCAATCATTCTTTTTCATAACTGGCATTTTCTCTAGTAATGCTCTGCAAAATTCAATGTCACTTGCTTGTACCACTTCTGTCGCAACAACAGCCGGATCTCTCCATTGTCCGGATTCATCAACAACGATATGAACTGCCTTCGTTTGCTTCTTTATGAACTGCGTTAATGCTTTAGAAACAGGCATTCCGCCGAAACGAATTACAACATCCGGCTTCCACGTTTCTTTTAACAGTTCATTTCGTAAAAATGTATCGTAACAATCTATAATCATCGTTTTATCATGATTACCACTACGGAGGTTAGAAAGTGGATCTGCTAAAATTGGATACCCTGTTTTCTCAGCTACTTTCATAACAACTTCTGTGATTTCTGGATGACTGCCGTCTCCACAAATAATAAGCCCCTTTTCCATATTTGAAAGGCGCCCTACAAGAGAATTTACATATTCACTCGGCATCGTCACATTTCCTTGCTGAACTACTCCTGTATATTCACCACGCCCTTTATCCCATAAGCTTTCTAATGAAAAATCTGGGATTAACGGCTCGCGAAGCGGAAAATTGAGATGGATAGGTCCTTGCGGTGCTAGAAGTGCGCTTGCTATCGCTCGCTGTGTCGTCATACGAGCGTAATGATACATCGTTTCGCTCGCCTCCGGAAGTGCCATCTCCATAAATTGCTTCACAAAAGTACCGTATAAATTAAATTGATTCATCGCCTGTGGTGCACCCACATCTCGTAATTCATGCGGTCTATCCGCCGTTAATACGATAAGCGGCACTCGTGAATGAAACGCTTCACATACAGCTGGATAATAGTTCGCAGCTGCCGTCCCTGACGTACATAATAGTGCAACAGGACGTTTTTTTGCTTTCGCAATACCAAGCGCAAAGAATCCTGCTGATCTTTCGTCTACATGTAAATATGTTTTTATTCCTTCATGTTGTTCCATTAGTAAGGCAATCGGCGTTGACCGTGAGCCTGGACTAATAACAACATCACATACATTTAGACGCGTCAGTTCGTCCACGAACGCGCCTAAATAATATGATAATGCTTCTATATGATTGTTCATTTTATTAATTCCTCCAAAGCACCAAGCATCGGTCTAAACTTCAAACTTGTTTCTTCATATTCAAGCTGCGCTACTGAATCAATTACGATACCACAGCCGGCAAATAAGGATGCTTTCTCGCCGTTTAATAATCCGCAGCGAAGTGCAACCGCAAATTCACCATTTCCTTCATCATCTATAAAGCCAATTGGGGCACCATATAATCCTCTATCTAAAAGCTCTACATCACGGATTAATTTCAACGCCTCATGACGAGGTGTACCACCAAGAGCTGGCGTTGGATGTAATTCTTCTACCATCGCTAAAAGACTTGCATCGCCTTTTGCTTCTACTGGCGTATATAAATGGATTAAATTTTTCGTCGTTAATAAGCCCGGGCTCTCCGGAATATTAACAGATTCGCAATGCTCACTTAGCACACCTCGAATCATGTTAACTACATAACCGTGTTCAGCCAAATTCTTTTCATCATGAAGAAGCGTCTCACCATTTTGTTTACTTTCTTCTATAGAATTGCCATGACCAATTGAACCAGCAAGGCACATCGATGTAAACTTCTCGCCTTCTTTTCGAATCAATCGCTCAGGTGTCGCCCCTAAGAAGCATGCTCCTTTATAATCAAAAGAAAATACGTAACAATCCGGTTGCCCAATGCGAAGCGCTTCTAAAACAAGAACGGAATCAATATGCTGATCCATCGTTAATTTTAGCTCCCTTGCTAATACAACCTTCTGCACGTTCCCTTGCTTCATTTCATCCTGAACTTTTCCAATCGCATTCATCCAGCCCTTCGGATCAACTTCTACTTTAGAAGTAACTGTTAATTTTGATCCTTCTAGTGCACATTTACTCTCTTGTAAAATTCTCTCTTCTACAGAAATAATTTCGTTATAAAGAGTTTCTGCACAATCTTCAGCTGAAACGAACTGATTAATGGTTAACCACGCTTTTTCATTTTTTACAGTTAATAAAAATGCTGGTAGTGAAAATGTGGTATCATCAAATTCTTTCCAAAGATTCGTTTTTTCTTTTTCTTGGTCAAATGAAAATCCACCAAATAAAAGAGGACCTGTTCCAAATTCATATCCTTCTCTTTGTACAAATGCTTTCTCTTTCACTTTATCCCACTCGTCACGAGCAGTTTGAAAGCGTTTGTGAGAAGAATTTGCTATAGTGAAAACAGAGCCAATTCCAGCAAATATTACATGCTGAGCTGGGTCTGCAAAATAACATCTATTTTCGAATGAGACCCTTTTTCCTGCTGCATAAAACAGAAGTGGATCCACCCAATCTATTTGTTTTACAAAACTAACTAATGTTTTTTCATCAGTCGCACGCTTAATAGCTGTAACAAGAACTTCTTGTAAGCCTTTTTGTTTCGTTTGAATCACAATTGTCTCCCCCCTATGGGCGAAAAATAGTCATAATTACGCTTGATTTTAAGATACACCTCAAAGGAAAGGCCTGTCAACGTTTAGCATTTCTGAGAAATTCACCTTCTCTTCCTAGAAAATAAACGTTGACACTAAATGATGCTTTTTCTACACTTAATTGTGTACAATATGTGACCAAGGAGGGTTCAACATGGAAATGAACGTCGAAACGAATTCCTCTCCTACAGCGCAAAAGCCAAGTAAACAAACCGGCTGGCGCATTTGGTGGAGTTTATTACGTCCCCATACATTAACAGCAGCTTTCGTTCCTGTTTTCATCGGAACAGCTTATGCAATGCAGGTCGGAGGTATAAATCAAATACATCTTCCTCTTTTCTTTATGATGCTTCTTGCTTGCCTTCTCATTCAAGCAGCAACGAACATGTTTAATGAATACTTTGATTATAAAAGAGGACTCGATCATGAAGGTTCAGTTGGAATCGGCGGTGCTATCGTCCGCGATGGCATTAAACCAAAAACCGTGCTTAACTTAGCATTCGGATTTTTAGGCATCGCAACGCTATTAGGTGTTTATATTTGTATGAACTCTAGCTGGTGGCTTGCTGCAATCGGTCTTGTTTGTATGGCCGTTGCTTACCTTTACACTGGCGGCCCCATTCCAATTGCGTACACACCATTTGGAGAGCTAACAGCAGGATTATTTATGGGTGTCATTATTATTGGTATTTCATTCTTTATCCAAACAGGGGCAGTAACATCAGAAGTGATTTTATTATCTATTCCAAGCTCCATTTTAATTGGTGCAATTTTACTATCTAACAATATTCGTGATTTAGATGGTGATAAAGAAAATGGTCGTAAAACATTAGCAATTCTCGTTGGACGCGAAAGAGCAGTTGGTGTACTTGCTTCTATGTTCATCGTTTCCTACATTTGGACAATCGCTTTAATCATCGTTAACATCGTATCACCATGGATGCTTATCGTATTCTTAAGTGCACCGAAAGCATTTAAAGCGACGAAAGGCTTTATCGGCAAAAGCATTCCAATGGAAATGGTACCTGCGATGATTTCAACAGCAAAAACAAATACAATTTTCGGTCTCCTAATGGGAATCGGATTATTGCTTGGATACTTCCTATAGAAAGGAGCTGCTTACGCAGCTCCTTTTTTCATATACCAACTTCCCAGCTGAAATTCATCTCATAATTCCTACTCCGAACGCTCATACTATGTAAAGAAACCGAATTGTAGGAAGGTGGACGACTATGTTAACTCCACAACAAATAAATCAATTTAAATCTATTTTAGAAAAACAACAGCAAGAAGTTGAACAAACGATACAAACTCATGAAAATGAAAACCGTGCATCTGAACGTGATTCAGTAGGAGAATTGTCTAGCTATGACAACCATCCAGGTGATATGGCTACAGAATTGTACGAACGTGAGAAAGATTTCGGACTCATCGAATTTTGGCATAAACAGTTAGAAGATACGAAACATGCTCTGCAAAAAATTGAAGCTGGTACGTACGGAATTTGCGAAGTGTCTGGTGAGGAAATTCCATTTGAAAGATTAGAAGCAATGCCAACTGCTACAACGTGTATTCAGCACACTACAAATAAATTAGATATGAACACGCGCCCAGTTGAAGAAGAGGTGCTAGCTCCTTCGTTTCACAAGCACGACGAAGATCATTCTGTTGAATACGATGCTGAAGACGCTTGGCAAGACGTCGCAAATTACGGAACATCAGAAACACCATCCGATTTAGAAAGACAGGATTCAAAAAACTATAATGGAATGTACGTAAATAGTGAAGAAAATGTTGGTTATGTAGAGGATTTCGAAAACTTTATCGGAACAGATATGTATGGAAAAAACCCACAAGTTTTCGCTACAGAGGAACATGAAGAATATGAACAATTGCTTGATGATTTTGAAGAACGCACCTTTAAAGGTGAATTATCTTCAGATGAGTCTAGTTCTAAAGCATAAAAAAAGCATTCCGAAGTTCGGAATGCTTTTTTTCGCTAGCTAATTAGTTTTTTGTAACGTTAGCTGCTTGTGGTCCGCGGTTTCCATCAACGATTTCGAAAGAAACTTCTTGACCTTCTTCTAAAGTTTTGAAGCCGTCGCCTTGAATAGCTGAGAAATGTACGAATACGTCTTCTCCGCCTTCAACTTCGATGAAGCCAAAACCTTTTTCGCCGTTAAACCATTTAACTTTACCTGTTTGCATGTCATGTACCTCCTAAATAAAAATGAAACTATGAATCCACATGAAAAGGTGGATATAAAGGACATGAATGTATAACAAGCTTACAGCCTTTAATACAACGTGCTTTATTTCCGTACCACATTATGTAGCTCAATAGTGTTTTCACTATATCACGCTGAATCCAAAACGTCAAATGAGAATACTTTCATCCTATCATTTTTTATAATCCTAGTATAATCTTAAATTTCCATTCTATTTTTATTCAAAAATTAACAAAACTACAGTATTTTAATTCCGTTGATTTCTGTACAATATAATTACTACATATGATGAGGTGAAAAAATGCAAGCACATGAAATCGAGTATAAATTATATGGCGATGATATGCAGTTTGTTGAAATTGAATTAGATCCAGAAGAAAGCGTTATCGCTGAGGCTGGCGCAATGATGATGATGGAAGATCATATCGAAATGGAAACGATTTTCGGTGATGGTTCTGGACCATCTAGTGGTCTATTCGGTAAATTAATGGGCGCAGGTAAACGTCTCGTTACAGGTGAAAGTATGTTTATGACTGTATTTACAAATACAGGTCATGGCAAACGACACGTATCATTCGCCGCTCCTTATCCTGGAAAAATTATTCCTGTTGATTTAACAGAATATCAAGGAAAAGTAGTCTGCCAAAAAGATGCATTTCTTTGTGCGGCAAAAGGTGTTTCTATCGGAATCGAATTTACAAAGAAAATTGGAACTGGTTTCTTCGGTGGTGAAGGTTTCATCATGCAGAAACTTGAAGGTGATGGTCTAGCTTTCATGCACGCAGGCGGAACAGTATATAAGCGTGAATTGAAACCTGGTGAAAAACTTCGCATTGATACAGGTTGTCTCGTTGCAATGACAAAAGATGTTAACTACGATGTTCAATTCGTTGGAAAAGTAAAAACAGCTCTATTTGGCGGCGAAGGTTTATTCTTCGCTACGCTAGAAGGTCCTGGAACGGTTTGGATTCAGTCCTTAACACTTAGCCGCTTAGCAGCACGCCTTACAAGCCCAGCAGCTCAAAATAGCGGTGAAGGCAGCGTTTTAGGCGGACTTGGTCGCCTTTTAGATGGGAAAGAATAAAACACTAAAAAAAGATAGTCCCCTCCTTCATAGGGAACTATCTTTTTCTTTTGGACTGTATAAACCATTTTGAATCATATAGTATTCCATCGCTTTATTAAGCCATGTCTCTTCTTCCTATAATAAGATAATAAAATTGTTTAAAAAACAAATAAAAGTGTTATAAAGTATAGAAATAGTACTTGACGGATTTGTATTATATACTTATATAAATAAGAAATACATTTAAATGTGGGGCTGATTAAGTGTTTAAATATAACGTATGTTTCTTAAAAAGTAAGGATAAAGTCTTGATGTTGAATCGTGAAAAGGCACCGATTATGGGCGTGTGGAACGGTGTTGGTGGCAAAAATGAAATAGGTGAAACTGCTGATGAGGGTGCAATTCGTGAAGTGTTTGAGGAAACAGGATTCAATGTAAATCAGTACTATTCAAAGGGGATCATTACATGGAATACTAGTGATCATAAAAAAGATGGATTATATGTGTATTTATTTGAAGTAGATACAATATTAGAGAGTGAATCTATGAAAAAAACTAGAGAAGGTATTCTCGATTGGAAGCAAATCGATTGGATACTGAATCCCTCTAATTTAGGGATTGCTGAAATGGTAAAAGAATATTTACCTGTTCTATTAGAAAAAGCGGGCGATTATTCATTTGAATATAAAAATGATATATTAATACTTGTAAAATAAAAGTTTTCACATACAGATTTCATAATTAAACACCTTTATTATCTATTTTAAATGAGGAATTTAATAAAGAAACTTAAAGAGTCTTGCTGCATGTGAATTGTAATAAGGCTCTTATTTTGCTATTTAAAATGAAACACTTATATTCTCTCTATACACTTCCTCATTACAAATATATCGCACCATCTTTTTATAATGTTTTTATACCATTCTTCTACATCCTCTACTTTTTCACTTAAAGAATACACCTCCTCTTCTCCGCGACATACTTAAGAGTTACCTTCATATGCTGACCGACAAAGTTTTGAACTTCTGGATCATCAACTGGTTTTCCAAATAGCCTTTTTTCAAAAAGAATGAATCAAGTCCCTCACTGCATATATTGAACTATACCTTTTCTTAAGGAGGGCTTTCTTAATGCGTACTCCTTTATCCTTCGATAAAGATACTGCCATACTGTTAGCATCTTGCTGCGATCTAACGTATGAACAATATAAACAAAATGGGATTTTTGAAATACCTGATGGATTCCAATATGTACAAGGCTTTCAAGGAAAAGCGATTCAAACGATGGAATGGTTTGGGTTCATATTAGAATCTGAGGATACGATCATTGTAGCTTTCAGGGGCACACAAACAGATACAGATTGGATTATCGATTCACTCGTCAACCAAAGGCCATACCCATACGCTTTAAATAGCGGCAATGTCCATAACGGCTTTCTTTCAATTTATGAATCTTGCCGGGATCCTATTATGGATATGCTCGTGTCATTACCAGCCCATAAGAAACTTCTTGCAACAGGCCATAGCTTAGGAGGTGCACTCGCTACACTACACATACTAGATGCACGTATAAATACTGCCTTCGCACAGTACGGTCTTTATACATTTGCCTCTCCAAAAGTTGGAGATATCGCCTTTCGAAATTATTATAAACTGCAAGTAGCTAGTAGCTTTCGTTTCGTCAACTTATTCGATGTCGTTCCACTTCTCCCTCCCCGAAACATAAATTTTAATGATCGTGATTGGGAATATGCACACGTTCATCACAACATGACATTTACGAAAAATACAAAATCCATTACGAATAATCATTCCATTACAACATACAAAACATGTCTGACCTCTCATTTTTAACCAGTAAACAATTGGAAATTCAATATTTGTATACTATAATAATCTATGAAATTACTTTCGGATGAGGGGACCTTACATGCTAAAATTTATCTTTGCACTTTTTCTTATAATAATTTTTTCGTTTACAGGTTTCTTTACATTTTCATACTTTGCGACAGGGGAATATGGCGGAACAGGTATAATATATACGTTCATGCCTTACCTTTCTTAAGCAAAATAAGTAAAACGAGCTTAATCTCATTAAGCTCGTTTTATTTTTCTAAGCAAGCGTATCCCTGTTTTAAAAGTGAATAAATAAAAGCCCCTTCAAAAGGGGCTTTCATCTAAAAAAGTTTAACAGTATTACCAATACCCCAAATTTCATTACTGTACTGCAAAATTGTTCGATCACTCGCAAAATGCCCAGATTGTGCAATATTCAAAATCGACATTTCCAGCCATTTCTGCCTATTTTCGTATGCCCTTCCGACAGCTTCTTGTCTTTCAGCATATGGGCTAAAATCTCGAAGAACGAAGTATTCATCATTTTGAATAACGAGCGAATCATAAATCGCTTCAAATTCAGCTCCCGACTGTGCAAAGAAACCGTTCGTTAACTGATCTACTACTTTTTTAATGTGCATATTGTGGTGATAATAGTCACTTGCACGATATCCACCATTTTGGTAGTAATGAAGAACCTCATCCGCTGTTAAGCCGAAAATGAAGCAGGCATCATCACCGACTCGGTCTTTTATTTCAATATTAGCTCCATCTAACGTTCCGAGTGTAATTGCACCATTCATCATGAATTTCATGTTACCTGTTCCCGATGCTTCTTTACTCGCAGTTGAAATTTGTTCACTTACATCTGCCGCCGGGAATATATCTTCCGCTAAAGAAACTCGGTAGTTTTCTAGAAAGATAACTTTCATAAATTGACTTACGTACGGATCGGTATTTACTTTTCTTGCAAGCTCATTTATTAATTTAATAATTTTCTTCGCATAATAATAGCCAGGTGATGCTTTCGCTCCAAAAATAAAAGTACGCGGGTAAAATGAAAAACTAGTATCCTCTTTTAAACGGTTATACAAGTATAAAATATGAAGAACATTTAATAACTGTCGTTTATAGGCATGTAGCCTTTTCACTTGCACATCAAAAATAGAATTTGGATCAATAGTGATCCCCATTTTATTATGAATGCGCTCCGCTAAAATAATCTTACGCTCTTGCTTTACCCCTGCAAGCTTTTCTTGAAAACTAGTATCATGTATGAAGTTTTGCAGTGCTTGCAGCTTAATTGGCTCTTTCTTCCACTCTTCACCAATCGCTTCCGAAATAAGATTCGTCAGCTGCGGATTCGCCTTCATTAGCCAGCGCCTATGAGCAATTCCATTCGTTTTATTATTAAACTTATCTGGATAAAATTCATAGAACAATCGCATTTCACGCTGCTTTAAAATTTCTGTATGAATTTTCGCCACACCGTTAACGCTATGGCTACCAACAATCGCTAAATGAGCCATTTTCACAAGGTCATGCGCAATAATGGCCATGTCCTCAATGCGCTTCCAATCGTACGAATAACGGTCCCAAAGCTCATGACAGAAACGTTCATTAATTTCTTCAATAATCATATAAATTCTCGGTAATAACGGTTTAAAAATGTGAATTGGCCATTTCTCAAGCGCTTCTGATAACGTTGTATGATTCGTATAGGAAATCGTCTGCGTTGTTATGTGCCAAGCTTCTTCCCATGTCAATTTTTCTTCGTCTAATAAAATACGCATAAGTTCTGGAATTGCTAGAACCGGATGTGTATCGTTTATATGAATCGCAATTTTTTCATGTAACTGACGAAGACTACCGTGTCTCTCCCTATGCATACGAACGATGTTTTGCAAACTTGCTGATACGAGGAAATACTGTTGTTTTAAACGAAGTATTTTCCCCTCATCATGCGTATCATCTGGATATAAAAATTCCGATACGGCCTCTGTTTCACGCTTATATTTCAAAATATCTTTGCAGTTTTGCGGGAAAGGAACTGGCTCCGCATTCCAAAGCCGAAGCGTATTTACAGTACTTGTTTCATATCCTACAACTGGAACGTCATATGGTACTGCCATAATAACTTCTGCATTTGTATGCCTGAACTCTAAACGTCCATCAATTTCTAGTGGTTCAACGTTTCCAAAATAACTTACTTCTACGGCTTGGTCATACCTTCTTACTTCCCAAACGTTTTCATGAAGAAGCCACTGTTCTGGAAATTCTACTTGATAGCCGTCAACAATTTTTTGATCAAACAGGCCATGCTTATAACGAATACCACAGCCATGTCCTGGTAAGTTTAAAGAAGCGAGTGAATCGAGGAAACAGGCTGCTAAACGTCCAAGGCCACCATTACCAAGGCCAGCATCTGCTTCAATCTCTTCTAACTCTTGCAAAGAAATTCCAAGTTCAGAAAGCCCCTTTTCACATACATCTCGAATGCCTAAATTTAATATGTTACTGCCTAGCAAACGCCCAAGTAAAAACTCAATGGATAAATAATACATTTGCTTTTGATCTCCAGAACGATAACTTTCATTCGTTGCAATCCATTGACTATTCATATACTCACGTACCATATGACCAAGCGTATTATACTGATCACGAGTTGTAGAATCTTTGAAACTTTTCCCATACATCATTTCTAATTTTTCTAGAAAAGCGGATTTAAAGCTTTCAACATGAGTAAACATTTTTTCACCACCTCAATGTTATTCCATGAGACTTTTATACAATTTCTTATATGCAAGAGCAGATTTCCCCCAGCTATAATCTTCAGTCATCGCTTGCTTTACAAGCTTATCCCATACCGGTTTATCTTGATAAAACTCAATTGCACGAAGAATTGTATGTAACATGTCATGCGCATTAAAATTCGTAAAGCTAAAGCCATTCCCAATTCCAGTTTCCTCATCGTAAGAATGTACAGTATCATTTAATCCGCCTGTTTCTCTTACAATTGGAATCGTGCCATATGCTAGCGCAATAAGTTGTCCAAGTCCACACGGTTCAAACAGCGATGGCATTAAAAACAAATCGCTTCCCGCGTACACTTGGTGCGCTAACGCTTCATTAAATCCAATATATACTTTTACCTTTTCTGGATACTCGTATGCCATCCATTCAAAGAACTGCTCGTATTCAGAATCGCCTGATCCCAAAATAATACATTGCACATCTTCTTCCATTATTTCACGGAATACAGTACGTACTAGATCAAGCCCCTTTTGCTTCGTTAATCGTGTTACCATCGAAATAACTGGTGTATCTTCTTTTTCTGGTAAACCAAAATAACGCTGCAATGCGCGTTTATTTTCACTCTTTTCCTCTAATGACTCTGCACTATACTGAGCCGTAATATATGGATCTGTTTCTGGATTATATACACTCGTATCAATTCCATTTACAATGCCACTAAGCTTATCGTTATGCTTTCGTAGCAATCCATCTAACTTCTCACCGAAAAACTCATATTGAATCTCTTCTTTATATGTCGGGCTAACCGCTGTAATTTGGTCAGATGCGATAATACCGCCTTTCATAAAGTTCACGTTTCCATAAAACTCAAGCTGTTCACTATGAAAATATTCATGACCAAGCTCCAGTAAGTCGTACATCACTTCAGGAGGAAATACACCTTGGAACTGCAAGTTATGAATCGTATATACCGTTTTAATATGCTCATATAACGGGTTATCTTGATACTTTTCACGAAGTAAGAAATTAACCATAGCTGTATGCCAATCATGGCTATGAAGAACATCTACTTCGAAATCAAGATGCGGAATACACTCTAAAACTGCTTTTGAAAAATAAGAAAAACGCTCCCCATCATCATAATGGCCATAGAGAGAATCTCTCTTAAAATAATATTCATTATCTATTAAGTAATACGTAATCCCATCCTGCTCACCTTTTAAAATCCCGCAATATTGGTTTCTCCATCCAAGAGGAATGTTAATTACTTTATGAAGCGTACATCCTTCTCTTAACTCTTTCGGGATAAGACTGTAGTTTGGAAGTATAATGCGAACATTCACTCCTAATTTTTTTAATTCTTTTGGAAGCGCTCCTGCTACATCAGCTAGACCTCCGGATTTAATAAACGGTACACATTCTGATACTGCAAATAAAATATTCACCTGTTGTTCCACTGCACGAAAAGCGTATACATCATAAATCGCTCTTCTTACAGCTTCCTCCCTTCAAGTTTTCATATAGAGTAAAACCTTAATTAGTGGGGGTTTTCTAAATCCCCCACTAATTATGCACCTGCTATTTACGAATAACTGTTGATTGTACTATTTTGTACACTACCTTTTTCTACAACATATGGCTCATCAGCACTTCCTTTTAACACTACGCCGTCGCCAAGTTTCACATCTTTATCAATAATAACACCGTCTATTATGCAATTATCTCCAATTTTGCTCTTTTGCATAATAATACTATTACGAACAATTGAACCTTTTCCAATTTTAACAGAACGGGAGATAACACTATTTTCCACTTCACCTTCAATAATACTACCGTTTGCAATCATCGTATTTTTCACTACTGCACCCTTCATATAACGAGTTGGCGGCTCATCTTTTACTTTCGTAAAGATTGGTGCTTCTTTCTTAAATAATTGCTTCCAAATAGCAGGCTGCAAAATTTCTAGACTATGCTTATAGTAACTTTCAATCGAATCAATGATAGCTACATATCCTGTATGCTCATACGTAGCAATATGCAGTGATTTCCCGCTCTTTTCTCTCACTACATCAAATAAACTGTATTGCTCCACATCTTTATATGTCTCAAATAAGTCTAGCAATAATTGTTTCTTTAACACATATGTTTGAAGCGAAACTCCTTCATGACAAACTTCAGTAATATCTGCAGACGTATGTATATGTCGCTCTAACACCGCTTGAAAGTTTAACGCTGTTACAAGATGGCTATTCGTAATAACAACATATTCTTCTCTGCTTCTTAGAAAATAATCAATATGTCTTCTAAAATGTGCAAAAGATCCAAATTCGTCATGATCACATTGGCAGTTCGGTGGGAATAAAAACAGTCCATCACGCTTTCTATCTAAATCCCACTGTTTTCCTGAACCGACATGATCCATTAAAGAACGATTTTTATGACTTGTAAAAACCGCCACGCTATGAATATTAGAATTCACCATATTTGAAAGCATGAAATCAATGAGGCGGTAACGGCCTCCAAACGGTAACGCCGCTAATGAACGATGCCCTGTTACTTTCTTTAAGGAAGGAAAACTTCCCGTTGCATTAATAATTCCTAACATTTTTTCTCCCATTCATTTCATCCCCCTTTTCTATTTCCCTTCAGCAATTAGTACTACATCATCAACATTTTTTTCTGGGCGAATTATTGTCCCATCTTCAATAACCATTTCCGATCCAACGATCGCTCTTTCAATCACAACGTTTTTACCAATCTTTGCCCCCGGCATAACGACAGAATCGATTACCATACTACCTTCTTCCACCGTCACTCCTTGGAATAAAACAGAATGCTTCACGTCCCCTTCAATGACGCACCCTTCATTAATAAGTGACTCTTCTACTTTTGCCTGTTCTGCAATATATTGAGGCGGCTCGTTTGGATTTACAGAATAAATGCGCCAATTACGATCGTTCAAGTTCAACGATGTTTCATCGCGAAGTAAATCCATATTTGCTTCCCATAAGCTTTTCACCGTTCCAACATCTTTCCAATATCCTTCAAACGGATACGCCATCAACTTCTTCCCTTCATCTAATAAAAGCGGAAGTACGTCTTTTCCGAAGTCATTACTAGATTCAGGATTTCTTGCATCCATCTCTAAATATTCTTTTAAAATAGCCCAGTTAAAAATATAAATTCCCATTGATGCAAGATTACTTCTTGGAAATTGCGGTTTCTCCTCAAATTCAACAACTTCCATCTCTTCATTCGTATTCATGATGCCAAAGCGACTTGCTTCATCCCACGGCACTTCAATAACAGAAATTGAAACATCTGCTTCTTTCTCAATATGGTAATCTAGCATTTTACTGTAATCCATTTTATAAATATGATCGCCTGATAAAATAAGGACATATTCTGGTTCGTACTGACTTAAATAGTTTAGGTTTTGATAAATAGCACTTGCCGTACCTGTATACCACTTCACACCTGAAGACTCCGCATAAGGAGGTAACACAGTGACTCCACCATTTACACGATCAAGATCCCAAGCGTTTCCGATTCCAATATAATTATGAAGTTCTAACGGTTGATATTGTGTTAAAATCCCCACCGTTTCAATACCGGAGTTTGCACAGTTACTTAACGTAAAATCAATAATGCGATATTTACCACCAAATGGAACAGCTGGCTTGGCTAAATTTTTTGTTAATGCACTTAAACGACTACCTTTTCCCCCTGCTAGTAACATTGCTACGCACTTTTGTTTTTGAGCCATCTTGTTTTTTGCTCCCCTTTCTCGTCTTTACTGGTCGTAATATGGATACGCCAAATGGTGGAATTGTAATTTCTACATGTGCCGCTTGATTATGATATGGCTCTAGAATCGTCTTGAGACGTTTCTTATTAACTTGCCCCGACCCGCCATATTGCACCGCGTCACTGTTTAAAATTTCGTTATAATACTCGAAATCTGGTACACCTACTTTATAGTTTTCATATGTAGCTTTCGTAAAATTACATACGACAACTAACGCATCTTCCTGATTATCCCCTTGGCGGATAAACGAGAAAATACTTTGCTCATTATTATTAGCATCAATCCACTGAAATCCTTCAGACGAGTGATCTAACTGCCAAAGTGGTTTTGAGCGCTTATACAATGCTATGAGCTCTTTAAAGTAATCATGCATGTAACGATGCATTTCAAAATCATGTAAATTCCAATCTAAATCTTCAAGATCTTTCCACTCATCAAATTGCCCGAATTCTCCACCCATAAAGAGTAATTTCTTACCTGGATGAGTAAAGAAATATCCATATAATAAACGAAGTTGGGCGAACTTATCCCAGTAATCTCCCGGCATTTTATTTAATAACGACTTTTTCCCATGAACGACTTCATCATGAGAAAGCGGCAATATGAAGTTTTCAGAGTGAGCATATAGTAAAGAGAATGTCATTTTCTCATGAATGTATTTCCGGTACTCTGGTGCACATTCCATATATTTCAGCACGTCATTCATCCAACCCATATTCCATTTATAATTAAATCCAAGTCCACCCTCGTATGTTGGAGCTGTTACAAGTGGCCAAGCTGTTGAATCTTCTGCTGTCATAAGAAACTCTTCATCTTCTGCAAACACAGCTTCATTTAACTCCCGTAAGAAAGAAACAGCGTGTTCATTGCTTTGCTCTTTTCCTTCTTTATTCCAGTACAGCATATTCGCAACTGCATCTACTCTGAAACCATCAATATGGAAATATCTCATCCAAAATAACGCATTTGAAATTAAGAAATTACGTACTTCTCTCTTCCCTAAATCAAAATTAACAGTTCCCCATACCAGGTTTTCTTGTACATCTATATCTTTATATTCATAAGTCGGTGCCCCATCAAACAAATATAAACCGTGAGCATCTTTACAAAAATGCCCCGGCACCCAATCTAAAATGACACCGATTCCATATTTATGACATTCATCGACAAAATACATCAAATCATGTGGCGTACCGAATCTACTTGTCGCTGCATAATATCCCGTTCCTTGATATCCCCAAGAACGATCATATGGATGCTCAACAAGCGGCATAATTTCAATATGTGTAAATTGATGTTCCACCACATACGGAATGAGCGCCTCGGCCATTTCTCTGTAAGAATACAGAGCACCATCTTCTTTCTTTTTCCAAGAACCGAAATGTAATTCATAAACTGTCATCGCTTCTTTATAAATCGATTTTTTCTTTCTTTTACGAATCCAGTTTTTATCATTCCATTCATATCCCTCTATATCAAAAACTACAGATGCCGTATTTGGTCTTACTTCTGCATATACTGCGTAAGGATCTGCTTTTAAAATAACGTCACCGTCCATCGTTTCAATCGCATACTTATATATCTCATTCTCTTCAATATGCGGTGCAAACAAGGACCAAATCCCCTCTTCTGTCACTTGTAGCATCTTATGTTGCTTATAATCCCATTCATTAAAATCCCCAACAACACTCATTGCTTTCGCATGAGGAGCCCATACTGTGAATCGTACACCTCGCATCCCATCTTCCGTCACAATATGTGCCCCAAAGATGTTATAACTGTCATAGTACTTTTCTGTATGAAACTCATCTCGTTTCACTTCTTCACAATTTATTACATCCAATATGTTCACCTCACTAAGATGACAGAAATTTTTTACTCTTTATCATTTCTGCAAAAAACTGAAATATCCTTGTTGTTTTTTAAAAATATTCGTTTTTTTCTTAAATTTCACTTAAAATTTTTATATTTATCGTGTAAAATATCGAATTTTGACGAATATTCATTGCAAACGCTTCATTTCTCCTTACTATTTTCCCCTTTCATTATTGCTCAATATTTATTTTATTGGTTTCTCTCCATTTTTCACGCTATTTCTCACGTAAAATACAAGCAAAATAATCTATTGTTTAAAAATGTTTCTCAACATTTTTTGTCACAAAATTTATCATTTCCCGACGGAAAACTCCCACCTCAAGGAATAGGTAGGACATGGTTTAATGAGTATGCGGGAGATGAATGGCGTTTAGGAAAAATTGCCACAAGGTTAACTCCTAAAGAATAAAGTGAAATTCTGCTCGCAAATAGTGGGATAACGCACAAAAGCACTCTATTCAAAAATAGAGTGCTTTTTCTATAAACGACCCTTATCCAGCAAAAGGGGTATATTGGGGATATACAAGGGAAACCGGAAAAGGAATTTATATTAATTTATATTAATTCAGAGGTAGGAAGCAGTTTCCCGCCTCTGAATTATTTAGCAATTATTATAGTACTGGTGCCATTGTTTCTTTTAATACTTTTACAGAATGAGCGAATTTCGCTTTTTCTTCTTCGTTTAATTCAAGTTCTACGATTTCACGTACACCTTCGCGGTTAATAACAGCTGGAACACCTACGTAAGCATCTTTCTCACCATATTGACCTTCAAGGTATGCAGATACAGTTAATACACTGTTCTCGTTGCTTAAGATCGCTTTAGTTACACGAAGTAGTGACATACCGATTCCGTAGTAAGTTGCGCCTTTACGCTCGATAATGTGGTAAGCTGCATCGCGTACATTTTCAAAGATTTTATCTAAATCTTCTTGGTTATACTGTTCGTTGTTCGCTAAGATTGTTTCTAGTTTTTGTACACCTACAGTAGCGTGGCTCCATACTGGAAGTTCAGTGTCACCGTGCTCACCAACGATGTAAGCATGAACGTTACGTGGATCTACATCTAAGTAGTCACCTAACATGTAACGGAAACGAGCAGAGTCTAAAGTTGTACCAGAACCAATTACGCGCTCTTTTGGAAGACCAGATTCTTTCCAAGTTACGTAAGTTAAAATATCAACTGGGTTTGTTGCGATTAAGAAGATTCCATCGAATCCGCTATCCATAATACCGCGAACGATTTGTTTAAAGATCTTTGTATTTTTCTCAACTAAGTCTAAACGAGTTTCGCCTGGCTTTTGTGGTAATCCAGCAGTGATAACAACTAAATCTGCATCTTTACAATCTGCATAGCTACCGCTCCAAACTTTTGTTGGTGCTGGAGAGAATGGTACCGCATGGCTTAAGTCCATTGCTTCCCCTTCTGCTTTTGCTTCATTAACATCTACTAGTACGAATTCTTCAGCTACACCTTGGTTGATCATTGAGTAAGCATAACTACAACCTACAGCTCCTGTTCCTACTAATACTACGCGATTGATACCTTTTTTCATGTTAATTTCCCCTTTCAATTGTTTACATCTATTTTTTATTATTGTTTAAGTAATTAATTAAAATACTAATTTAATGTTGTTTAACTTCTTTACATACATATTGTAGCACGGATTATTGTGAATTACTTCACAAATTATGACCTATTTGTGAACTTTTTCACATAGAGTGTAAAGTTATCGTAGCAAGTGTGGAATCAATACCAATTTATGCGTTTTAGTTAGATTGTGAAAGGGGTGGATTTTGGTTTTTATCGGTAAGTGAAATTATACCGGCGATTTTCTGAATATATCAGCGATTTTTGCAATATATCGACTTACCGACAAAACCCGACAAGGATAGCACCATAAAGAAGCTCTCTCTTTTCTATTAATTAGACGATTCAAATAGAAAAAAGTATACAACATTTTTTAATCAGTGGGGCGGTTGTTCCCCCCCACTGATTATTAGCCCACACCAATCGGGCTTTTACGAGCAGTTGATCTCCCACCTAACTTCTTTGCTCATGCCAAAATTTGAGGTGAGGGTCTTTTACTGCCCACAAATAGCGGGATAAAAAAAGCAGACTACTAATAGTCCGCTTTAAATAAAACATATACAACAAAAAAGAGATAGCAGATTATGCTATCTCTTTTAGTATGACCCGTACGGGATTCGAACCCGTGTTACCGCCGTGAAAGGGCGGTGTCTTAACCACTTGACCAACGGGCCAAAATATGGCAGAGAAGAAGGGATTCGAACCCTCGCACCGCGTTCGCGATCTACTCCCTTAGCAGGGGAGCCCCTTGAGCCACTTGGGTACTTCTCTATAGTATGGCTCCGCAGGTAGGACTCGAACCTACGACCGATCGGTTAACAGCCGATAGCTCTACCACTGAGCTACTGCGGAATAATTATGGTGGGCCTAAATGGACTCGAACCATCGACCTCACGCTTATCAGGCGTGCGCTCTAACCAGCTGAGCTATAGGCCCATAAAAAGCGGGTGAAGAGAATCGAACTCTCGACCAGAGCTTGGAAGGCTCTTGTTTTACCACTAAACTACACCCGCATTAAATTAAAAATGGTGAGCCATGAAGGATTCGAACCTTCGACCCTCTGATTAAAAGTCAGATGCTCTACCAACTGAGCTAATGGCTCATTTTGAAAGTGGTGCCGGCTAGAGGACTTGAACCCCCAACCTACTGATTACAAGTCAGTTGCTCTACCAATTGAGCTAAGCCGGCTTGCGATTTCAAAATGGTGGCTCGGGACGGAATCGAACCGCCGACACGAGGATTTTCAGTCCTCTGCTCTACCGACTGAGCTACCGAGCCTTTATGTAAAA
>NZ_JAFEMR010000089.1:0-229 GCF_016892495.1 Bacillus sp. RIT 809 | reverse complement strand
CTGTGCGATTATTCGGGCACTCACCTTTCAGATAATGAAAGATTTGTTCTTCTGAATAGTAGCGTGTTCCACCAGCATTCTCCTAAGACTACTAGGGTACAAACCTGTTAATTCCGATACTTGACTAACTCGTAAAAACTTCATTTTTATTCTCACCTCATTGAATTTAACAGAATGCATAGATTCGGTAGATTCAATGAGACTTGATAGATTTAATTAAATTTATCTC
>NZ_JAFEMR010000088.1:0-238 GCF_016892495.1 Bacillus sp. RIT 809 | reverse complement strand
GTTCGAAGAATCCTTTGAAGCACAAGAATTAACCGATGAGTCGATTGGTGTGGATGTTGGTTTAAAAGAGCTGTTTGTGGCTTCTAATGGTACGAAAGAACGAAATATAAACAAAGATGCCAAGGTTAAAAAACTTTTGAAAAGGAAAAAGTCAGCGCAAAGAGATATGTCTAGGAGATTTAAAAAAGGTGTAAAAATTCAATCTGCCGGATATGAAAAAGCTAAAACTGAGCACCTT
>NZ_JAFEMR010000087.1:0-276 GCF_016892495.1 Bacillus sp. RIT 809 | reverse complement strand
AACGAAATCGAAGAATCATTAAAACCGGAAGAGCCAAAGGTGACAGAAGAGCCGAATGTGTTAGAGAAGCCAGAGGTAAAAGACAAACCGGAGATTTTGGTAACACCGATCGAAGAAGAAAATAAAGAAGAAACAACAAACGAAATCGAAGAATCATTAAAACCGGAAGAGCCAAAGGTGACAGAAGAACCGAATGTGTTAGAAAAACCAGAGGTAACAGAAAAACCGGAGATCTTGGTAACACCAGAACAAGAAGAAAATAAAGAAGAAACAACA
>NZ_JAFEMR010000086.1:0-286 GCF_016892495.1 Bacillus sp. RIT 809 | reverse complement strand
CTATTTCTTCTGTTGTTTCTTCTTTATTTTGCTCTTCCTCTGGTGTTACTAAGATCTCCGGTTTGTCTTTTACCTCTGGTTTCTCTAGCACATTCGGCTCTTCTGTCACCTTTGGTGTTTCCGGTTTTAATGACTCTTCTATTTCTTCTGTTGTTTCTTCTTTATTTTCTTCTTGTTCTGGTGTTACTAAGATTTCCGGTTTTTCTGTTACCTCTGGTTTCTCTAGCACATTCGGCTCTTCTGTCACCTTTGGTGTTTCCGGTTTTACTGGCTCTTCTATTTCTTT
>NZ_JAFEMR010000085.1:0-294 GCF_016892495.1 Bacillus sp. RIT 809 | reverse complement strand
GTTCAACTAAGGGCGCAATTCCTTAGCCAGTTCTCTTATGAACTTCTCATGTTTTCACATGAGCGCAGACTATATGTTTATCTCTTTAGAGATAGAGGATTTTTCCATCACCATAGGCTTGTGATGTACTCTCGTCAGTTATACGAGATAGTCGTTGAACGTTCATCTTATCAATTTTGACTTAGATGATTCGAGGCGGAAGACCCATTGTTCTAGTGTTTAGGATTTAACCTTGCACGATCTGATTGATTTTTTCTGCTTTCGCGACATTCACGCTCGCTATTTCTAGCCACG
>NZ_JAFEMR010000084.1:0-299 GCF_016892495.1 Bacillus sp. RIT 809 | reverse complement strand
CATTTGCTATATAAAATAGCTTTTTGGTGGAGCCTAGCGGGATCGAACCGCTGACCTCCTGCGTGCAAGGCAGGCGCTCTCCCAGCTGAGCTAAGGCCCCGTAAAATGTATGGTGGGCCTAAATGGACTCGAACCATCGACCTCACGCTTATCAGGCGTGCGCTCTAACCAGCTGAGCTATAGGCCCATACAAATTGCGGAATTTATTTATATCATATTCCTATTTAAGAGTCAATACTTATATTGAACTCTCAAAACTAAACGAAAACGAAACACGGAAACTTATATTGATGAACAGT
>NZ_JAFEMR010000083.1:0-323 GCF_016892495.1 Bacillus sp. RIT 809 | reverse complement strand
TTTGGCCCGTTGGTCAAGTGGTTAAGACACCGCCCTTTCACGGCGGTAACACGGGTTCGAATCCCGTACGGGTCACCACTTTTGGAGGATTAGCTCAGCTGGGAGAGCACCTGCCTTACAAGCAGGGGGTCGGCGGTTCGATCCCGTCATCCTCCACCATATATTTTTAAATGTCGGAGGGGTAGCGAAGTGGCTAAACGCGGCGGACTGTAAATCCGCTCCTTCGGGTTCGGCAGTTCGAATCTGCCCCCCTCCACCATTTTCTTTAAAATAACCTGAAAGGGTTTATTTTTTTGAAAAGATAACCATACTAGTAAATATTA
>NZ_JAFEMR010000082.1:0-327 GCF_016892495.1 Bacillus sp. RIT 809 | reverse complement strand
AATACGGATAAAACAGAACTAAGTGGTAAGAAAGTCTGGGAAGACTACAACAACAAGTTTGGTAAACGCCCAGAAAGTATTACGGTTCAATTGCTTCAAAATGGAACAGAGTTCCAAACAAAAGAAGTGAAAGCTGATGAAAAAGGTAACTGGACTTTCAGTTTCCCAGATCTACCAAAGTACGATGGACAAGGAAATGAGTTCGTGTACACAGTAAGTGAAGTAAAAGTGAAAGACTATGAAACAAAAGTAGAAGGAACAACGATTACGAACACTTACAAAAATACAGAAACAACAGAACTTAGTGGTAAAAAAGTTTGGGAAGAT
>NZ_JAFEMR010000081.1:0-347 GCF_016892495.1 Bacillus sp. RIT 809 | reverse complement strand
TATTTAAAATTCCTTTGGACATTCTGAAAAGAATGTGTATAATGATAAAAGTCTGGTAATGATGGCAGAGAGGTCACACCCGTTCCCATACCGAACACGGAAGTTAAGCTCTCTAGCGCCGATGGTAGTTGGGACCTTGTCCCTGTGAGAGTAGGACGTTGCCAGGCTTATATTATTCCGCAGTAGCTCAGCGGTAGAGCTATCGGCTGTTAACCGATCGGTCGTAGGTTCGATTCCTACCTGCGGAGCCATTATGCTTCCATAGCTCAGCTGGTAGAGTACTTCCATGGTAAGGAAGAGGTCACCGGTTCAAGCCCGGTTGGAAGCTTGGGAAAAGTTTTTATTTT
>NZ_JAFEMR010000080.1:0-365 GCF_016892495.1 Bacillus sp. RIT 809 | reverse complement strand
AGCTGCTGGATCAACAACGCCAGTAACACCAGCTGCACCGATTGAAAATGAAGTACCAAATGCAGAAGTGGCCGCTGGGCCAATGTCAACACCAGTAACACCGGTTGCACCAATTGAAAATGAAGTGCCAAATGCAGAAGTGGCCGCTGGGCCAATGTCAACACCGGTAACACCAGCTGCACCGATTCATAATGAAGTGCCAGGTCAAGAAGTAGTCGCTGGGCCAACGACAACGCCAGTAACACCAGCTGCACCGATTCATAATGAAGTAACAGGTCAAGAAGTAGTCGCTGGGCCAACGACAACGCCAGTAACACCAGCTGCACCGATTCATAATGAAGTGCCAGGTCAAGAAGTAGCTGCTG
>NZ_JAFEMR010000008.1:0-193381 GCF_016892495.1 Bacillus sp. RIT 809 | reverse complement strand
TGTCCGCCGCTTCAGAAGCGACTTCATCATATTAACATCTTCATTTTTCGATGTCAACTATGTTTTTTAATTTCTTTTTTGTCGTTTTCTGCGTTTCCGCATCAGCGACGTTTATTAATATACCATCATGGTTTTTAAATAACAAGTATTTTTTATAAAAAAATACAAAAAGTTATCTATCCTACTTTCTTCTATAGAAAGAACCATTATCCTTTCTACTGAAAACATTCATTTTGATTGTATACAAGTTACTATACACTATCATCAACCAGGCGGTATTTCACAATAAGTTCCTAACCTTTAGTCCTCTCATTTTTAAATTTTACAATTACCACAGTTCTACTTAAGAAGGACAAATAACCATTTAAATGTAGAGTAACAAAAAACGAACTTCCCCTCGAAATATTAACTTAAGATTATTGTTAGAATTTTTTTACATTTAATTAATGAAAGATATCCAATTTTTGTTATATAGTAAGAAAGTGCCCACAAAACTATAAATAAACTAATGGAGGAATTATCTTATGGATAGGTTAACAAAATTTTCATTAAAAAACCGAGCCGCTATTATTATCATGGTTTTTCTCATTTCCATACTTGGCGTTTATTCCGGCTCTAAATTACCTATGGAATTTTTACCAAGCATCGATAACCCCGCAATAACTGTCACGACATTATCTCAAGGGCTCGATGCTGAAACGATGACCAAGGACGTAACTGATCCCCTTGAAAAACAATTTCGTAGTTTAGAACATATCGATGGCATCACTTCTTCCACAAACGAGGGATTATCACGCATCGACATTGCATATACATCAAAGGCAAATATGAAAGACGCGGCACGCGAAGTCGAAAAAACAATTAATACAATTAAATTACCTAAAGATGTAACTAAGCCTGTAGTTAGCCAATTAAATACTTCTATGATTCCACTCGCTCAAATTACCATCCAAAAACAGAACGGATTTTCAAAAGCTGACGAAAAACAAATCGAGAAAGAAATCGTACCACAACTCGAAAGCATTGATGGTGTTGCCAATGTTATGTTTTTCGGAAAATCAACTTCCGAATTATCCATCGTACTTGACCCTAACCAACTAAAAGATAAAAACGTAACATCAGAGCAAGTATTAAAAGTTTTACAAGGAAAAGAAACTTCCACTCCGGCCGGAGCAATTACCGTTAATAAGGAAGAATACAACCTTCGGGTCATCGGAGATATAAAAAATGTAAATGACATTAAAAATATTACCGTTACACCTCAAGTAAAGTTACAAGATGTCGCTCAAATTGAACTAAAACAACATCATGATACAATCTCGCACATAAACGGAGAAGAAGGAACAGGATTAGTCATCATGAAAGAGCCGAGTAAAAACGCGGTTGCAATTGGAAAAGAGATTGATAAAAAGATTAAAGATATAAGCAAGCAATATAAAGATCAGTTTTCTATTAAACTTCTAGCTTCAACTCATGAACAAGTTGAAAATGCTGTTACTAGTATGGGAAAAGAAGTAATCCTTGGGGCAATTGCTGCAACTCTCATTATCTTAATCTTTTTACGCAGCTTCCGAACAACACTCATCGCTGTCGTTAGTATTCCGCTATCTATTTTATTAACACTATTTTTACTCCATCAATCCAACATCACACTTAACATTCTAACTCTTGGTGGCTTAGCCGTTGCTGTGGGACGTCTCGTCGATGATAGTATCGTTGTCATCGAGAACATTTTCCGGCGTTTACAAAAAGAAACCTTCTCTAAAAATATTATTCTTGAAGCAACGAAAGAGGTCGCAGTCGCAATTACCTCTTCTACTTTAACAACAGTCGCCGTTTTTTTACCTATCGGTCTCGTATCGGGAGTAATTGGAAAACTAATGTTACCTATGGTATTAGCAGTTGTATATTCTATCCTTTCTTCTTTAATCGTTGCGTTAACAGTTGTTCCACTTATGGCTTTTTTACTACTCAAAAAAACAAAACGTCGCAATTCTCATTCTTCACCGCGATATGTCGCTACATTAAAGTGGGCTCTTTCTCATAAGTTTATCATTCTACTCACTTCTTTTTTATTGTTTGCAGGATCCATTGCAGCCTACATATTACTACCGAAAGCGAACATAAAGTCTGAGGACGATACAATGCTATCCGTTAACATGACATTTCCAACCGATTATGATTCTGAAGCTAAAAAACAAAAAGCCTTTGATTTCGAAAAGAAACTACTCTCTAATTCTGATGTAACAGATGTTATTTTGCGAATGGGATCTAGCGCAGAAGATGCACAATGGGGACAGACAACTAAAAACAATCTTGCAACTATATTTGTAGTCTTTAAAAAGGGATCTGATATCGACCAATATATTAAAGAATTAAAAAAAGAGCATAATGCTTTTGAACCAGCTGAACTTGATTATATAAAAACTAGTTACTCTGACTCCGGAGGCGGAAACAACTTACAATTTAACGTAACCGCTACTAACGAGACAAATTTAAAAAAGGCCGCTAACATCGTCGAAACAAAACTAAAAAGTATGGACGCTCTCTCTAAAGTAAAAACAAATATAGAAGACTCTAAAAAAGAATGGCAAATTCATATCGATCAAACAAAGGCGGAACAACTCGGTTTAACACCAGAATTAGTAGCACAACAAGTATCATTCCTTATGAAGAAATCTCCTATTGGGGAAATTTCAATCAATAATGAAAAAATAACTATTATGATAGAACATAAAAAGGCATCCATTAACAAACAAGAAGATATTTTAAACACAAATATACTCTCACCTATTAACGGACCTATTCCTTTAAAAGACATTGCAACTATTTCAGAAAAGCAACTTCAAACAGAAATCTTTCATAAAGATGGGAAAGAAACGATACAAATTACTGCAGAAGCTTCAAGTGAAGATTTAAGTAAAGTAAGCGCAGAAGTAAATAAGGCTATAACCGACTTAGATTTACCTAACGGAGCAAAAGTAAATATCGCAGGCGCTACCGAGTCTATGCAAGAGAACTTCACAGATTTATTCAAAATTATGGGGATTGCAATTGGGATTGTATATTTAATTATGGTTATCACCTTCGGGCAAGCACGTGCTCCTTTCGCGATTTTATTCTCTTTACCATTAGCTGCTGTCGGCGGTATTTTAGGATTAATCATTTCAAGAACACCTGTTGACGTAAATTCATTAATCGGCGCATTAATGTTAATCGGGATTGTCGTTACAAATGCTATTGTATTAATAGAAAGAGTACAACAAAATCGGGAAAACGGTATGGAAACAAGAGAAGCCTTACTAGAAGCAGGATCTACTAGATTACGCCCAATTATTATGACAGCTATAACAACAATCGTCGCTATGCTACCACTCCTATTCGGTCAATCTCAAGCAGGAAGTATGGTATCCAAAAGTCTGGCCGTCGTTGTAATCGGTGGTTTGGCAGTCTCAACCGTTCTTACATTAGTAGTCGTTCCCGTTATGTATGAACTATTAGATAAAATCGGGCGAAAAAGACGCTCCCGCAGAAAAATAAGTACTTCTACAGAAACACCTGATATTTAAACTAAAAGGCGTTATCTTCTCGAATGAAGATAACGCCTTTTTATTTATCTACCGATATAACTCATTATTTTCGGGGCATATTGCTCTAGTAGCTTACCAGAATCTACAAGAAGATATTCATCATTCGAGGGTCTCTTACTGCCATCTAGCCACTTTTTTCAAACGCTACTTCTGATTCTACTGACTTATCTTATATTCACGTGTTTGTAACCTACGATTAATTTCTTCTATATTATTAAGATAACATTCAATATATTTATATGTAGCACCATACTTCCGATATAAACCTATTCCCTTTTCAACCATCCCATCATAGAGACATGGACTATCTAATATAACACTATGTTCTTGTTCTAACAAAAAACCTATCAGTTCCCACTCAATATAATAGGAGACTCCCCACAACAACTGTTGATTCACTTCCTTTTGCCGTTAATGATTTTAATAATGCTGATTTCACGAGATCATGACCTACAATAACTGCACCTGTTAACTTAGCGCTATACTTAGAAAGTGTCGATTTACCTGATCCAGAAAATCCCGACATTTGCAGAAAGAACACTTTCATCCCAACATCCGTATATCAAGTTGCCTATTCACCAACTCTCCTTCTTTTCCTGCTAACATCAAAATGGCCGTAAAAAAACTCCCTGTTTATAAACAGAGAGTTCTTACCTTCAATTTATGCCGCTTTTACCTTCTTTGTCGTTTTACTTTTACTTTTTCTTTTCGTTCCTGTAAAACGCTTGTGTAATACAGATGCTACGAAACGAGAAATGATATTAAAGAGTAATACCATAATAATTAATACAGCTGCAGATTTTGTTGCAATTAACTTCGCATCTGGGATAATCCCTTCAGAGTTTAATTTCCAAATGTGAACAGCTAACGTTTCAGCTGGTCTAAATGGATTTAAAGGATGCGAGGGGCTCGAGAAGTCCGCTGCTGAATTTAAAATAGGTGATGTTAAACCCGCTGTATAAATTAACGCCGCAGCTTCACCGAATATACGGCCTGCCGCTAAAATAATACCTGTAATGATTTGTGGTAACGACGACGGAATAATGATACGGGCAATTGTTTGCCATTTCGTTGCACCTAGTCCAAGACTCGCCTCTTTTACATTATGAGGAACTTCAGAAATCGCATTTTCACAAACACGTGTTAAACCAGGTAAATTCAAAATAGTTAAAGCAAGAGCTCCACCCATTACTGTATATCCCCAGCCTGTCATTGTAACAAATACTAATAAGCCAAATAGTCCAACAACAATAGAAGGTAAAGACGCCATTGTTTCAATACATAAACGAACAAAACTTAAAAAACGACCTTGTTTTGCATACTCCGCTAAATATATTCCAGCCCCTAATCCAAGAGGAATAGATATAATAAGTGTTATAACAAGCATGTAGAAAGAATTGAATAACTGTGGACCAATTCCCCCACCAGCTCTTGTATTGCTTGGTTCTCCGAATAAGAAACTAGGATCCCAAAATCCCCATCCCTTTTGCAGAATTTCGTACATTAAAAAAGCCAGCAAAGCTACAACTAAAGCTGCAACCGCATAAAAGATACCTGTCCAAACTTTATTTACCGTTCTTGCATTCATTATTATCGCTCACCTCTTTGACCAATCGCTCGAATTACTAAAATAAACAGGAATGAAATAACAAGTAAAATCATTGCTAACGTCCATAGCGCATTGTTCCAAGCTGTTCCGTTCAATGTATTCGTCATATCCATTGTCAGAATACCAGTTAACGTTGCTGTTGGACTATATATTCCTTCCGGTAATTTAATCGTGTTCCCGATTACCATTTGAACCGCTAACGCTTCACCAAAAGCACGCGCTAACCCTAAAACTATACCTGTTAAAATCCCTTGTTTTGCAGCAGGAACAATAACTCGGCTAATCGCTTGCCATTTCGTCGATCCTAGACCGTAAGAAGCTTCCAAGTAATCAAACGGAACAGAGCGTATTGCATCAGAGGCAATACTAGCAATAGTAGGTAAAATCATAATACTTAGGACAATAATACCCGCAATTAAACTAAAGCCCACTCCACCAAACGAATCACGTAATAGAGGAACCAAGATCGTAACCCCTAATAATCCGTATACAACTGATGGAATACCAACTAATAATTCTAAAACAGGCTTTAATACTTTATTCCCAAACTTCGGCGAAATTAAATTCATGAATATAGCAAGAGCTATAGCAATTGGTGCACTAATGACAACAGCACCTAGCGACACAAGCGTCGAACCGACAATAAAGATTACAGCACCATACGTACCTTGATCAGCATTTGGATTCCATTTTGTCGAAGTTAACACCTCAGAAAATGAGATCCCACTTTGCGTGAAAGATTGAATTCCTTTGCCGCAAATAAACGCAATAATAGCTAATGTAATAAAAACAATAAAGATACCGCAAAACGTAACAAGTGATCTACCTATATATTCACTCTTTACGTAATTAATTTGTTTTTTCCCCTTCATCACAGGACAGACCCCACTTCATAGATTGAAATGAACAGGACTGGCCTTGCAGCCAGCCCCATAAAATTTTATTACTTATTTAATTTAGACATTGGGATGTAACCCATATCTTCTACTTGTTTTTCGAAATCTTTACCTTTTACATAGTCAATGTAAGCTTTTGTCGCTTCTTTTGCCTCACCTTTAGTTACCATGTACTCGTAAGACCAGAATGGATATTTACCAGCAGAAATGTTTTCAACTTTCGGTTCAGCACCATCAATTTTCACAGTTTGCAATGCACCTTTTTTATCGCCAACCATGTAAGACATTGCTAAATAGCTGATTGAACCTGGAGTAGAGTTAATTGCTTGCTCTACTGCACCGTTAGAATCTTGTGTTGTACCAGTTCCATCATTAATTTTAGCTTCTTTCATAACTGTTTTTTCAAATGTAGCACGTGTACCAGATGAAGCTGGACGATTAATTACATTGATTTTCTCATCTTTTCCGCCTAACTCTTTCCAGTTCGTCACTTTTCCAGTGAAGATATCTTGTACTTGTTTTGCTGTTAAGTTATCAACTTTTACATCTTTATTTACGACAAGCGCGAATGCGATACCCGCTACCTTGTTATCTACTAATTCTTTCGCTTTTTCAGCATCTTTTATTTTATCTGAAGCCGGAACATCCGAATTACCAATTTGTACTGCACCAGATGCTACTTGGTTAATCCCAGTTCCACTACCGCCACCTTGAACTTGAATAGAAACTTTTGAATTTTTCTCCATGAATTTCTTTCCAGCTTCCTCCGCAAGAGGTTGAAGAGCTGTAGAGCCAGCCGCTGCAATCGTACCTGATAATTCTTGTTTTGCATCGCTACCTTTAGCAGCTTCCTTATTATCCGTACTTTCTGCTTTTCCACATCCAACTAATGCACCTGCAACAACTAAAGCCGCTAAAGAAAATTTAATACCCTTTTTCATAATCATGTCTTGTACCCCCATTTGGATTATCACTTTTCGAATTCATCTTCTTTCGAACACAAATTCATTGTAGGACAACAATATTATGTGAGTGTTAAGCAATTTTTAAGTTTAAGTAAATAGAGATAACATCCCATAAAAGCTAGGCATTCCAACATTTACAGTTAAAAAAGCCAACAAAACCCACACTAAACACGCAGTATTGTAAATTTATTCTTAACAATGTAAATCCAATGTAAATATTTTTCTTTATTTTGCCCTTTAAGTTAAAACTATATTTACAAATCCACTATATTTTTAAAAGTTTACACTCTTACTTTATTTACATTAAGAAGAATTTCAGTAATATTTTTCGGTACAACTCAATAAATTGGAACAATTCTAAAAATATTTGAATATTTTTAAAGTACTAATTGACAGCATCATTAAATGTAGTCTACTATATTAGTATCAAAAAGTTTACCTAAGGAAACTTTTTAAACTAAAACTAAAAATATAGAGATGAGGTAACTTTTATGGTATCGGCTAATACTAAACCCCTTTCCGAATTCAGAACAGGGGAATTTGTACAAATTGAGAAGATACAATTAGAAGGAACTATGAAACGACGTTTATTAGATTTAGGCTTTTTTCCTGGAGCGACAATTAAAGTATTACAACGCAGCCCACTTGGAGACCCAGTCGCTTATCAAGTAAGCAACACAACTATTGCACTGCGTAGTGAAGAAAGCTCCCTTATTTTCGGGGTATTAATAGGAGATGATTTCAGATGAGTAACCATCGCATTGCGTTAGCTGGTAACCCGAATACCGGGAAAAGTACATTATTTAATACTTTAACAGGCTTAAAACAACATACTGGAAACTGGACGGGGAAAACTGTTTTAAAGGCTGAAGGGGAATATAAGCATGGCGGAAATATATATACAATAATAGATTTACCTGGAACTTACTCACTGTATTCAAATTCGGCAGATGAAGAAGTCGCACGAGATTATATTATATTTGAAAAACCAGAAGTAACTGTAGTTGTTATAGACGCAACTGCAATGGAAAGAAATTTAAATTTAGCACTCCAAGTGATGGAAATGACAAACGATGTGGTCATTTGTATTAACTTAATTGATGAAGCGGAGAAAAAAGGAATCATTATTGACGAAAAGAAATTAGCAAAATCACTCGGTGTACCGGTAGTTAAAATTTCAGCCCGAAACCGAGTTGGTATCGGACATTTACTAAGCGTCATTGCTAAAGTAGCAACTAAAAAACTCATTCCAACACCAATTAAAATTACTTATAATGAAAAAATTGAAAATATGATTCAAGAATTAGAACCACAAATTTATAAAGTGTTCGGCAATACGTATCCAGCACGTTGGATTGCGTTACGTATTTTAGATGGCGATAAGAATTTCTTAACTGCACTTCAAAAACATCATAACGAACCACTTGTAAGGGAGGTCGTAATAAATGGAATCTCACTCAGCCAGTAAAGCTCTTCCGCTGGACTATATTGTTCAACATGCACAAACGCTTTCAAAAGAGGACATACGAGATGATATTGTCGGAGATATTTATCGAACCTCCGCAAGTATATGTAAAGAAGCTGTCCAATATACGAATACTGACAAATTATATCGTTCAGAAAGATTAGATAAGATTTTCACTTCTCCTATTTGGGGATTTCCAATTATGCTCGGTATTTTATCTATTATTTTTTATCTTACAATCGCCGGTGCTAACGTGCCATCCGAGATGATTGCTGAATTTTTTGGCTGGGTCGAAGGATATTTAACATCTTGGTTCCAAGCAATGCATGCACCAGAATGGCTACATGGTGTTTTAATACTTGGTTTATTCCGTGGTACCGGAGCCGTTATTAGCGTTATGTTACCACCTATGGCAATCTTCTTCCCTATGTTTGCCCTCTTAGAAAACTATGGATATCTACCACGCGTTGCGTTTAACATGGATCGTTTATTTAAACGCTCTGGCGCGCATGGGAAACAATCTTTAACTATGGCAATGGGGTTTGGATGTAACGCTGCCGCTATTATGTCAACACGTATTATCGAATCACCACGTGAGCGTATGCTTGCCATTTTAACAAACAACTTCGTCCCATGTAATGGACGCTGGCCTACATTAATCTTAATGGCTTCATTATTTATGGCTGCTGGATATACAGGCAGCATGCAAACACTTGTTACTGCCGGCGTTGTCGTTGGAATGGTTGTAATTGGCGTTATTGTAACTTTAACTGTTTCTTGGGTTTTATCAAAAACTGCTCTAAAAGGCGTTCCAACTCACTATACGTTAGAGTTACCACCATACCGTAAACCAAAAATTTGGAATACAATTGTGCGTTCAACGCTCGATAAATCAATATATGTTTTAAAGCGAGCTGTAATTGTAGCTGCACCTGCCGCTGTATTAACTTGGATACTTGCTAATATTTTCGTCGGTGACACAAGCTTACTTATGCATTTCGTAAACTTCCTAGATCCATTCGCTAAATTACTAGGACTTGATGGTTTTATTCTAGCGGCATTTATCCTTGGGCTACCAGCTAATGAAATTGTTATTCCAATTTTATTAATGTCTTACTTATCAACTGGTGCTTTAACTGAAATAGATGATTTTAATCAAATTAAAAATCTATTCTTAGAACACGGTTGGACTTGGTTAACTGCGTTAAACACAATGTTGTTCTCCCTTCTTCATTTCCCATGTGGAACAACACTGGTTAACATATATAAAGAAACAAAAAGTGCAAAATGGACATTTTTATCGTTTGCAATCCCTACTGTTATTGCCATTGTTGTTACACTCCTCTCTACACAATTGGTACATTGGTTAGGGCTTGTATAAGCAAAGTATACATAGAAGGTATCCCCCTTCAACATATGCTTTGTGCAAAAAAGAAACCTGAAACTTATTCAGGTTTCTTTTTTTGCGCATCCTTTTTCCACGGCTGGGCACCATACGTTGTAAGTTTTTTATGAATAAAATATATAGTCCCTGGAAGAACCGCCATTAATATAGTGCAACTAATTCCCAATCCAGTAAACAACTTCCATCACCTTATTTCACTCTCTTCGGTAAAGCTGAGCCTGAATGTGCAATTGTTGGATGAACATGAACAGTAATTTCAGCATTACTAAAGTAATTTTCGCCTTGATCCCAATTCTTACTTATCTTTTTCCACTCTTTATAATTATGTCGCTTATATACTTCCCCTAATGCTAATACATCTACCTTATATTTTTTTTGAACAAGCTTAATCGATTTTTGGATGCGTTTCTCCATTTCCTCTGAAATATCCTTCTCTAAACGCTTTTCATTCAAAACCTTTTTATGATCACTAAAGTGCAACTCAGCCAATGTACCTTCCAGAGATAAGTGAATATTAAACTTTGGTTTTGTAGCATTTTCCGTAGATACTTTAATCTTTCGGTGCATCTTATGAATTTCATATGTAATAAGCTGGTCTTTTTTGCGGATAGTAAAAAAACCTCCAATTTTTTTACCTATTATATAATTCATTCCTAATGTTTGTTCTCCACTTAAACTGCCTACACACTTATTATCCTTCCCACGAAACAGCGCTGCCCCATTCATTTGTACCCCTTGTTTTGTTAGTTCGAGAATAGGTAATACGAAACTTTGGTTAGCAATCATTTTTTGCTGTACCTCACCAATTCTTGCAGCCTCGATCATTTGAGCATTTTTCGGAGGATGCTCAGCTAACATATCAATGTATTGCGCTGGTAAATTTTCAGGCTTTGCACTTTGTTTTAAAATAGCTTCTGCATTTTTCTTAGAAACAAACAAACGAATATTTCTTCTCATCTCATGATCGCGAATATATACATCCAATGTATTTTGTAAAATATACGGTTTCGATAGTAATTCTTCAGAGAAAATAATTACTTGTATATGCGGAAAAAATAATGTACGACTAATCTTTTTAGCAATAATTCTTATTTGTTCAAACACACTATCTGCTTTCGCACTAACATTAATATAATTTTCGCCATCTCCATCACCTTGTCCACCTTGCTGCGCTAACTTACTGGGAAGTACCATCTGATACGTCCCTTTCATAATTGGATTTGCTTTCTTTACCTTTACAATATCGTAAGCTGCACCTACTACAAATCCTCTTTCTTCTATTTCTTCTAACTCAGAGCACCCACTTATAGATCCAGCTAAAACCATAACCATTATAATTTTAAGAAGGTGTTTCATTTCTACCATTCCTTCTTTTTATTTTATATACAATAAAAACTAACAAAGGCGCTAGCACGACAAACCCCATATCTATCCAAGCTAAATAAGTCCCATAATTTGACAATTCTTTCGAATTACTAGGTATCATATTCACCATAAAAATAATCGGGGCACTTACAAAAATGAAAATATGTTTCTTCACTTTCGGAAACATAGCACAAAATAATAAAGATGCGACGTCATAATACATTGCTGTAGTGTTATAAATAGTAATAATCCAAGTAGTAAAAAAAATCGCATCAAATCTTTCTAAAAACCCTCCACCAATTTCAATTTCTTTCCCTAATTCAATTGTTGGATATATCAATCCACGTGTTGTCATATACGTAAAAACACTAATACAAGTTACATAAATTAAAATGTATGACAACACATTTACTATCACCGCTTTTGCAACTGCCATTGGCGCTTTTTTCGCTGTCTTATCGTTCAACAACACAGCATAAAACAGAGCTACCTCAAATCCGATGAATGTAAAAATAGAATTCTTAACTCCTACAGCATACTGACTGACATTCGTTTGAAAAGCCGGTAGTAAATTATCTATTTCCATTAAGTTCACATTCAATAAAGAAAGAAGCACTATCGCAATTAAAACAATTGGTAAGAATAGAACATTTAACCTTAATAAAGCCGCTCTCGATCCTGCTACTCCATAAATAACAACTAATAAGAAGAAGAAAGACAATAGCTGTATTGGTGTATCACTAAATAAATATGTTTGTGAAATAACCGCAATCATTCGCGATTCATATGCTGTCAAAGCTGCAAACGTTAATACTAAAATACTACTAATTGTGTACGCAACAGGTTTCGTCAAATGCGCACTTGTATATTGAACAAAGTTTTGTTTTGGGAATAAAATAGCTACCCTCGTTACAAACCAACCTAAAACCGCACATATCAATCCACCCAAAAGTAAAATAATCCAACCGTCCGAAAATAAAGTTTGATCGGCAATATCTCTCGGCATAGACAATGCCCCTATACCAATAATGGTTGACGATACCGCAAAGCCAATTTCCCGAGATCCAATCTCTTCATCGCCATACTCAAATGGTTTCAATTATTTTCGCTCCTTTGGACGTAATGTAGGGTCTTTCGTTTGTAAATATTCCGGTCGTTCTTTCAACATTGATTTTGGCAAGCGGATCATTTCTTCTTCCCAATCTTTATAAAAAGCAGGAGCAATAGGTGTTGTATACGGAACCCCAACACTCTTTAAATTTGTAATATGAACCGCAAGTGCAATAAGAGCTAAAATGATTCCGTACAATCCAAAAGCAGTCGCCGCTAACACAAAGACAAAAAGTAAAATCCGAAACGTAATTGTAATGCTATATACAGGCAGTGAAAATGTAGCAATTGCAGTAACTGCAATAATAATAACTAAGAACGGATTTACAATCCCTGCATTCACCGCCGCTTCTCCAATTACAAGACCGCCTACAATTCCAATTGTTTGTCCCATCGGTTTTGGCAATCTAATTCCTGCTTCTCGTATTAACTCCATCGTTAATGCCATCATTAACGTTTCTATATATGCCGGAAATGGCACCCCTTCTCTCGCTCCCGCAATAGAATAAGCTAGTTTAGATGGGATAAGCCCTTGATGATACGATACAAGCGCTACGTACATGGCAGGTAATAAAACAGCAGCGATACCTGACCCCATACGTAAAATTCTTAATAACGTTCCAATTACCCAACGCTCATAATGATCTTCTACAGATTGAAAAATATCAACAAACACTAGTGGAGCTATAAGAGCAAACGGTGATCCATCTACTAAAATGGCCGCTTTCCCTTTCGCCAATGCAGCCACTATATTATCTGGTCTTTCTGTATTTAAAAACTGCGGAAATGGAGACAAATTATTATCTTGAATTAATTGCTCAATCGTTCCTGTCTCAAAAATGACATCTGTCACTATTGATTGAAGACGCCGATCTAGCTCTTTTACGATGTAAGGGTTAATAATATCTTCTATATATATTAGGGTTACTTCTTTCTGCGATCGCTTCCCCATAATATAAGATTGAAACCGTAACTTCGGATCACGTAAACCACGGCGAATTAACATTTTATTCACATTAATATCTTCATTTAATCCAACTCTCGGTCCACGTATTAAATCTTCTGTCACTGGCGGTTCTAGACTTCTTTTCTCCCAAGCCCTACTGTTAACAACAATAGCCGTTTGAATATTATCAATTAATATGACTGTATCTCCTGCTAAAACCGCATTTATAATGTCTGGAAAAGTTGTCTTCATACCGACTTCTGCAATAGAAATAAAACGATCCAACAATGTCTGAACCACAGCTGCTTCATTTGGTATTTCTTCATATTGAAGTGTACGAACTACGTATTTATAAACATTATCCTTATCTGTCAATCCACATAAAAAAACAACCGCACAACGTGTAATGCTACCAGCAAGAGCAACTTCTCTAATTGTTAAATCATTAGGTGAACCTAACTCATCTCTAATTTCCTTCATAACTTCAAACAAGTTACCTTTTAGCTCTAACAATTTCCCCACCTAACTTCCTTTTTAACAAGTTTTTAGTTAGATTCCGCTAATAGAAGAAAATATATACAAAAAAGAGCTATCTCTTTTCAAAGATAGCTCTAACACATGAATCACTTTTCTACTATTATATTGTCTGTCTTTACAGATACATTTTTTGTGAATCCACTAACTACAAACATCACAATAATATTAACTAACAATGCGGCTATACCTATATTCACATCTTTTATACACTGCGGGACACCCGGAAACATCGTAGCTATAGTAGAACCAGCTAAATTGATATACGCGACAACCAACAACCCAATCCCCGCAATCGCACCTTGCTTCGTAATAATTTGACGAGGAAACAAACTACATACACGTGCTAGCACGTGTATTTTCTTCATCTCATTCTCCTTTACTTATAAAATTCATAATGGATGATACAAAGACTTCCACTCCAATTGGTAATGCGTCTTCGTCAATTGTAAAACGAGGATGGTGATGCGGATATATAATTCCCTTCTCTTCATTGCCTGCCCCAATAAAAAAGAAGGTTCCTGGTGCCTTTTGTAAAAATGCCGAAAAGTCTTCTCCTGCCATCGTTGGTTGTAAACGAACAACTCTCTCTCTTCCATACAGCTGTAATGCCGTATGTTCAATAAGCTCTGTAACTTCATAATCGTTCACAACTGGTCGATATCCATACTCATAAGAAAATGTATACTTAGCACCGTAGGATTCTGTAATATGTTTTACAATCCTTTCAAGCTTCTTCTTTGTTTCTTCTCTTAATTCATGCCTTAAACTTCTCACTGTCCCTTCAATCTCCGCTTGTTCCGGGATAACATTATGAGTTGTCCCAGAATGAAATCGTGTAACAGATACTACGAGAGAATCTAACGGATTCGTGAGGCGAGATACAATTTGCTGGATTTGCGAAACAACTTGTGCACCAATAGCGATACTATCAACTGTTTCGTGCGGAATTCCAGCATGCCCACCTTTTCCCTCTATCGTAATTTTAAAAACGTCCGGTGCCGCCATCGCCGGACCATAAATTACCCCTACTTTTCCAACCTCTAATGACGCCCAAAGATGAGCACCAATAATGTAATCCACACCTTCCATCACTCCCGCTGTGACCATTTCCTCTGCACCGCCCGGAAAGTTTTCTTCTGCATGTTGAAATAAAAAGCGAATCTCTCCTTTAACTTTCTCTCTTTCCTCTACCAACTTATGTACTACACCAAGCAATATTGCCATGTGACCATCGTGACCACACGCATGCATCACACCTGGATATGTAGAAATAAAATCAAACTTATTTTCTTCATGAATAGGAAGAGCATCCATATCAGCACGAACCGCGATGGTTTTACCAGGATGCTTACCAAATAGCCTTGCCATTACACTATATTTAGTAGGCCTTGAGACTTCTAAATACGGGATTTTCCGAAGTATGTCGAATACAAATTGAGATGTTTTTTCCTCTTGAAAAGATAACTCTGGATACTTATGAAAATGCCTTCTCCACTCAATCAACTGATTCTTTGATAAAACAAGTTCCTTTGCGACATCCATTTCTCTTCTCCCCTTCTTCACCAAGTTAAATGTTAGTATAGCGTGAACTGTTAACTTTTAAAAGAATCTTCAGAATTTTCTATAATAAATATTCAAAAATAAAAAGCCATCTCAAGATGACTTTTCACTTTATAAAATAGTAATCGCTTGTTTCCCCATTTGCTCCCACGCCTTTTCAAATTCAGCACGCGGAACAGCTTTTCGTGGATTGTTTGCAAGAGGATCATTTACGTATACAAAGTTTTGATCATATCCAATTACTACAACACTATGCTCATAATATGTAATTTTCACTTCACCTGAACTTGTATTCCATGTTTCAAAACTACTTTCAGCTAATGGTTTAAACGTTGTATTAATAATTACCCATACCGGAGAACCAGAACTAATTACTTTATATAGATCTTGCACGTCTCTGCCCGTTAAATTAATTACTTTTTCAGGAACATACTTTTCTGCTAAATTAAAAATTGGTTGATTATATACACCGTATCCTCGCTCAGCTTTCGTATAAATATTTCCAACGAATCCCTCATAAGGATTTCCATGCAAACCATTTTGTTCAAATGGGACGCGATGAATCTCACTAGCAAGTTGCATCTTATCTACTTGTACACCTTTATTTTGTAGTAGCATAGCTAAACTTGTCACTTCACAACCTCTAGGTAATTCAGGTAACTGTCTAATAAACGGAACCTCTGTAATCATTGCACTTTCTTTCATCTCAGAGAAAAGGTCTAACCGTAATTCTTGTGCCTTTCTCATAATTTTATCTTTCTCGAAAAAAAACACGACAGCAAATATAATACCGAAAATAAAAATATATTTTAACTTTTTCATCATAAACCAAACTCCATTATATCAATTATTTAAAGGCGCAACTTCTATCATTGTACCTTTCTTCTTACTAGTTTGCTAGAAAGATTCTGTAAATTATTATTCACAAATATCATCGTAAAATTCTAATTTTTTCGACAAAAAGAAAAAATGATATGCTTTTTCAGAACGTTTTACTAACAACAAAATTATTAACATAGTGAAAGAATCGCGTTTCCTTCACTATGTTAATAAACATTCTAAGGTATTTAGTCATAGTTAGTTTTTCCTTTACATACTCAGTTCACAACAAAATAAACCGAGTATGTTTTTCACTCCGCTCATGATTAAAAGTACCGAATGAAATCTAATTAACACATACAAAAAAAATATGGGGGGAGGGGCATATGAATCAACAAGTAGAACAAGCAGATTTAAAATACCGTACACCACTTTATCCAATAGTTCCAATCGTAGCTTTCTCATTCAATTTCCTTACATTTGTTAGTTTAGCCTTTATTCCAGATCAGAGAATTTCTCTGTCTTGCGGGATTCCATTTATAATCATTTGCTACATTTTATACCAAATTAAACATTCGGAAAGTTGTCACATTTGAACAAAAAAGAAATATAACCTAGGTAACAAGTTGAATATACTAAAAATTCAGTAATCTTTCTTATGATAAGATAATTTTTTTCTATTTATTGGATATGTTGGTATAACTTTATTTATCTTAAAATTCTCACAATAACGTTTTTATCTGGAAAATAGTTTACAATGTTATCAAGTTACAAATGATATTCACCTTAAAAAGCGTGCATTTGTGTCTATTTTTTAACAATATAATAAAAACTATTGCCAACTATAAATTAATAGGTTTATATTGTTTTATTGGCATAGTTTCAATCCAAGGAGAAAGGAGATTTTCAATCGTGCAACTAAAGAAAGCATTTTGGAAGTTGGCTTCGCTTCTTCCGTTATCATTAGTTCTGTTCCTCGGTGGCTGTGATAAAAAACTAGCAGTATTAAACCCGCAAGGACCTGTTGCAAAGGCACAGTATGATTTAATTGTTTGGTCATTCTTGCTTATGTCATTAATTATCGCAATTGTATTCATCTTGTTTACAGTCATCTTGATTCGTTATCGTGAAAAACCAGAGAATATGGACTATGAGCCACCTGATCAACACGGTAACACATTATTAGAAATCATTTGGACGATTATTCCTGTTATTATCGTTATCGCATTATCGATTCCAACAGTTAAAGCAACTTATGCTTCGGAAGAGGTTCCGCAAGAGTCCAAACATATTAAACCAGTTGAAATTTATGTTACATCTGCAAACTGGAAATGGTTATTTAGTTACCCGGAGGAAAAAATTGAAACCGTTAACTATTTAAACATCCCAGCTGGTGTACCAATTCAATTTAAACTGACTTCTGTAGGTCCAATGAATGCTTTCTGGGTACCAGAACTTGGTGGTATGAAGTATACAATGGATGGCATGATCATGGACTTATATTTACAAGCTGACAAACCAGGTTCTTACCTAGGTCGTAGCTCGAACTTCTCTGGTGAAGGATTCACTCACATGGAGTTCGAAGTTGAAGCAAAAACAAAAGAAAAGTATGACAAGTGGGTAAAAGAAGTACAAGAAACTGCTCCTAAACTAACAGAAGATAAGTACAACGATATTGTTAAACCTGGTGTAGTTGGTCGTATGACATTCTCTAGTCATCACTTAAGTTATGTAGATCCAAAATCACTTGAATATTGTGATTACAACTACTACAAAAACAAAAAATAATAGCTATTATTCCAACAGATTGGAGTGAACACAGTGAAGCTTGATGAATTTTTTGTCACAGGTGACCCGATTATTTACGGAGCTGACGCATCTATCGTTCTTGTGACATTAGCGATTCTTTTCGTACTAACAAAGTACAAAAAATGGAGATGGCTTTGGGATGAATGGTTAACAACTGTTGACCATAAAAAAATAGGAACCATGTATATTATCTCTGCCGTTATAATGTTATTCCGTGGTGGTATGGACGGTTTAATGATTCGTGCCCAGTTAACATTCCCAGATACAACATATTTAAACGCTGAACACTATAACGGAATCTTTACAACACATGGTACAGTTATGATTCTTTTCATGGCGATGCCATTCGTTCTAGGATTAATGAACGTCGTTGTACCATTACAAATTGGTGCTCGTGACGTTGCATATCCGTTCTTAAATGCTTTAAGTTTCTGGTTATTCTTTATTGGAGCAATGTTATTCAACATCGCTTTCGTAATCGGTGGTTCTCCAGACGCTGGGTGGACTTCTTACTTCCCAATGGCGGGTACAGAGTTTACTCCTGGTGTAGGAAATAACTTCTACGCAATCGCCTTACAGATTTCAGGTCTTGGTACGTTAATGACAGGTATTAACTTCCTAGTTACTATTTTAAAAATGCGTACACCTGGAATGAAATTAATGAAAATGCCAATGTTTACATGGTCTATTTTAATTACATGTGTAATCATTATTTTCGCTTTCCCAGTATTAACAGTAGCTCTTGCATTAATGACATTTGACCGTCTATTTGATGCTCACTTCTTTACGATGGCGAGCGGCGGTATGCCAATGCTCTGGGCCAACTTGTTCTGGGTATGGGGTCACCCTGAAGTATATATCGTTATTTTACCGGCATTCGGTATTTTCTCTGAAATCATTAGTACATTCTCACGTAAACGTCTATTCGGTTACAGTGCGATGGTATACTCAATGGTTGCAATTTCTTTACTAAGTTTCGTCGTATGGCTTCATCACTTCTTCACGATGGGTGCAGGTCCAGCGGTTAACTCGTTCTTCTCGATTTCGACAATGGCGATTTCGATTCCAACCGGTGTTAAAATATTTAACTGGTTGTTTACGCTGTATAAAGGACGTATTCGTTTTACAGTTCCAATGCTTTGGTCATTGGCATTTATTCCAAACTTCGTAGTTGGTGGAGTTACAGGGGTTATGCTTGGAATGGCAGCAGCTGATTATCAATACCATAACAGCTACTTCCTAGTCGCTCATTTCCACTACGTATTAATCGCAGGTACAGTATTCGCTATGCTTGCTGGATTCACATTCTGGTATCCAAAAATGACAGGTCATATGCTAAATGAACGCCTTGGTAAATGGACATTCTGGATCTTTATGAGCGGATTTAACATCTGTTTCTTCCCAATGTACTTCCTAGGTTTAGATGGTATGACTCGTCGTATGTACACTTACTCTGAAAGCCTTGGATGGGGTTGGTTGAACCAAATCGCATCTGTCGGCGCAGTAATGATGGGTATCGGATTCGTAATTCTTTGTTACAACGTAATTTGGAGTGCACGTCACGGTGAACGTGACACAACTGGAGATCCATGGGATGGCCGTACACTTGAATGGGCAACTCACTCTCCTGTACAACATTACAACTTCGCGAAACTTCCTGAAATTAAAGAAGCTGATGCTTTCTGGTTCATGAAAAAACGTGGAGAAACAATTACACCAACAGCAGATGAATTAAAACCAATTCACATGCCAAGTAATTCTGGTGTGCCTATTATTATGTCTGCATTCTTCGGTCTTGCAGGTTTTGCATTAGTATTTAGCTGGTTCTGGATTGCAGCAATCGGTGGTATTGGTATTTTAGGTTGCTTAATCTATCGTTCATTCGATTATGATGATGGCTACTACGTAAGCATTGAAGAAATTAAAGAAACAGAACATATAGCATGAGAGGTGAAATGACATGGCGGCTTTAGATAAAAGCTTACCTTTGGAATATCAATCTGAACAAAGCAGATTGAATATCCTAGGATTCTGGATTTTTCTTGGGGCTGAAATTATGCTGTTCGCAACACTTTTCGCCTCTTATCTAGTCCTTGCTGGTCGTACGGCTGATGGCCCAACACCAGCGCAATTGTTTGAAGTTAAAACACTTTTAATTCAAACACTGTTACTTTTAACAAGTAGTTTTACATGTGGTATCGCAATTCACGAAATGCGTAAACACAATCAAAAAGGAATGTTAGCTTGGTTTATCCTGACTTTACTTTTAGGTGCAGGCTTCCTATTCTTTGAAATTGAAGAATTCATTTTGTACGTTGGTGAAGGCGCAACTATTCAAACAAGTGCTTTCTTATCTGCATTCTTCGTTCTTCTTGGAACGCATGGTGCCCACGTAACAGGTGGTATCATTTGGGCAACTTGTGTTATTATCCAAATTTTAAAACGAGGTTTAACACCAGTTACAGCTCGTAAAGTATTTATTATCAGCTTATACTGGCATTTCCTTGATCTTGTTTGGGTCTTTATTTACACACTAGTTTACTTGAACGGGATGGTGGCGTAAATGGATCAAAATAACAATCAAGCAAATGCGCATAGCGGATTCCCATGGTCACACGTTTTCGGATTTATTTTATCGCTTGCACTAACGTTTCTAGCGTTATACGTGGCACTTTACACAAACCTGCCACTTTCAACGATATTAACAACTATCATCATCATGGCAGTTGCGCAAGCGTTATTACAATTAATTATGTTCATGCACTTAAAAGAAGGAGAAGGAAGCATTCAAATCCTTACAATGATATACAGTTTCTTCGTTGCAATTGCAACAGTTGGTCTTACTGTATGGATTTTCTTCTCAATGTAATTTGCATGAAAAAGACTGCTGAGATTCCTCGGCAGTCTTTTTTTATTCTCTCCCCCTATTACATCCACATTACGGAATTAACAACAAAATCATGAAAAATATACTTATTATGACAAATGTTAAGAAAACTCTTTCTTTATGAAATCGAATCCATATGCGTTGCTTTTCTACCTATTATATGGCTAAATAGGTACTATATTTATTTGAAGGGAGAGAACGCAGTGGAACATCCTTCTTCTGTTCTATCACTGATGGTTGTTGTCGCAATCACGTTTTTCGTTCCCCTTTTGTTACAGCGCTTTAAATTAAAAGCACTTCCTGTCGTTGTTGCAGAAATTATCGCAGGAATCTTTGTAGGTAAAAGTGGATTTAACATCATTGAGCCAGATATGTGGCTTCAAGTCTTATCAACACTAGGGTTTATCTTCCTAATGTTTTTAAGTGGTTTAGAAATTGACTTTTCGATCTTTAAGCAAAAAGGGAAAAAGAATACGACAAACGAACCAAACACATTCCAAGCAGCAAGCATTATCTTCTTATTTATTTTCATTTTATCTTATGCCCTATCATTACTATTCGTATGGCTAGGATTCGTAGACAATGCAATGTTCATGACTTTAATTATTTCAACTATTTCTTTAGGTGTCGTTGTGCCCACATTAAAAGAAAATAACTTAGGAAAAACCGCAATCGGGCAAATCATTTTATTAGTCGCTGTTATTGCAGACTTAGTTACAATGATTTTACTCGCTGTATTCGTCGGATTAAATTCCGAAAGTGGCCAAAGTATGTGGCTTCTACTTCTTCTATTCGGTGCTGGTATTGTAATTTACTTTGTCGCAAGACGTTTTAAAAATATTCCATACCTAGAAAGCCTAAAAGCCGGTAGTGTACAAATTGATACACGAGCTGTTTTTGCACTCATCTTAATATTAGTTGGATTATCTGAATCTGTTGGGGCAGAAAATATTTTGGGAGCCTTTTTAGCAGGTGTACTCGTATCTTTATTATCACCAAATGAAGATATGGTTGAAAAACTTGATTCCATCGGATATGGTTTCTTCATCCCTATTTTCTTCGTAATGGTTGGTGTAAATCTAGAAGTATGGTCTATTTTTAAAGAGCCTTCTAGTATGCTAATGATCCCAATTCTAATTGTGGGACTCTTTATTTCAAAACTGTTGCCATCACTCGTCTTACGAAAATGGTACCCACGCAATATCGTACTCGGAAGTGCCATTTTGTTAACATCAACACTTTCTTTAGTTATTGCGGCTGCACAAATCGGTGAAAAGCTAGGCATCATTAGCCCAAGTTTATCAGCATCTCTTATTTTAAGCGCAGTTATTACTTGTATTTTTGCACCTATATTATTTAACAAGATGTTTCCAAAAGTGGAAACACCAAAACCGAAAGTATCTATTATTGGTGCAAGCAGAATTACCCTTCCGCTATCACTTGATTTAAAACGTGAAGAGTATGACGTAACACTATATATGATACGTCAAAATAAAATAAATGATGAGGAAGCGAAATCTCATGACTTCCCTATTGTAAAATTAGATGAGATTACTATTCAATCTTTAATGGAACAAAAAGCTTTCGAAGCAGACCGTGTTGTTGTTGCGACAAGTGATGATGAACAAAACTTATTATTAGCAGAACACGCAAAAGAATTAGGTGTTGAACACGTCATCGCAAGTGTAGAAGATCCCCTTCTACAAGAAAAGGCGACTCAAGAACATATCGCTGTATTCTCGACTATTAACTCTACACGTATTTTATTACGTGCACTTATTGATAAACCAAGTCTCGTTCGCTTAATTACAACAGCAAATGAAACGGTGCGTGAGGTTGCACTACGAAGTAATAAATATAACGGCTTAGCACTTCGTCGCCTTCCGTTTTTAGGTGATGTACTTGTCATTCAAATTTACCGTGGTAATAAAGCATTAATACCACATGGTGATACGAAGTTACAGTATGGCGATACTTTACTTGTAACGGGTTCAAAAGAACATATTGATACAATGAAAAATATATTAGAGTAGAAAATGCCCCTCACATAAATGAGGGGCATTTTTTCATTTTCATATGGTAAAATGTTACTATCACGTATTATGGGGATGAATAACATTATGTCTATTTCAACTTTAGCTCTCTTATTATTAGCAGAAATACTCGTCGCCATTATTCTCATCGGTATTAGCATTGAAATTTGTAGCTACGGATGGAAAAAATCAAATGGAATTAAGTACTTTTGTCTCTTATTTTCACTCCTTCTCGGAACCGCTAGCATACTAGGACTTCTCGTTGCACCCGCATATTTCTTCTTACAACTTATAGAAAAAGGCTTATAAGAAAGGATGATATTATGATTACAGTGAAACATATTGATGCATCTGAAACATACTTATTACGCCAAAAGGTTTTGCGTCCCAATCAATCATTAGCAGATTGTAAATACGATTCAGATTACGAAACAGACGCCTTTCATTTAGGTGCATTTCTACATGATGAACTTGTTAGCATCGCCTCCTTCTCTAAAGAAATACATCCTGATTTACAAGCTGGTACCCACTATCGTCTACGAGGAATGGCAACATTACCTAATTTCCGAAACCAGCATGCTGGCAGCTCCTTAATTCGTAAAGCTGAACAAGTCCTCCAAGAACGCGAAGCAAATATTCTATGGTGTAATGCCCGAATTACCGTAGCCGATTATTACAAACGATTAGGTTTCCATGAGCATGGTGAAATCTTCGAGATTGATCCAATAGGACTCCATAAAGTAATGTATAAAGAAATATAAGAAAAGCTTTCTGCATATCGCAGAAAGCTTTTCTTATATTTCATTTTCACTTTTTATTTTTTTCATATATATGTATATAAACAAACTAGGAATTAAAAAGCAAGCAAACATAATAAGTCCTGTTATACTAATTTCCTTTATCGAAATATCTGGTGTTACAATGATACAAATAGCTAAAATACCAATAACAATACCTACTGGAATGAATAATAGCTTCATGAAATAACTACGAGATACTCCCCCTGTATGCTCATACACTTCCACCGAATTTTTTAAGTTTAAAAAGTTAATAACTATTATCCCGCCCATAAATACCATTAATAAATCCGAAACACTTTCATATCCTGCCCCTTGCAAAACATAACGGTAAAACACGATACTTAGTATGACAATATTTTGTAAGATGAAAGCTAGTCTAATATGCTTTAACCCCTCGATCATTAAACGTTCATCTTTCACGATTTTCACCCTATCACTCCTTTTCCTCCCAAAACAAATCATTCAATGTTTTATCTACCGCATAACAAATTTTCAAACATAAATCTAAAGATGGATTGTATTTCCCCTTCTCAATTAAACTAATCGTTTGCCTTGTAACGCCTACTTTTTCTGCTAATTGTTGCTGTGTTAAATCTAACTGAACACGCGCGACTTTTATTTTACTTACAGCCATTCATGTTCCTCCTCTATCTTTATTGTAACATATATATGTCATTAAGTAATTTATACCTTACAAATTTGGTTTAATTTTCACCTTATCCCGCTATTTGTGGGCAGTAAAACTCCCACCTCAAAATTCGGCTGGAGCAAAGAAGTTAGGTGGGAGCCCTGCTGCCCGTAAACGCCCGATTGGTGAAGGCTAATAAGCAGTGGGGATAAACAAAAGCCCCACTGCTTATAGTTTCACTTTATTATACACAAAAAAAGAGCCTCTCATAAGAAGCCCTCTTTCTATATCTATATTATAAGAATAAATGACATCCAAATAAAATTGTAAATAAGTATAGTAACGGATGTACTTCCATCCCTTTTCCCTTCACAATCTTTAAGATTGGATACACTAAAAATCCGATTGCAATTCCATTCGCAATACTAGATGTTAACGGAATACCAACGAAAATTAAAAATGCTGGTAATGCATCTTCAAACTCATCCCAATTAATATCACGAATGCTTTGTGCCATTAAACTCCCTACTATAATTAGTGATGGGGCTGTAATAGCAGCTACATTTGATAAAGAAGCAATAACAGGGCTAAAGAATGCCGTTATAATCGTTAAACAAACTACTACAATACCTGTCAATCCAGTTTTACCACCTGCCGCAATTCCAGCTGACGATTCAATTGTCGCTGCTGTCGGGCTTGTCCCAAAGATAGAACCTGTCGTCCCACCAATTGCATCTGCAATGAACGCCTTACCAAAGCGCTTTTCAGTGTTATCTGTATTTAAACCTGCTTGTTTAATTAAACCAAGTAACGCACCTGTTGTATCAAATAAAAGTACAAGTAAGAATGAAAAAATAACCCCATATAAACCGTATTGAATTACATCTGAAAATGCATTGATAGGGTTTGAAACAATAATTCCTTCTGGTAAATGTGGCATTGCGACAATGTTATTTTCAAACTTTAATTGCCCTGTAAAGAAAGCAATAATCCCTGTCACAATCATACTAATAAACAATGCACCACTAACACGTAATACCATTAATACCGCCGCTAACACTAAACCAACTATTGTTAAAATAACAGCCGGTGAATGAAAGTCTCCGATTGTAACTAAGTTAGATGGATGGTCAACGATAATACCCGAAAGTCGCAATCCAATAAAAGCAATAAATAATCCGATTCCACCTGCAATTGCATGTTTTAAACTGTCAGGAATTGCGACAATTAGCTTTTGCCTAAACGAGGTGAAAGATAATAAAAGAAAAATAATACCTGTTACAAATACTGCCGAAAACGCAATGACATATGTAATCCCCTCTGCCTGTTGAACAACAGAATAAGCAAAATATGCATTCATTCCCATAGCTGGAGCAATAACAATTGGATAGTTAGCTAAAAACGCCATACATAGCGTTCCAACAACTGTCGCAATAATAGTTGCTGTAAATGCTTGATCAAATGGTACACCTGCATCAGATAATATTTTCGGATTGATGACAAGAATATACGCAAATGTAAAAAAAGTTGTGATGCCAGCTAAAATTTCTTGCTTCACAGAAGTGTTATACTTTTGTAATTGAAACATACTTATGTACCCTTCCTACACTTGAATTATTATCACACATTCTTTTCTTATTAGTATGTGAGAAAATGTAATACTTAATCTTAACAATCAATAAAAAGAAGAGTCAATATATTCTCTAATAGTTAGAATTTTAAGTTTAAGTCTGACAAATACAGATGTAGTACAGTGTATTATGATTATTTTTGTAGCATAACAGATAGAAATGTTTTATAATTTGAAATAGTTAAATATTTAGTGGATTCATTCAAATATTGTTCACTCTACAGGGGGTATTCTTCTTATGCAGCAAACAAACAAATCTGAAAATTTAAACCGTGGCTTAAAACAAAGGCATATTACTTTAATGTCTCTCGGTTCAGCTATTGGCGTTGGACTATTTTTAGGATCAGCTTCCGCTATTAAACTAGCTGGCCCATCTATTTTACTAGGCTATATGATTGCCGGACTCGTTATTTTCTTCATTATGCGCGCACTCGGAGAAATGGCAATTGAACAACCGGTTGCTGGCTCTTTTAGTAAATATGCAAATGATTACATCAGCCCACTAGCTGGGTATATTACAGGCTGGAATTACTGGTTTTTATGGGTTGTTACTTGTATGGCGGAAATTACAGCAGCAGGCATTTACATGCAGTACTGGTTCCCTGATATCCCGCGCTGGACTTGGGCATTACTAGCTCTTTTATTAATGAGTGCTTTCAACTTCTTATCTGTGAAAGTATTTGGAGAACTTGAGTTTTGGTTTGCTCTCATCAAAATTGTCACAATTATCTGTATGATAGTGATTGGCTTTGGTATTATTCTATTCGGATTTGGAAATGGCGGCGTTGCAACTGGTATTTCAAATCTTTGGGAACATGGGGGCTGGTTCCCAAATGGCTTCTCTGGATTATTACTTTCCTTACAAATGGTATTATTCGCTTATTTAGGAGTCGAACTTATCGGAGTTACAGCTGGTGAGGCTCAAAATCCGAAAAAGACACTCGCAAAAGCAATTGATAATGTATTTTGGAGAATTTTAATATTCTACGTTGGAGCTCTATTCGTTATGATGGCAATTTACCCTTGGAACGAACTTGGCGAAAAAGGAAGTCCCTTCGTGCTAACATTCCAGCAAATTGGTATCGCGAAGGCAGCGGGCATTATTAACTTTGTTGTTTTAACAGCAGCTCTTTCTTCTTGTAACGGTGGTTTGTTTAGTACAGGCCGTATGCTATTTACATTAGCACAACAAAAGAAAGCACCCGAACGATTCGGTCGTTTAAATAAAAACGGTATTCCGAGTCAAGGAATTATCGCAACAGCAATCGTTTTACTCGTTGGCGTTATATTAAACTATCTTGTTCCTGCAAAAGTGTTTACATGGTTAACTAGTATTTCAACTTTCGGCGCAATTTGGACTTGGGGTATAATATTAGTCGCTCAAATTAAATTCCGTAAAGGATTACAATCTAATAAAAAGGAAAAACTAACATATAAAATGCCTTTACACCCATTAAGTTCATATTTCTCACTCGGCTTCCTTGTACTTGTACTAGGTATAATGGCTTATTCAGAAGATACACGAATCGCATTAATCGTCGGTCCAATTTGGCTTATTGGCTTGGCTATCGTGTATTACATGAAAGGGTTCCATAAACTTGATGAATCATCTAATTCAAAAATTAGTTAAGTCCACGATCTCTTCCTACTTTACTAGGGAGAGATTTTTTCATTATTCGCGCAAATATTTCTCAATCAAATTAACGTTATCTTTACACTATTTCATATTTTCTATCTTTATTTTTACAGAAAAATAAATTACATTATTAAAGCACATATATTTATTATTAGGGGGATTCTTCTATGAAGAATAAAAAATGGATTCAATTTTCTTTAGCAACAGCAATCACACTTAGTATAGGGAGTTCTTACATTCCGTCTACTTACGCCGAAAGCTCCGTAGACCCAGCTCCTGAAATTGCTGCAAAAGTTATAAATCAAAACAATGGTAAGAAAGTATTATTCGATAATACACACGGTCAAACGGCCGGGACAGCTGATTGGGTTATTGATGGCGGTTTTTCTGATTTCGGAAACGGCATTGCCCAAAACGGATATCATGTAAAAGAACTTCGTAAATCAACATCTATTACATACGACGATTTAAAAAATTACAATGTATTTATCGTTCCCGAAGCAAATATTCCTTACAAAAAATCTGAACAAGATGCAATGTTACAATACGTAAAAAATGGCGGAAGTATCTTCTTCATTGCCGATCATTATAATGCAGATCGTAATAAAAACCGTTGGGACTCTTCAGAAGTATTCAATGGATATAGACGCGGTGCATGGGATAATCCAGCAAAAGGCATGTCTAGTGACGAAGTAAATTCACAGGCTATGCAAGGAGTCGAAAGCTCTGATTGGCTATCCGATAATTTCGGTATTCGCTTCCGTTACAATGCACTTGGTGATGTTTCAGCTAAAAATATTGTCTCACCTGCGCAATCATTCGGAATTACAACTGGCGTTTCATCTGTAGCAATGCATGCCGGCTCTACTCTTGCGATTACAAATCCAAAACTAGCGAAAGGCCTTGTATATCTTCCAGAAAATCCATCAAAATGGAATAACGCTGTTGATAGCGGCGTTTATAACGGTGGTGGCGTTGCAGAGGGTCCTTATGCTGCCATTTCGAAAGTTGGCCTTGGAAAAGCAGCCTTTATTGGTGATTCTTCTCCTGTTGAAGATGCTACGCCAAAATATGTTCGTGAAGATTCAGGTCAATCAAAGAAAACTTATGATGGTTATAAAGAAGAAAACGATGCTGTTCTATTAGAAAACATCGTGAATTGGTTAGCGAAGCAAGAAACATTTACAAGCTTAGATCAAGTGAGTGGTTTACAGCTTGATGCACCTACAGCTCTACAAACATTTGAACAACCAAGTTTATCAACAGAACCACAACCAGAACCTTGGAGCGCACCAAGTCAAGGTTACCAGTGGTTCAATACAAATACTTTCAAACCAGGTTCATACGGCTATAACGGTGCAGTGACAACGAGTGATTACGTAATTACGCACCCTAGCATTCTACCAAACAATGAAGTGTTCCAAATGAAGATTCAAGTAAATAACTTATTACCAAATACAACGTACAATAATTATTCTTTAGGTATCTTCACAACTGGCGGAACACAGGTGGCAAAAGTTCAAAATACAAATGGCACTTGGCCATCTTCTTTCGGATATAGCAGTGCATTCTCTTTCATCACAAATAGCCAAGGATCTGCTGAAAAAATTGTGAATGTACAACTTGATCCAAATACAACTGGACAAGCAACACTTCGTCTACGTCAAAATACGACAGCGAAATATAGTGAAACTGTAACGATTAATAAAAAATAATGAAAAAGGCAATCCGGATATGGATTGCCTTCTTTTCACTTCTCTTCTTTTGAGAAAAACATTCTTGAAATAACGATACCTATACTACCAACGATTAAGAATAACACCGCCCTGATCATCATCGACACCTCTGGTAGATCGAGAAGGAATAACTTCCCTACTGTTACTACTAATACGACTAAGCCAGCATATAATATTTCGTTCATCTGTCTATAACGGCCAAACCAAACTGCAAATAACGCATATACCATCCATAATAACGATACAGATACGCTAATTATACTTCCATCTGTAGAAAGAACTTCACCGATTCTAGTAATTGTAATAAATACAATGACCATTAACGAGTAGAGCGCTATCGAATAAACATATTTACCAAAACTCGCTAACACTTCTTTCGCTTGTCTCATGCAATAATAGAACGTTCCTATCAAAATAATATGAGCGACAAATCCTGCCGAAATGAAATGATCAAACGGGCTAAAAATCGTCTGCACCATTCCAATCGCATAAATCGTTGCACTTACATATAATTTAATATTTTGCTTTACTTTAATAGCAGTAACCATACCAAGGAAACCTTGTAACAATAATACGATTGCTGCATTCACCAAACTGTACTCGTATAAAATCGCTAAACTAAATGACCCCATTGCAAAGCCAAATATTAGATTTGTAAATACAGAATGTTTATTCTTCCTATATTCAAGTGCGAACATAACAACATGCACGAATGCACTTATAACTAATCCCCACGTTGTAAATTCAGGAATTTGAGAAATGGCTAAAATAAAGAAAACTGCATTCGCACTAAATATCGCCAATCTTGCTTCTTGTATAAAACTTCTCTCCGAAAACATATGCCAAAATAATAGTAAATGAATTGCGCCGTATACAACTGTTAACTGTACTTGCACATTCTCTACTAATATTGACATAACAGCAAAGAAGACAAATAGGACAATTGCCGCCACAACATAAGAAATCATATACAAGTACTTATAACGGTTTCTCAATGCATACCATAATAGACTAATTGTTAATATCGTCTCATAACTAAAGAAAATATACGTATTAGGAGTCGTACTATTTAACAAGAAAGGAACAAAAAATGCTCCCACCGCCACGAAAATAGCGAGGTATTCCGATTTATATCTTTTCGCTAAATAAATCCCTAAAACAACCCATATAATGTTGCAAATAAACGCAATACTTGCAGGAATAAATTCATATAAATAATGTGCCGCAAACGTTGTTAAAACAATTCCCGTAATACTTCCTCCTGCTAATACTAACCCTAACGCTTGCCGCTCTCTTTTAATTTGTATATCTCCTACATAATACAAACCGGCAGATAGTACGATACCAAACACAACCCGTATCGCTGGTGTTAACAATCCGGCATTTACACCTGCTTTAAATAACCAAATAACGCCAAGTAGCATAATACCGACAAATATGCGTGGTAACCATGTTTGACAAAACTTTATAATATTAAATGGTTCTGGTTTAAATGCAGATATATCTACTTGTTTCACCTCTGGCTCTTGCATGGACTCCCTCTTCTTAACAACATCTTCTTGTAACTTTTCATTACTTACTGCTTCAATATATTCTTTCTTTTCCTTATTAACATTTTGTTGAACTTTATCTACTTCTATTTTTCTTTGTTTCGCTTTCAATTCATAAAGTGTCTCTTGCATCGTTTCAATTGCCGTTTCGAGCGCTTCTATTTTCTTATTTAAATCCTCCTTCATACAATCCCCCCTCATCATCGATTTTTCACTTGACCTATATATTACCAATTACCTTTATCATACTCTTAGTCTATTCATTTTCAATACTATTTTTCCCAAAAAAGAAAGGTGTTTTCCCAAATAGGAAAACACCTCTTACTTATTTCTTCTTATTTATAGCAATACTAACAATTACACCGAGGCAGACACCTACAAATGCCGGAACAATCCAACCTACACCTTCTGAATAAAACGGAAGCATTTTTAGTAGTGGTGTCCATTTATTCATCAGTACACTTTTGTTTAAAACATCAATCGCACTAAATGCCGCTACGAGCCCAATCGTTACCGAATATACGTATACATACTTCCCAATATACTTATGGAATAACCCTAAAATAATAAGCGTTAGTGCAACTGGATAAATAAATCCAAGAATCGGTACCGATACTTTTAAAATTTGCGTTAATCCTAAATTAGCTAAAACCATACTAACAAAACTTAATATAAATGCCCAAGCTTTATAAGATACTTTTGGAAATACACTTGCGAAAAATTGACTACACGACGTAACAAGTCCGATTGAAACGCATAGACAAGCGACAGTAAAAATAAGGCCTAATAAAACTAACCCACCTTGTCCAAATAATGTAGTCATAACTTGTGCTAACACTTTCGCACCGTTATCAAATGTACCCAATGAACCACTAATTGAACCAACATATCCAAGAATGACATAAATAATAGATAATAAAAGCCCTGCTCCAATACCAGCAATACTCATATATTTCGCTAAACCTTTATCATCCTCTACACCCTTTGCACGCAGAGCATTTGCAATAACAATCCCAAAGATTAAAGCCGCTAATGCATCCATCGTTAAATAACCATCTAAAAATCCTTGAAACATAGGAGCTTGTCCATAATTTCCTGTAGGCTCTTTCACACTGCCTACTGATGTAAACATACTTTTTATAAATATAATGGCAATCATACATAATAATAAAGGCGTTAACACCTTTCCAAACAAGCCCATTAATTTAGACGGTGATAAACTTAACCAGTAAACAATGCTAAAGAAAATAGCCGTGTACAATAACAAAACTACGCTACCCGCTTCTGGGAACAACTGACCTGGTCCCATTTCAAAAGCTAAACTTCCTGCACGTGGTATACCAAGACCAGGTCCAATAAATAAGTACACAATACATGGAAAAATAATTGCAAATGAAGAATGAACCCTGCCCGCTAACGTTTGAAAGCTCCCTGCTTTCGCAATAGCGATAACACCTAATATCGGAAGCCCTGTTGCTGACATAATAAAACCTAGCAATGCAATCCACACATGCTCTCCCGCTTCGTATCCAAGGAAAGGTGGGAATATAAGATTTCCCGCTCCAAAGAACATAGAGAATAACATAAGACTAATAAGCAAAATTTCTTTTTTCTGTAACAATTTCATTTCTTTCTCCTTCTTCAATTTCATCTCGCATGAGATCTATTCCACACGTAGGAAAAACGCGATAATCCGCTTCCTTACAAAGAAAACATAGTCCATAGTCTACCACAAAAGAAACACCCATTCTATATCTACTTCCCTTTTCCAATTTCTTCTGAAAAATCAACCTTTATTGACTTCCAATAGTTAATAAAGTAAAATATTAAATATACAAAACTATTAACTTTGTTTTTTGTTTGTGTCAGGAGGAAAAATCACATGGAATCAACGATACAACTTGAAAGAGAACAACAAAGAAAAAAGAAACATCCTCCAGGTTTGTACTTACTCTTCTTTACAGAGATGTGGGAAAGATTTAGTTACTATGGATTACGAGGATTATTAACATTATATTTAACAACAGCTTTAGTAAGCGGTGGTCTTGGGTTTAGTCCCGCATGGGCACTTTCCATTTACGGATTTTATACTGGAGCCTGTTACTTCACCCCATTAATTGGTGGATACTTAACAGACCGTTTCCTAGGTAAAAGGAAAGCCATCACAATTGGTGGTATAACGATGGCAATTGGTAACCTTACACTATTTGCCTTGCAAAACCAAGTCGGTCTATACCTCGGATTAGCGCTTATTATTATCGGTAACGGATTCTTTAAACCGAATATCTCTACACTTGTTGGAGAATTATACGAAGAAAATGATCCAAAGCGTGATAGTGCATTTACAATTTTCTATATGGGTATTAACGTTGGCTCGTTTTTAGCTCCACTCGTTTGCGGATTTTTATCAGAAAATTTATTCAAAACAACAGTAGATGGCGTTGTTCATTTCGGATTCCGTTACGGCTTCTTAGCCGCTTCAATCGGAATGATCATTGGACAAATTTTATTTACAACACTATCTAATCGCTTCCTTGGTGATATTGGTAAAAAACCAACCCGCGATTTACAAACAACAGATGGACAACCAACAGTAGGAAATACACCATTAACAAAAAAAGAAAAACAACATACAGCAGTTATCGTCATTTTAACGTGCTTCGTTGTCTTCTTCTGGGCTGGTTTTGAACAAGCTGGTAGTTCGTTAACATTATATACAAATAAATTCGTTGACCGCTCCGTATTCGGATGGGAAGTACCAACGTCTTGGTTCCAATCGGTCAATCCGTTATTTATTATTTTACTTGCACCAGCCATTTCAGCATTATGGGCGAAACTGGCAACTAGAAAAAATGGTGACATGAAAATCCCAACAAAAATGGGACTTGGTATGATCCTACTCGGTATCGGTTATATCATTCTTGTTATCGCTACATTAAAAACAGGTAGTGATGAACATAACATTACAGAAAAAGCAAACTTACTATTTATCGTCTTTACGTATCTTTTCCATACGTTAGGTGAGTTATTCTTATCACCTGTTGGACTATCAATGGTTAGCGCACTTGCTCCAGTAAAACTTGCTTCTTTATTAATGGGAGTATGGCTAGCAAGCTCAGGAATCGCCAACATTATAGGCGGACAGCTTGCAAGCTTCACAACTTCACTTGGATATGCTGAAGTATTTACAGTAATCGGAGCTGCAGCAATTATTTTAGGTTGTGTTTTATTATTAATTTCTAAGAAATTAGTGAAATGGATGGATTAAAAAAGATGAGGAAAAATTCCTCATCTTTTTTTTATGCTTTTTTACCTTTTTCTATTGCTTGTTCATACAGATTTTTGTGCTCTTTATATTCACTTGGCACGAAGTTTTTATAGAAAAATGAAAGCCAGCTATCTCCTTTTTTATATCCTTCTTCTCGGATTTCTGCTGCCTTTTTATTTGATTTAAATCCTTCCGTAAACCATTTCTTTAATGATTCGTGTTTTTCATACTTAGCAGGAACTTTCAAATCATAATTTTCAAATGCATATGTATATCCAGCTTTTTTCGCCATTTTTTGAGCAAACTTATATCCTGTTTCATACGCGGTTTCATATGCTTTCACATATGTATCCTTTTCAGTATTTCCAGGTTTCTTTTCAGCTAATTCTTTACCAGCCTTTTCACCAAGTTCCGCTTGTTCTTTTTCAATCTTTTCGGTTCTCTCTTTATTACCTACTTGGAAACCTTCTGCAAAGTTCACCTTAAACTCAGGAGTAATTTGACTATCGTCCATTGCTTCTTGTGCTAACCCTTGCTCTTTACCTTTTTCAAAATGCGCTTTTTTCTGTTCTTCTAAAGACCATGCTACAGCATAAGCAGTTGTAAACGCTTGTTTATATGCATCTGGTTTTCCAGCTACATGTCCTTCTGCATTATTCTTTCCTGCTTTAAAATCTGTCTCTCCGTTTTTTTGCCCTTCAGCTTGTCCCTTTTCAGCCTCAGCTTTACGCTTCGCTTCCTCTGCCTTACGTGCTTCTTCTGCTTTGCGTTGTTCTTCTGCAACACGCTGTCTCTCTTCCTCTACTTTACGCTGTGCTTCTGCAGCGCGCTGTCTCTCTTCCTCTGCTTTACGCTGTGCTTCTGCAGCACGTTGTTTTTCTGCCTCCGCATTGCGCTGCGCTTCTGCTTGTCTTTCAGCTTCTACAGCACCATTATTATTTTGGCTAGGAGCTGGACTCGTTGCACCACTACTAGAAGCTGGTTTATTGTGATAATGATATTCCCCGTACTGCAATCCCCATTTCTCACAATTTGTACGGCACGTATGTCCACCATTAGCATCTGTACGTCCTGGATGTGCATAAGCAGAAATTGGCGCTACCAATAACGCTACACTTGTTGTTAAGAGAAGTTTTTTTACTTGCTGTTTCACTTTTGTTCCTCCCAAAATCTAGAATCATTACTTTATTATACAAAAATAGAAAAATACTTAAATACCAACTAAAATATTCTTTTATTTCTCAATGTTGGATAAAAAAAGAAGGTTCACTCTTTAAAGAGTGAACCTTCTTTTTTCTTTATTTCTTAGCCTTTGTTCCTACTAGATCACCCGTAATAACAAAACGCTTAGAATTATCCTTAACAGATACACATGTAATAAGTGTTATCTCATCTTTCCCATGATCCTCTACAACTTCCCATTTATCAGGAGTCACTTCAGATACACCAGTAACAGTATACTCATACTCATTTGCATTGTCATACAAATAAATTTTATCGCCTTTTTTCAAAGATGCTATATCACTAAATAAAACACCTTTTTTAGACATGTTATGCCCTGCTAGTGCGTAATTCCCTTTTCCCATTACTTGATTTTCTTTTACTGTCGCTGCACCTGATAACAGGTTTTTCTCAGTAGAAGATTTTAAAACAGGAATTTCTAATGAAACACTTGGAATCGAAATACGACCGATTACTTGTTTTTTATCTAACGATGCATTCGCTACTTCTGCCAAGTCTGGTTGATTAATTTTTGAAGCATCTACAAATTCTGTCTCATGCTTTTCATAATCCATCTTTTGAACAGCTTGCACATTTTCAGTCTGTTTCTTTTCAGCCTTATATCCATCATAAAATGGCTTTCCAATTAAAAACCCACCTACAACAAATAGAAGGATTGCTATTATACTATAAATTCTTTGCTTATTCATATACAATTCCTTTCCGTTACAAAATCTTACTCTATATAAAATGATAAGACAATATTGCTATATGTACAAGTGTAAGCTAAAAAAGAAACCTTCTTGCATCAGCAAGAAGGTTTCTTTTTTAGACTAATTTATTTCTGTACAGGGCTACGTAAAAGACTGTCATTTGAATAAAAAGCATGAAAAATAAAATATATAATGGATATCCAGGAATATATAAATTAGCTACAGGAGAAAGTGTTAAAAATCCAATAGCAATAACTATTCCATACCAGAATGAAACAAATGTTGTCCGGCATGCCTTTTGTGTAATTGCTTTTTCCCGCTCGTCTTCTTGTGGAAATAATAACGGGTACATCCAATAAGAAAGAGCTTTATGTTTCTTCTTTTGAACTTTATAAAAAAACGTCGTTATAATAGCTACAATTATTAACAATCCTAATGGTATCATATTGATTGTTACTTCAAACGGTAATTTCTCAGTTTCAATAATATTTGCTAGCTCTATCGAAGCATAATAGAGCTCAATAAACGCCCAAAAAGCTATCACAAATCTCAGCACATTTACGATATAAGAAACCCCAATTCTATTCATCCTCTTCCCCCTCCTTATTTAAAACAAACACATCTTCCATCTTTAACTCGAATACATCACAAATCGTCAATGCTAGTAACAATGAAGGAACGTAATCCCCTTTTTCAATTGCAGCGATCGTTTGTCTCGTCACCCCAACCTTTTCTGCTAATACACTTTGCGAAAAATTAAAGCGAGCTCTTAATTCCTTCACCCTGTTTAAAATGGTCATTTTTACCACCTCTTACCATTATTGTATGCTACTCTTAACAAAATGTAAACTCAACTTAACATTATTTTTACAAAAAAATCCAACTTTACGTATTGTAAAGTTGGATTACGTTTTAGTTTAAAATTGTAACTTTAACACTTCTTCTGCCCCAATTATTAGCTGTAGCTGAATCTGGCATTAATAAATCAATTATATGACCTTTAATCGCACTACCAGTATCTCCAGCAATCGCCGTACCGTAATTTTCCACATATACAGTAGAACCTAATGGAATCACAGCTGGATCTACAGCAATTAGTTTCATGTTTGGATTTGCAGTCAAATTATGTCCTAACTTAGACTTTACAATTTCACCCGGTTTATAGCCATTTTCAGATGGATCAGCTGTATAAGCAGTTGCTGTTACATAAAATTCTTTTCCACCTTGAGCTGGTTTTGGATCCGGCTTAGCTGGTGTTGTATCTTTAGCTACAGGCTCTGCCGGCTTAGCTGCCTGTTCTTCTTTTTGCTTAGCTGCTGCTGCCTTCGCTTTTGCCAACTCTTCTTGCTCAGCCTTTGCAGCTGCTTCAGCTTTTGCGCGCTCTTCTGCTGCAATTCTTGCTGCTTCTTGTTCACGAGCAATTGTTTCTTGTACTGCTTTCATATTTGCCTCAACTTTTGCTTTCTCTTCCGCTGCTAAATTAAGTTGGCTTGCAATCTGATTATATTTAGTTTGAACCGTTTGTAAGTTATCTTGACGTTTTTTCAAGTTATCTTGCAAATCTGCTTGTGCTTTTGCTAATTTTTGCTTATCTACTACTAAAGATGCTTCTTTTTCGTCAATTGCTTTTTTATCTTCTTCAATTTGACGAAGATCTTGTTCTTGTAGACGTAAAATTTCTTTATCTGCTTCTAGAATAGTAGTAACTGCGTTCATACGTTGTATGAAATCTGCAAAGTTTTTTGATTCTACAACAACTTCTACTACTAAACTCGTATTTGAGCTATTTTGAACAGAAACCATACGTTTTTTCATAATATCCTTACGAGCAAGGACTTTATCTTCTAAAACGATAATATCTGCTTTTTTTTGTTCAATCTGCTTATGTGTTTCATCGATTTTATGTTGAATAGCAGCTTGATCCTCTTTATTTTTTGCAATTGTATTATTTAAATTATGTAGTTCATTTTCGATACCTTGAATTTCTTTACTAACAGCTTGCTTCTCTTGCTCTTTCTTCTGCATATCTGCATCGTTTTGCTGCAATTGCTGTTGCATGTTGTTAAGTTTCTCGTCGTTTGACTCTGCTTTTACAGCGACTGTACTAGAAAGAACGATAATTCCTGCTACTACTAGACTACTGATTCGCTTAAAATAGTTCATAATCCGACTCCCTTCTTATACAGTTATACATGATTTATTTTACAGTTTGTTTACAGAACCATTAAATACAGTTTATTTTTCATGACAAAAAAAAGGGAATTATGAATAAAATGTAATAGATTCTTAAATATTTAACAATTCCTATATTTAAAAATTATAAAAGATGCTAAAATCCAAATATAGAGAAAATATAACTTCTAAAGGCGGTTGAGATAAATACATGTTTACTCAAAAGAAAGCACTCCAACATAAAATTGATCAATTAGAAAATCGTATACAAGAGCTAGAAACAGAATTAAAACAAAAAGATATTGAAAACCAAGAGACTATTTCTTCTATCCACGACCGTGTACAAAGCGTTGTTCAAGAGCATCAACTTGTAAATAACCAGCACCATACACTCCAAAATTTAATTCAACAATTAAACTCATGTTTTGAAAATGTTTCAACACGTACGACACATTCCAATGAATTAAATAGTGAAATGTTACAAAAAGAACAAAGCTTAATTCAGTCTATTGAAGAAATTATCGATTGCTCTAATGAAGGAAAAGAATCTGTTCACCGTTTACTCATTGTAATTAATAAATTAGGTGAACAATCTCAGCGCACGTCTAATAGTATGAATCATTTAAGTGAACGCTCAAAAGAAATCGAGCAAATTGTAGAAGTAATTCAAAACATTGCTGCGCAAACAAATTTATTAGCGTTAAATGCAAGTATTGAAGCTGCACGTGCTGGAGAGCATGGAAAAGGATTCGCTGTTGTTGCCAATGAAGTAAGAAAACTAGCAGAAAGCACAGCGGAGAGTACAAAAAACATTGGCAATTTAACGAAAAAAATCCAAGAGGAAATTGAAAAAGCGTACGAAAATACAAAAGATAATTTACATTTAGTTGATGAAGGTGTAGAAATGAGCGCCGATACTAACGCTAGAATTGAAAATATTTTAATAATGATTCAAACATTACAAAGTGGCGCTACAAATGTTATTAAAGCTATCGAAAACCAAAAATCTTGTAATGATGATATATTACGAGAATTTGCAAATACACAGCAAATGTTCCAAAAATTAAATACTACTATTATGAATCACATTTATGATGCTGAAAAAGTCGATGTTCAATTAACTAAAAGTCTTCAAGAAACAGTAGCTTCTCATTAATAATAAAAATCCCTTATACCGGTATAAGGGATTTTTATTATATTTCGAATATTTATTTCTTCTCAATATTCATCCTCTCTTTTGCTATAATGGAAAAGTTGTTTCTTTCGACTAATAAACAAGGAGGTTATTATGGAACAATTTTACTACATTTTAAAATATTTAATTCTTGGTCTGTTCCAAGGGCTAACAGAGCCAATTCCGATTTCTTCAAGCGGTCACCTCGTTTTAGCACAGCATTTGCTAGGACTAAAAATAGAAGGGTTTAGCTTCGAACTACTTGTTAATTCAGCTTCATTATTAGCTGTATTACTTATTTATAGAAATGATTTAATTCGTCTAACGAAGAATGGTCTATCTTATATATTTACAAGAGCAGAAGATGCAAAATCAGATTTCTTCTTTATTATTTACCTTGTTATTGCAACTATTCCAGCAGGTGTAATTGGAGTTTTATTTAAAGATTATATCGACCACTATTTAAAAGGTGTGAAAATGGTTGGGATTTCCCTTCTTATTACTGCTATCGGCCTTTGGATTATTCGAAACTTACGTGGACGTAAAAATGATGGCGACCTTTCTATGAAAGATGCAATCATTATTGGTCTAGCACAAGCTTGCGCACTAATTCCTGGTATAAGCCGATCAGGTGCTACAATCGTAGCAGCAATGTTACTTGGTATGAAGCAAGAAACAGCTCTTCGCTTCTCATTCTTACTATACATTCCTGTTAGCTTAGGTGGTTTATTGTTAAGTATTACAGACATTGCAAACGATCCAAATTTAGATACATTATTTGTACCTTATATCGTTGCTTTCATCGCAACATTTGTCATGACATATATTTCATTAAAATGGTTTATGAACATTATGGCAAAAGGAAATTTAAAATATTTCTCTTTCTACTGTATTATCGTAGGTGTGCTAACTATCATTTTCTTATAAAGTGAAACTTTAATCAGTGGGGGTTTTGTTCATCCCCCACTGATTATTAGCCCGCACCAATCGGGCGTTTACGGGCAGCAGGGCTCCCACCTAACTTCTTTGCTCCAACTGAAATTTTGAGGTGGGAGTTTTACTGCCCACAAATAGCGGGATAAAAAACCTCTTACTGCCCTCATACAGTAAGGGGTTTTTCCTTATGCATAAACTTTCTTTTCCTGACAATACAAGCGAATAACATGTGTATTTTTTTGAAATAAATCATGTGTTAAGCGAATAATAATAAAATTTCGTTTTGTATTATCATCATGAACAAAAATCTGTTCCCCCTCCTGAAAACGCCATGTGCTTTCAAAAGTTGTAATATGATCCCCGCTTACCGAAAAAAGCTCATATTGCATATCATGTACCCTCTTTCAACTTGCATAATCATAATATCTTTATATTAAACTTATTATAACTTAATCTATTTAAAATTTGTAATTTTTTCTATTTCGAGCTATTTCAACTTTGTTTTAAATTCTTTTAAGCGCTATAATGATAAACGAAATTTCATTGAAAGGAGCTTCATTTTGACTGCATATTTATTTCCAGTAAAAACAGCTTTTATTTTATTTCCTATTTTAGCAATGTTTCTATTAATTCCTTTTTTAATATTTAATTATCGAAAATACGGTTATTTAAATAAATGGCGCTCATTTATTTTATACTCATTATTACTTTACTTATTAAATGCCTATTTTCTTGTTATTTTGCCGTTACCACAAACGTATGATACTTGTAGCCTACAACCCGCTAATACACAGCATATGCAACTCTCACCATTTTATTTCATACAAGAGATTAGTAACCATACATCGGCAATTTTAACGAAACCAACTACTTATTTCTTGTTATTAAAAGAATCTGCATTTTTACAAGTTGCTTTTAACGTTCTATTAACCGTTCCATTCGGTATTTACTTACGTTATTATTTCCGACGTAGTTTCTTACAGACTATTTGTATTTCTTTTTGTCTTTCACTATTTTTCGAGCTAACACAGGTGACTGGATTATATGGTATATATAATTGTGCCTATCGCCTATTCGATATAGACGATTTGTTTTTAAATACATTAGGAGGAATCATTGGTTTTATTATCGCACCAATATTTACGTACTTCCTTCCGAAAGCGAGCGAGTTAGATAGTCATATTGATTTAGAAACGAAACCAGTTGGATTCGTTCGTCGTCTCATTGCTATGCAAATTGATTGGATTTTCTTATCTATCGTTGTACCTTTTATTAAAAACAAAGGGAACTCACTATTTATTTCTAACATCCAATCTTATACAAATGTATACGAACTCCTTTTCATTGCATGTTCAATCTTAATTTACTTTATTATCATTCCATACTTTACGAACGGAAAAACAATTGGGAAAGCATTGCTTCGTATTTACGTTAAAGGAAAATCCGAACATATTACAATGAAGGAATTATTCATTCGTTACGGTATATTCTACTTTATTTTAGGTGGAATCAATTACATTCTTTCTAGTAGCTCTATTTTAAATCATACAGAGCCTTTAGTATTACTGGTTATATTGTTATTCCAATTCGTAATTAACGGGCTATTTATTATTCATGTTTTATTACATGTATTTAGCAGTGATAAATTACTATTTTACGAGCGTATTAGTCATACAAGAAATGCAATTACACTTAAAAAGGCTGACAAATAATAATTTGTCAGCTTTTTTTCATACTCGTAAATAACTTTTCTGTATAAGGGCTTAAAAACATTCCTGTTTCATCTAGTGACTTCCTCATTTTTAGAAACGAATGCAATTCTGGATATATATTTTGTAATTTTTCGTACGTTAACGTATGCATTTTCCCCCAATGTGGGCGCCCTTCATACTTTAGAAAAATTTTCTCCACTTCACCAAAATAAGCGGCATATTTCATACCTTTATACATATGAACAGCAATATACGCTGAATCTCTTCCGTACGCTGGACTGAGCCATATATCATCCTCTCTCACGTAGCGGCATTCAATCGGGAAGTGTACCTTATACTTTTTCTTTTCAATAAGATTTGAAATCTCTTCTACAACAGTCCTCATATACTTTGAAGGGACACTGTACTCCATTTCATAAAATGGAACTGTACGTGATGTAGCGAACACTTCATAGCTTGGTCCAATTATTTTTGTGTTTGGTACAGCCTTAGCTGATAATCGACTTACTCCTTTACTTATAGAAGGAAACCATTTACACCCTTTAGATAACAAAGAGAACATCCTATTTTCAAGTAACTCCACCTTTAGTTTATGCCATTTCAAATCACTTTCTTTACTCCTTGTTTCGTTTGTAAATTTCACTTGCACTTCATCTGAATAAGGAAAAACGAAAAATTCAAAATGACGATTCTTCTTATATTCTTCTAGCTTGTTCATTACAGTAGTTAATGACTGTTTTTCGCTTTCATAAACGAGAGAATACGCTGGGATAACCTTCAATTTTATCTTTACAATAATACCTAGCATTCCAAGCGACAACTGAAATGCTTTCCAATATTCGGCGTTTTCGGTTTCTGAACAAACTATACTCTCACCTGTTGATAAAACTGCAGTGATCTCTATAACTTGTGTTGATAAACTCCCAAATGTAACACCCGTCCCATGAGTTCCCGTACTAATCGCTCCCGCAATAGATTGTGAATCAATATCCCCTAAATTTTCTTGCGCACAACCTTTTTCCTGAAGTAACTTCCCTAAATCATGTAACTTTGTTCCCGCCCACACTTCAACAGTCATCTTCTCTGCATCAATATTCCCAATACCCTTCAATTCATCTAAAGAAACTAAAATTTCTTCCGTTTGCACGAGAGGTGTAAAAGAATGCCCTGAACCGACAACACGAATTTTCTTTCCTTTTTTTCGTGCAAGCCCCACAACTTCTACTACATCTTGTATACTTTTTGGATACATCGTATAATGCGGTGTTCCTTCTACATTCCCTGTCCAATTTCTCCATTTTTGTCCCTTTATAGAAAGCATTGTCCATCCCCCCGATATGTTGAATACTCTCCAACAATTTCCCCTTGTTTAATGCGATACAAAACAGGAAAACGCTCACATAACTCTCCAGCTTTACTATGACGAAACAAGATAGAATCTCCTATATCCACTCGTTCCTCACCGTTATAAAAAATTGGCGTTTGCACTTCACCAGCACCTTCTAAAGCTAATAGTTTTGCACCACCCGGTCGCCAAACCACAGGCTCTTTATCTTTACCAACTGCACCTGAGGCAATATATCCGCCGCCTAGGCAAGTATAAATAAACGGAGCCGGTTTACGTACAACTGGTAAAGCAAATCCAACGGCTGGCTGAAATTTTACTTCTTTATAATAATCAAACAGTTTAGGAGAGTAAAAGGCGGATCCTACAGTAATCTCCGTAACTGAGTTATCTTGCTCAGTTGTTTTTATACTTCCTGTTCCTCCCCCATTTACAAATCTTAGTTCAATACCAAGGTTTTGTAGTTCTTTTACGATACGTCCTCTTCTTTCTTTAACCTCTAACACTGATTTCTTCTTTAAATACGAAACCACTTTACTTTTCATCCATTGATTCGGTATATGATCCCCCACCCCGGCAATTTGAGCTTCATATCCCATTACACCATCTAGTATTAAATATGATGAGCCCTTCACCTTTTCTACTATTTTCAAAGCGCTCTGCACATCTTTTACTGGGGATCTTTTTACACCAAAATGAAATTGAAAAAAACGGCTACTCATATCAATATCCAAACAAACGCGAAAACACCCTTTAGACTTCTCAGCAATTTTTTCTAAATAAACAATATGGTCTTCACAATCCACCATACAAGTTATAATGTGCCCTTGCTTTGTTAGCAAACTAATTTCATATAAAGCTCTTTCATCATAAGCAGGATATCCGAGCAATAAATCATTAAATCCTTGTTCAATTAAAAACAAAGCTTCTCTAGGGGAAAAACACATAATACCTTGAAAGCGATTATTTGCAGCTAAAATCTTTTTCATAATTGGAACAGAGCGTAATGATTTACTCGCTATGCGAATCTTCTTATCTCCACTTAACTCTATAATCGATTGAATATTCCTCTCTAAAGCCACTTCATCTAAAAATGCACACGGTAATGGAACTTCCTTAAAAATTCCTCTATCCACATTTTTCTCTCCTCTTCTATATATGTCTTATACATATTGGAAAGAAAGAATGATTTTCCTGTTTTCAAATAAAAAAAGTTTCTTCTTTACGAAGAAACTTTTTTAGGCTACTCTACTTCATAGAAATAGTCGCCTCTACTGGATAATGATCCGATTGAGACTCCCACGACTAAAGTCGCAAGCACGAATCCTTACGGATTTACGGGTGGGATTCTTGAATGACTAAGCGTTCGCAAGCCATTTCTGTTTTGAACAGCCTTCAAGATAAGGGCATCTCATTGCCCCTCCTAAACCAGACCATAAAGGTGCTTAGGCTGATTGACTGTTACCATCAATCACAGTTGCGTAGCGAATATTCATCGCTCCAACGATATCACGATGTTTCTTAAACCCACATGGACACTTGTATTTTCTATCTCGAGCCTTATTCTTTTCAGCACATTTCGGACAACTTTGACTTGTATAAGCTGGATTCACATATTCAATCTGAATACCAGCTATCGTTGCTTTATAGGCAATAAATTGTGCCAAACGATAGAATGACCAAGTGTGTAGATTTTTTTCGTTTTTACGGCTTGTTCTTGCCGTCTGTCTTATATTCGTTAGTTGTTCTAATCGAATGACAGAAATATGATTTGCAATCGCAAAATTAATAATTGCACGACTTATTTTGTGATCTTTATCTTGCATCCATCTTTGCTCTTTATCATCCATTCGCCGAATGGCTTTCACTTTTTTGTCTTTTCCTAACTTCTTACGAACACTACGAAACTTACGAGTCTTATATTTATTGTGCCTACCATTCCCAAAGAAACGAACCTTATCATCATCTGTGATTGCTACCGCGGGGACCTTGAGACCTAAGTCTACTCCTAAAATTTTCGTTCCTGTCCTTTTATTGATAGCAAGTGTGACAGATATTTGGGCTATCCACTTATTCGATTTCTTTATGATGCGAAGTGTACCTAATTTATGTTTTAACAGATTCAAATTACGATTGTTTTTATCGCTTAATGAAGCTCGGATTTTTACACGAGTCGACTTTCCATTTACCTTCAATGGGATTGAAATATAAGTAGGATCAAATGAATAATTTTGATTGTTCCATACACAAACAGGTCTCTTTAGAATCGGGATGATTTTATAATGGCTTTTCTTTACTTTTGTAGCAAACAAACTTTTCGCGTCTTTAATCGCTTGATTCTTCACTGCACTTGGGATATTTGCTTCAATATCTTTTGTACTTTTTTTCGTACTTTCTTTGCTTCCACCATTTCCGATACAAGTCTATTTATAACTTTGATATATTCGTGACTGCTTTGTTCCAATAAACGGATTTGTCCTTTTGTTGGAATCAATTTCGCTTTCACTGTTAGGGTCTGTGACATACGTTTCATCCCCTTGTTTTTTGATTTTCAACATCGTGTTCATTTGATACATTTCTAGCAATCCTAACAAAATCAGAACGTGTTTATAAACTTTACAACTGCATGAAACGAGGAGGTTTTCCTCTCAAACACTTTGAAACATTCTTCTATCATCATTGATTCTAGTTACAATGTATCATTTAATTTCGAAAGATTCCAACAAAAATATCCGAAGAAACTACCTATACTTTGGATACTTAAAGTACCACGAACCTTGCGATTTTTAGTGGTACTCCGTATCCAACCTCACTTTCATCCCATGCCTAAAGGCAATGGGCTTTCTTGTTCGGGAAAAGCTGTAGTAATATAATCTAAATACTCGGCAGGGCTATCGGGGAAGTTATATTTCGCAATACTGTTTGTCGTCGCATCCCAAGTTGCAGTATGTCCAGTATAAGATGGAATAGAAGCGTGCAATGTTTTGAACATGGATGCGTACTCTGAGTCACTATTGTTCTCAGCATTTATTTTATTCACATTCATATCACCACCAATTAACACATAATCGTTATTTGGTATATTTTTATTTTTAATAAACTCTTGAATTTCTTGTAGCTGTTTTGTACGTACAGATGCCGGCGAAGTTTTTCCACACACACTATCTTCAGCTTGTAAATGAGTCCCAATTACATGCACAAAACGATTATTTTTCTTAACTTTTGTGTATACAAATCCTTTATTTGATAAGTTATCTGGTCCACAGCCTTTTTCGAATACATATTGAATCTTTTCAACAATTGGCCATTTACTTACAATCGCTACACCTCCATCTTCAGGGGTCGAAGATGAATAGTTACCTAACGTTTTATCCCATTCGTTTCCGTTACTACGGCCTAATACCGCTGTTTGGTTTGGATATTCTTTCTTTAAATTCCCTAACAAATGATTCGAAGCGTTATTATCAAATACTTCATTTAATATAACAACATCTTGATTTTTCATATAATCCGCTGCCCCAATTAAATCCGCACGCTCATTTTGTCCCCAGTTTGGATATAAATTCGTTGATAACATATATACATTATGGGTCATTACTTTTAACGTATCATTTTGATTTGTAGACATTTCTGCTTGAGCTGAAGATGCACTATATAAAGCTCCTAAACCAATACCAAAGCTAAGTACACCTTTTAGCAATTTACCTTTCACGTTTCATACCTCCATGTACTGTGTAGTGATAAAAAGGCCAAATACTCTATTCTGAGATTTGACCTTTTTCAAATATTTAACGATTTCCGTACGTATCAAACCAAAGCTGAATATACCCAGCCGTTACACGTTGCGCTTCAATTAATCGCTTACCAGTCATTGGTGTAACTTCAGCACGCCATTTGTCCGCATAACTTTGTGATACTGCAGCTTTTACAAACCAACTTTTCGTATTACTATTTACAATGCCAGGGTAATCTTGCTTCGCAGCCACTGCCGCCCCATGAATCCAATCTTCAGGGTTCGTACCTTTCCAGTTCCAATACCCATTTCCGTCCGCTACTTTGTAATTATCTTTTATCGTATCTACAAAGTTTTCATATTTAGAATGGAATCCTTGTGGATACGAAACATTTGTAAAGTTTGCCGCATGCATCGGTTGATTTACATCTCCTAAATAATGAAGAGATAACCCTAAATAGAAGAATGCTTGTTTCATATCTTTATTTTTATAAGATTCACCAGCTAATTTAAAATACTTAGCTCCAGTTTCCTTCGCTTGCTTTGCAAGTGGAATGTATGTACTTCCATCGTCTGGATCATAGAAATGCGACGCAAATGTACTATTGTCATAATAAGGATTTTCATAATCAGCAGAATAAATGCCATTTTCTAAATCTGTGCGCCATTCATTTAATAGTGCAACTTGATCTTGTTTTACAATTGTCGTATTACGGGACATAATATCAATTGCACGATTCACGATCCATAAATGAGAATTTACACCTTCTGAATGTTTATCTTCAGCGGACCAATATTGAATAATCTGTACTCTATTCCCTCCATCATTTTCATGTGCAAAAGCTACATTTTGTAACGGAGCTGCTAACGTAATAGCTGCTGCTAAAGCAAGCACTTTCTTTTTCATATGAAATCCTCCATTTTATAGTTGAGTTATTGTAAATATTTTGTTTGGATCCTACGATGTCTTTCGGTTAACCTATGATTAGAATATCCCACCTTTCACCGAATTTCTATTATTAAATTGAAATATGCAAATGTTCATATCGATATAACTTTATACATAGTGAACGTAATGAATACACTTATATTGTAATAAAGTATTGTTAAGCTACTGCAAATACTTGTCTAAACTAATGTAAAAAAAGAGTAAAGCGATTAACTGCTTTACTCTTTTTTTCTTTTCGATAATATACTTGGCAGTTGCACATTAATTGCCAATTTATGAATAAATCCAAACACTAATCCAATCCCAATAAATATGTATAAGATCGTAAATACCTTTCCAAAATCAGTTTGCGGACTAAAATTCCCATCACCGACAGTCGTCAACGTGACCACACTAAAATATAAAGCGTCAAGAGGACGTAATCCTTCAACTGTACTATAAAAAATCGTCCCCGATGTTAATGTCAACATTGTTAATACGAATAACACTTGAAACTCTTTATCTTTCCATGCTCGTAAACAGGCTCTCAACATCCGTTTCAATGTCAACATAAATGAAAGCATTGGACTTCCCCTTCCAAACAAAAATACCTTTAGTTAAAGGAAAGTCTATCACCTTTCAGTATAGAAAAAAAGTAGCCCTTTTCTATTTCTAGAAAAGGGCTACTTTCTTCTATTGTATATTATTTAGGTGAAACAAGAATTTTCACTTGTTTTTTATCTTTTACAAGTGCTTCAAAGCCTTCTTCAACAACTTGGTCCACTGTAATTTTTTTCGTAATTAATTTCTCTGCTTGAATTTGGCCAGAGCTAATTAATTTAATAACAGCTGGGAATATATGACGATATCCAAGAATACCGATAACTTCTTTTTCTTTTAATACAAGGTTGTTCGGAGTAATTGTCGCATCTTTTTCCCACACACTAACAATTACAGTTTGGCCTTCAAAGCTTGTACTTTCAATTGCTTGACGAAGTACAACTTCAACACCTGTTACTTCAAAGCTAACATTTACACCTAAACCATTTGTTAAGTTACGAATTTCTGCTAGTACATCTTGAGTTGCTGGATTTAATACGTAATCAGCACCTGCTAATTTAGCTAGCTCTTGACGTTCTTTAGAAAGTTCCACTGCGATAACAGGAGTTGCTCCTGCTGCTTTAGCTGCTTGGATAACAAGAAGTCCAATTGGACCACAACCAAATACTGCTACAGCTTCCCCTTCTTTTAATTTACTTTGACGTACTGCATGAACTGCTACTGCTGCTGGTTCTACAAGCGCACCTTGTTCATACGTCATTTCATCTGGAATATGATGAACCATATCTTCTGGTACTACTGTATATTCAGAGAAACCACCGCCGTCTCCACCAAGACCGTGGAAAACAAGTTGTTCACAAACATTGTAATGTCCATGTTTACAAGCTTCACATTTACCACAAGAATAAATTGGTTCTACAACAACGCGGTCTCCCACTTTATGAGATGTAACTCCTTCACCAATTTCTACTACCTCACCACTAAACTCATGACCTAAAATAACCGGTGCTTTTACGTGTGTTAATGGATGTTCTTCTGTTGGAATAAAAATAGGACCTGCTAAATATTCATGCAGGTCTGTCCCGCAGATACCACACCATTTAACTTTAATTTTCACTGCTCCTGGTCTTACAGTTGGTTCTGGTACTTCTTCTACTCGTACATCATGTTGATTATGCCAAAGTAATGCTTTCATTTTATACATCCCTCTCTATGTATATACTTAACCTGGTGAAGTTTACAAATCTATTATAATACTTTTATCCATATATTTCAAAAAACAATCTCGTTTTCACTAATTTTTAACAAATAACGTTCAATATTTTGTCACTTTGTACTTTTTTCCACATCTGTTAATTCAATTTCATTGCGGTTGAAATTAGCATTATGCCATAATAGCATAGGAGAGGTGAATATCGCTTGAAATATTTTATTTACTTTATTGTTATCGTAGCGTTTTTAGATACATTTTCACAATTACCTATTATGAGTACTTTCGCTCAAAGCCTTGGAGGAACCCCTCTTGTTATCGGGCTAGTTGTCGGTATGTACTCATTCGCTAATATGATCGGTAATATTATTGCTGGAGCCGCTGTTGATAAATTTGGTGCAAAAAAAATCCTTTATATAAGCATGGGAATTACGAGTTTCATAGTCTTGTTATACACCGTTGTTCAAAGTGGTGAACAACTATTAGTTGTGCGCTTTATGCACGGTTTTAGTGACGGATTTTTAATTCCTGCTGCCTTTACGTTTTTATCAAAACAAACAAATTCAGCAAGGCAAGGTAAGGCAATGGCTCTATCTGGTGCTGCTGTTGGAACAGCGGCAATCGTAGGACCTGCTTTCAGCGGCATTATGAAAGCAACAGCTGGTATAGAGTGGGTGTTCATTACCATTTCGATTTTAATGGTCCTTGGTACAATCGTATCTCTATTCTTCTTACCAAATAACGTATCAAGGAAAGATACATCAAGAACACAAATGATGAACAAAGAAGATATGATTGAACTATTGAGATCTGAACCGTTATTACAAGCATATATTGGTGCTTTCACACTCATGTTTTCACAAGGGATTGTCACTTATATGTTACCAGTAAAAGTTGAGGCGTTAGCACTTAAAGCATCTACAACAGGCATGATGTTAAGTGTATTCGGAATTACCGCTATCCTCTTCTTCTTACTGCCAACAAATCGCATTTACGATCGATTTAATCGTTCAAAACTAATGCTAATCGGGATTGCAGTAATGGCACTAGCGTTATCTTTACTCGGATTATTTGCAACAAAAGGCATGCTCTTTATCGTTATGATGATTTATGGAATTGGATTCGCTATCCTCTTCCCAGCAATTAATGCTTTACTTGTTGAAAATACAACAGATGGTAACCGAGGGAAAGCATTCGGATTGTTTTATGCATTCTTCTCGTTAGGAGTTGTTGCTGGCTCCTTTACAGTCGGAGCCATCGGAGCATCTCCTAGCGCTAGCTTTGTTATCGGAACAGCATTCTTATTAACATTTGCCGGAATGATTTATGTAAGAAGCAAAGTAAAAAAGACAATGATGGGTTAATTCCGTCATTGTCTTTTTTTTAAAATGCATATTGATATAATCCGTAATATAACGGAAAAGTTGGGATAATGCCAATTAATTTAAATATAAAAGGTAATGGCTCATCTTTCTCTTCATATAATCGTAAAACAAAAACTGCAGTTAAAGTCCAAATGATGCTAAACACAAAGATGCATTGCCAAACGATCGGCGTCAATATTTGTACATCAAAAACAAATCCAAATAGTCCTATCCATGTAATAATAGACACTACAAAATCAAACTTTTGAATCAGTGTTTGAAACATCCCTCTTACTAACGAAGTAATAGCTAATATCGCTACAATTACTAAATAAATTTTCCACAACATAATGATAATCTCCTATTCAATTCAACTTTTAACTTTCAACAAACCATATTTAATGAATAATATGGCATTATATTTTTCATAGAAATAATACAACGGATAACAAAATAAGAAGAAAATAAGTACGGTTGGTACATGATCTACAATAGAAAAATGTTTTCCTAGCAATTCTTTAATACTCTCTCCAATAATAATAAACAGTGGGATAATACAAATTGCCGCTAATATTAAACATGGTGTTATCCTCATTTCTTTCAGCTTTACCTTACAATGCGGACACCTTAATGAAAAAGGATGTGGGATATCGATAATATGTTGTGCAGTAATAATCTCTTCACATTGTGGACATGCAATTGTTTCTTTCATTTATAACTCACTCCTTTCTGTCATTAAAAAGGAGCTCTATCCAATAGAGCTCTTTTTTCGCCTAATATATTACTTTTGTGTATAGCCAAATAACAATGTAAATAAATTGCACTGTAAAAGCAATGCTACATCTCTTCTTTTAAAAAGAAAGTTTATAAATACCAACGATACTTCGACAATTTCCTCGGAAATATTTCCTTTCCCCACATAATTTGATACACTACATATAGATAAACAGTTGTATTACACAAGCTAAAATAATAACTTACTGTACAAATATAAAAGCACACTCTTCATATGAAGAATGTGCTTTTATTTTATTAACGTCTAATCCAAACAGCACCTGCAGACTTATCATCTGCTTGTCCAACAACTTGGAATTTAAGACCAAGGTTTGGAACTTTGCGTCCTGCGTCAGCAATTTGTTTGTTGCTGTATACTTTTGAATCATCAAATGTTGTAACACCTTGTAATGCAGTATAATTAAATTGTCCACGTGTTAATGAATTTGCACTCCATGTTGGCGTTTGATCAAATGAAAATGCAGCATCTGCAATTTGCATTCCAGTATTACCGTACGCTGGTTTCCCGTTTAGATTGCCAACTAACGCTTCTGGATGGGAGTCAACAACACCAAGGAATCCTTCACCTGGATGCACCCCAACCCAGTTATCTTTGAAGCTATCATCTGCATACCAAACGACAAGACCTGTATTATACACCGGACCTCTTCCCGCTTTTAATCCATTATCTGACCCAGCATAGTTTCTCCACTCTAGATAATAATAATGGGGCTTCTTTTCTGTCCCATCAGAAACAACGAATCCATTTAACTTCATTTTAGATTGTCCTTCTGCATCATCTGAAAATACTACTTGTCCATCAACTGTTACATTTACATTATCCATTGCAAAACCTTTATATGTTAAAGCTGGATCTGTAATATAGTCGAATTGTAGTTTAACTTTCTTCCCTTTGAACTGACTTAAATCGTATGATTTATCAATCCATTTCCCATCTGTTGTATCTTTATCATCTTGTACTATCTTTTCTCCTAATCTATCAATCAATGTTTTTGTTCCATCTTCAGTTACAACATGTACTTCGATGAAATCACACTCAGCTTCTAATTCATAATTCGCCTTATAATCAAACTTTGCATTTGTTCCCTTCGTTAAATCAAAGAACGGTGTTTCTAATTTCGTATGAATATCATCGCCTCTTGTACTATAGTATGCCTGTTTTCCAAACCCAGGCTTAATTGTTTCGATACTCTTATCTGGTAAATTGACACGTACTATACCTGGACGATTTGATTTTGTAACACTTTGATCAATATATGTAGGAACTCCTACACCACGCTTAATTTTATCGTAATCTACTTCTAAAATTTTCGCCCAGTTGCCGCCCATATTCTTTTGTAAAAAGTCTTTATTTTGTGGAGAAAAACTAGTTGGCTCTGTTCCTGCGATCTTCCCTGTCCAGCTACCTCCACTCATCAATGACCAAGCTTCGACTGGTGATCCAGTTCCAGTATACTTCGTATCATATTCATCCGGTAAACCAAGGTCATGTCCAAATTCATGTGCAAACACACCTACTGCACCGTCTTCTGGTTCAATTGTGTAATCATGCGCTGCTACTTTTCCATCCCAATAATCTACCTTTGATTTTGTACCTTCAATCGCTACTGGATCTCTTGCTAATTTTGAACGATGTGACCAAATCGCATCATCACCTAATTTACCGCCACCAGCTTCTTGACCAACACCAGCATGGATTACCATTAAATGATCAATTACACCGTCAGATTCATTTTGATTCCCATCACCATTTGTATCATATCTATCGAATTGATCAAATTGAGATAAATCTAACCCTTTCTCAGCAGCTGCTTGTAAAGCTTCCTTCACTAAATCACGTGCACCTTTTGGTCCTTTATTATCATGTCCACTGCTACCATCAGCTCCGTAATCAGATGCTTTGCCTGGGACAGTTAGCCACTCCGTTACATATCCGTCTGTCGTATAACTACCGCCAGACTGCTCTTCATAATATTGTTTAAATGTTTTTACTTTCGAACCATCAAATAATGTGTAAGGTTCATTACCAAATAACATTTTTTGATAATGGTCTCTACTAAAATCTTTCGAATACATATAACCTGGTATTTGTTCAATATTATTATGTTTATAATCACTAAATTCAACGAGTAACACTAACACTTTATCATTGCGAACAGATCCACTATATGGAGCTTGTTTCGCCTTAGAAGTTGGAACTTTCCCATCTAATTGCTTTTTATTTGGCTCTGGCTTTTGCTCAGGGCTAACATTTTTTTCAGCTTTCTTTACTTTTTCCTTTTCTTCCATCTTTTTCTCTTTTACCTTTTTCACGAAATCAGATGCTTCTTGAGCAGCATCATCTGGAAGAATTTCTTTATTTGCCTGATCCCCTTGTTTCTTTTCAATATATTGCTCTACAGCCTTTTTTGTCTCTTCTTTTGATGATGCTGGATTAATTGTTCCTCTTTCTTTCAGCGCTTCCGCTAAACGATCTTCTTGAATTAAGTTATGATCAATTGGCGTTGTAGACACACTTTCTTTTGCTGGCGTTTCTGCGTATGCTAACGGAGCACTCATTACAGCTGAGCATCCGATGAATGTCGCGATCGTTAATGATGACAACACTTTAAATGGCGCTTTTTTTCTCATTTTAATCATCCCCTTGTATCAATCTTAAACTTCAGATAAAAACACGTAATCTATCCTCCCTTGTATAATAAAAGACATGATTCTATAAGCAATAAGCTTTCTGTTATAGAATCATGCCCTCCAGTTTTCTGGTCAGACCCTCTATCTTTTTATGTCGAAATGTGAAAAATAAAGAGTGATTTGTTATATATTAAATAGCTTATATTAAAAATTTAAAAGACAATATGCACAATTGCATGAAAATTCTTTCAAACAAAAAAAAGAACCCAAGTTAATTAAACTCGGGTTCTCTATTTCGTATTATTTCTCTTGTGTTTTTTCCCAATCAGCTAAGAATTTCTCAATTCCTTGATCTGTTAATGGGTGCTTCACTAATGAAGCGATTACGTTTGCTGGGATTGTTGCAATATGTGAACCGTTTAATGCTGCTTCTGTTACGTGAACACTGTGACGTACAGATGCTGCAATGATTTCTGTTTCAATGCCGTGAATTGCAAAGATTTCTGCGATTTGGCGAATTAAGTCCATACCGTTATGACCGATATCATCTAAGCGACCTAAGAACGGTGAAACGTATGTCGCACCAGCGCGAGCTGCAAGTAATGCTTGCACTGCTGAGAATACTAATGTAACGTTTGTACGAATTCCTAAATCTGAGAATGCTTTTACTGCTTTTAAGCCTTCTGTTGTCATTGGAACTTTTACAACAACGTTTGGAGCGATTTTTGCTAACTCTTTTCCTTCTTCAATCATTTTATCAGCTTCTAAGCTAATTACTTCTGCGCTTACAGGTCCTTCAATAAAGCTGCAAATTTCACGAATACGCTCATGGAAATCTACGCCTTCTTTTGCTACAAGTGATGGATTTGTCGTTACTCCAGCTACTACACCTAATGCATTTGCCTCTTTAATTTCGTTAATGTTTGCTGTATCAATAAAAAATTTCATTTGTTATTCTTCCTTCCTAATTTTCATTTTATATTTATTTATTTTTTCTTAATAAGCTCTAATTCAATCGGAACAAATTTGTCCACTTTTTTACCTTGTGTTATTTCTTTCGCTGTTTCCATCGCCTTCTCTCCGATTAATTCCGGTTTTTGAGCGACTGTTGCTGCCATGCGCCCATCTTTAACCGCTTTTACAGCATCGTCCGTTGCATCAAATCCAACAACGACTACGTCCGTTTTGCCAGCAGATTTCAACGCCTCAAGTGCGCCTAATGCCATTTCATCGTTATGAGCAAACACTGCTTTTATATCGCTATTTGCTTGCAAAATATTTTCCATAACGGATAACCCTTTTGCACGATCGAAATCAGCTGCTTGTTTTGCTACTACTTTTAAAGACTTATCAGCTACGTTATGGAATCCTTTCCCACGCTCACGAGCAGCAGACGATCCAGGGATTCCTTCTAACACAGCAACATTTGTTCCTTCACCAACTAATTCCCGAATGTAATCACTAGCCATTTGACCACCTTCGACATTGTTAGAAGCAATGTGAGAAACAACTTTACCTGAATTCGCAACTCGGTCTACTGTAATAACAGGAACATTGGCTGCATTAGCTGCACTTACCGCTGAAGCAACGGCATCTGAGTCAGTTGGATTAATAACAACTACATCGACACCTTTTTGAATTAAATCTTCAACATCGTTTGTTTGCTTCGCTGCATCATTTTGTGCATCAACAGCAATTAGTTCAATGCCACTATCTTTTGCTTTCTTTTCTGCACCTTTTTTCAACGTGACGAAAAATGGATTATTTAAAGTGGAAACAGAAAATCCAACTTTAATAGTTTTATTTCGACCTTTATCGCTAGAATCCTTTGCCCAATCTGGTGGTTCCATTGAACAACCAGCAGTAACTACCATGATGCATGCAACGAGTATCAGTAACCATTTTTTCATGAATTGCCCCTCCATTACGCTTCTTTTCGACGATCAATTAGTACAGCTAGTAAGATTACAAGTCCTTTTACAACTTGTTGGAAGAAAGAAGATACACCTAATAAATTTAAACCGTTATTTAGTACACCAATAATAAGCACACCGATGAATGTACCAACAATCCATCCTCTTCCACCTGAAAGACTCGTTCCTCCTAACACAACTGCAGCAATTGCATCTAATTCGTAAGAAGTACCAGCAGTCGGCTGTGCAGAATCTAATCTTGATGTTAAGACAATACCTGCAAGCGCTGCCAAAATTCCGGAAAGACCGTAAATCATTACTTTAATTCTCGTAACATTAATACCAGATAAAGCTGCCGCTTCTTCATTTCCACCAATCGCAAACGTACGGCGACCAAACGTTGTTTTCTTTAAAATAAAGTACAGTACTGCAAAAGCGATCATCATTGTAACGGCTGGCACAGGAATACCAAGGAAATAACCACGGCCAAACATTTGGAACATTAAATGATCACCAAGACCAGTGATCGGACGTCCGTCCATATAAACAAGCGTCAACCCGCGAAAAATAGTCATTGTTGCTAAAGTTGCAATAAACGGAGCTACTTTTCCCTTCGCAATAATGATACCGTTTATAATTCCCATTGCAAGACCTGCTAATAATCCAACTACCATTGCAAGGAACGGATCCATGCCACTTGCCATCATTCCGGCAACAAGTGCACTTGATAATGCTAAAATAGAACCTACCGATAAGTCAATACCCCCTGTTAAAATAACGAAGGTCATTCCAAATGCAATGAGTGCATTAATCGATACTTGGCGCAGTATATTAAATAAATTTGGAATTTCAATAAATGCTGGATTTAAAGCTGTAATTACTACGATAATTAATACTAATCCAATTAAAGAACCAAGCTGTTGTAATACATTCCCCTTCTTAGCCATATCTTACTCTCCCCCTGTAGCTAGTGCCATAATAGACTCTTGCGATGCCTGATCCTTCTCTAAAATACCACCGATTTTCCCCTCATGAATGACGAGAACACGATCACTCATTCCTAAAACTTCTGGAAGCTCAGACGATACCATAATAACGGAATCTCCTTGCTCGGTAAGCTTATTCATAATAGAGTAAATTTCTTTTTTAGCCCCAACATCTACACCTCTCGTTGGTTCATCTAAAATGAGTAACTGCGGATGAATACCTAACCATTTTGCAATTACAATCTTTTGCTGATTTCCACCAGAAAGAGATTTTATAGCTTGCTCTCCGTTTGCTGCTTTCACATTAAGAAGCTTCATCATATCCTCTGTAAATTGCTGTTCTAAACCTTTATTAACAACGCTTCCCTTTGAAAGACTTTCTAAATTTGGTAAAGCTAAATTTTCACGAATCGAAAAATCTAACACAAGCCCTTCAGATTTTCTATCCTCTGTAATAAAGGCAATTCGTTGTCTAATCGCATCAATTGGACTATCAATTTTCACTTCTTGTCCATTCATAAAAATTTGTCCTGAATCAAGTGGTTCATATCCAAATATTGCTTTCATAATATCCGTGCGACCAGCTCCCATCAAGCCCGCAACACCAAGGATTTCACCTTTTCTAACTTGAAACGAAACATTTTCAAATTTCCCCTTTTTCGTTCCGTTACGCATTTCAAAAATCACTTCGCCAATTTGACTATTTCGTTCTGGATAACGTTCACCAATACTGCGGCCCACCATCATGCTAACTACTTCATCAAATGATGTCTCCGGAATTAATCTTTTCCCTACATATTCTCCATCACGCAAAATCGTAATAGCATCACATATTGAAAAAATTTCTTCCATCCGGTGTGAAATATAAACGAATGAAACGCCCTTTTTACGTAATTTATTAATAACAATAAACAGAGTTTCAATTTCGCGATCTGTTAATGCCGCTGTAGGTTCATCCATAATAATAACGCTCGCATTTGTCATTAATGCTTTAGCAATTTCAATAATTTGCTGTTGTCCAACTGATAATTCACCTGCTAGCATAGCGCCTCTCACATGTAGACCAAGATCTGCCAATTGCTGCTGGGCAATCGCATTCATTTGACGCGTACGTAAAATGCCCGTTTTTCCATACATTAACTCTTTTCCAAGAAACATATTTTCAGCTACCGTTAAATTCGGTAATATGTTCAACTCTTGATGGATAAATGCAATACCGTACTCTTCCGCTTCTTTCGCATTTTTAAAAGTTCGTTCTTGTCCATCAATTGTGACTGCTCCACTGTCTTTTTTATATACACCTGTTAGAATCTTCATGAGCGTCGATTTCCCCGCTCCGTTTTCCCCCATCAATGCATGGACTTCTCCTGTTTCAATCATAAACTGTGCGTTTTTTAGAACAGGATTACCACTGAACGCTTTTGAAATGTTCTTCATTTCAATATGCATTCTCATCACATCCCTTTATTAAAAAATCACGCCTGCATGTAAAATAACATTCGCATAAGGCGTTGCTTCTCCTGTACGAATAATCGCCTTCGCTCTCTTTGTATGCTCTTTAAATTCCTTATGAGACACATATTCAAATGCTGACTCTATTAAACACATCTCAACTTCTTTATTTACCACCGCATTATTCATAATGACTTCTTCTGCTAACGTCACTTTCTCAATTGCCATATCATCAGCAACTACTTGTAATACGTCTAAAAAGCTAGGCTTTCCAATTTCAACTGCTAAATCAATTCGTTTTACTCCATCAGGAATAGGTAACCCGCAATCAGCAATTACAATCGTATCTGTATGTCCAAGTGAAGCAAGGACTGCCGCAATTTCACTATTTAATACACCGTGCTTTTTCATCCAACAATCACCTGCACTTCACGTACTCTATCTCTCGTTGGCATACCGCCCTGTGCCCCAAGTCTTGTTACAGAAAGACCACCAGCAATATTCGCGAAACGAATAGCCTTTTGAAGTGTTTCTCCTTCAGAAAGCGCAACTGCTAACGCGCCATTAAATGTATCACCTGCTCCAGTCGTATCTACTACATCTACGGCAATACTTGGAACTTGAACAACTTCCGTTCCGTTATGGAAACGAACACCATTAGAGCCTTCTGTCATCAGTAGTTTGTTTGGATACTTAGACAGTAACTCTTCAATTGGTGATGTAAAATCATCTAATACAATGCGACATTCATGTTCATTCGGCGTAATATAAGTCGCTTTTTCTAAAATATCTTCTGATAAAAATTGTGCTGGAGCCGGATTCAACATAACTGGAATTTTGTGCTCCTCACAAATAGCCAGAACGTATTTTACTGTTTCAAGCGGAATCTCTAGTTGAAGAACAACCATATCTGCTTTTACAAGAAGGTCTTTTGAACGATCTACAATCGACTCATTTACAAGAGCATTTGCTCCTTGTACGACAACAATGCTGTTATCCTCTTCTGCTAAAACGATATGAGCGATTCCTGTCGTTCTATCTGTAACCGGTACCACATAGTCGATAAAAACGCGTTCGTTCTCTAAATTTTTTCTAACTACTGTTCCGTAATCATCATTTCCTACTGCACCAACCATCGCTACATTTGCTCCTAATCTAGCTGCAGCTACTGCTTGGTTGGCCCCTTTCCCTCCTGGGATCGTATGAAACGCTTCACCAATTACTGTTTCTCCTGCTTTCGGCCGTATTTTTGAAACAGCCACTAAGTCCATTGAAATACTACCTACTACTGCAATATTTGGCATCTGTCTCATCTCCTTACTTCGTTGTATTTCGTTCTATAATTTCAATCGGTAAACGATAGTGTTTCTCTTCTAATGGATTTCCTTCCATCTGCTCTAACAACAACTCTGTTGCAATTTTCCCCATTTCATAAATTGGCTGTGCAACAGTTGTAATAGATGGATACATCATTTCTGTTAAAGAAATTCCATCGAATCCGATAATTTGTAAATCGTCTGGAATAGAAATTCCCTTTTGAAGTGCAGCCTTTACAACGCCGATTGCAATTAAATCATTCCCAGCAACAATTCCATCAATATGCGGATATTCTTCTAATAATTCCACCGCGACCTGTTCACTATTAGCTGGATCGAATGTACTCTCTGCAATCATATAAGAAAGATTATTTTGCCTAATAACGTCTACAAAACCTTCAAAACGTTCATTGGCTGTACTCACATCACGAGGTCCACGAATATGTGCAATATGTTTACACCCTTTGTCTATTAATAACTTTGTCGCCGCCTGACTCCCTGCATAGTTATCTGCATATACAGTAGGAATGCGCTCATTAAACATACGGTCAATCGCAACAACTGGAATAGACAAATTCATGTAATTAACACTATTTTGTGGATTCGTTGCCACAATAAACCCATCCACATTATTTTGTCTAAGCACATCAATGTATTGTTTCTCTTTTTCTAAATTTTCATCAGAGTTACAAAGGACAACTGTGTAACCTTGCTTATGTGCTACATCTTCTACGGCACGTGCAACTTCTGGAAAGAATGGATTCACGATATTTGGAACAACTAAGCCAATTAAACGAGATTTTTTATTATATAAAGAACGTGCTACTGTACTAGGTTTATAATCTAGCATTTCAATTGCTCGCTCTACTTTTTTTAATGTATCCTCATGAACATATCCATTTTTATTTAACACTCTGGAAACGGTCGCAACAGATACCCCTGCTAATTTTGCAACGTCTTTAATCGTACTCATTCTCTTTTCTCCTCATTTCATGTAACCGTTTACAGAAAATAATATAACGCATTTATGAAAATACGTCAATCCTTTCTCACTAAAAAGCTTTTAAGGTTATACTCAAAAAAGCATCGCCATAAGGCGATGCTTTTTCATTATGAATATGATACAGTTTGTTCTTTCTCTTCTACAGCAGGCTCTTCTGCAGCTTTTTTACGATCAGATAGTTTAATCTTCTGTAAGAAAATCGTAAAGATTGCACCTACTACGATAAATACTAATCCTGTTAAAAATACAGTATGAAGCGAATCCACCAAAGAACTTTTCAAAACCGGTACGATACTGTTAGAAAATGCTTCTGGCATTTGTTTTAATGCCTCTGGACTAAAGAGCATAGAATATAAACTCTGTGGATCTGTATGAATCATATCTTTCAATTTTGTTACCATTTGTCCCGCTTCTTTTGGGAATGTATCTAATACAGGTACTAATTTATTTGTTAACGTTGTACCTGAAGTGTTATTCATAATTGATCCTAAAATTGTAATCCCAAACGTTCCACCGATTTGACGGAAGAATTGACTTGATGATGTTACAACACCAAGATCTTTTTTCGGGAAGCTTTCTTGTAATGCTAATGTTAATATCGGCATAACAAGACCCATTCCTAAACCGATAATCATCATATAAGAAGTAGCGGTAAGCTTAGTTGTGTGCATATCCATCGTTGTTAATAACCAGAAACCACTAGCCATAATAAGCATCCCTGTAATAATTTGTGGTTTCACACCAACTTTTAATACAAGTTGACCACCGATAATACTCATAACGATCATTGTGATCATCATCGGTGTCATAATCGTTCCTGATTCAGCAGCACTTACGCCTACAATTCCTTGCATAAAGAACGGTACGAACATAATTGCTCCAAACATTCCGATACTCATAAAGAAACCGATCGCATTCAGTAGTGTAAATGTGCGGTTTTTAAAGAAGTGCATCGGTAAAATTGGTTCTTCAGCCTTCGTTTCAACAATAACAAAGCTAACAATACCAATGGCAGCTAGTGCAAATAACCCGATAATTTGCCAAGAACCCCATGCATAATCTTTTCCACCAAACGTTAACGCAAGTAATAAACTTACAACACCGAGAATCATCGTGAAGATTCCAGCGATATCAATTTTAATTGGTCCTGTTTGTTTATGTGCTTTTAATCCCATTGCAATAAAGATTGTCGCTAAAATACCAACTGGTAAGTTAATATAGAATACCCATCTCCAGTCCACTGCGTCTACAATCCAACCACCAACTTGTGGTCCAATTACAGAGGCAAGACCATATAGAGCTCCAAAAATACCTTGCCATTTAGCACGTTCTTTTCCCGTGAACATATCTCCGATAATAATCATAGCCATTGGCATCATAATACCGCCACCAAGACCTTGAATACCACGGAAAATAATTAATTCTGTCATACCGTTTGCCATACCACATAACGCTGAACCAGCCATAAAGATAATTAATCCTGCTATATATACGTTACGACGCCCAAGTAAATCCGCTAATTTACCTGCAATCGGTACAACCGTTGTTGATGTTAACATATAAGCTGTTGTTAACCATGTCATTAAACTTAATCCACCTAGTTCACCGACGATACGCGGCATTGCTGTGCCAACGATTGTTCCGTCCAATGCAGCAAATAGCATCGCGATTACTAAACCGATTAACAACAACTTTCTATTCTGATTTTCTTGTTGCTCCATGTAATCTCCTCAATTCCTCTTAGTTTTTCTCTTTTTTCTCTTGTGTCTCTTGTGTCCCGCAAATAATTGTTTCTAGCTTTTCAAAGAGGCGTAACAAATCTTCCCTCTCTTGTAATTCTAAGTGTGAGAAGTATTTTGCAATATGCTCATTACGAGCCGCCATCGCTTCTTCTACTGTAGCTTTCCCCTTTTTCGTTAGCTCAATGATAACAACGCGGCGATCATTATCGTCGTGATAGCGCTCTACTAACCCATGATCAATTAAACGATCAATCATTACTGTAATCGCGCTCGGTTTCACGTACATTTTCTCCGCCAATTGTGTCGCTCTTGAAGCTCCGTAATGATCTAAAATCTTTAAAATATAAAACTGCGGTGGTGTAAGTCCTGATGCTTGCATTTGTTCTAATAGCTCTGTTTGCATTTTCTTTCCTATAGCGAATGTAAGAGCTTGAATCTTATCAATATGAGTCATATCATTTGGCATGTTATCCACCTCTTATTTAAGCAATAAAATATTTAACGTATTTAAATATTAATCCCACAAACAAAATACGTCAACAACTTTCTTTATAAAAACGTTTACATTTCTGTCACAAAGTTGTATAATTTTCGTCGAAGTTAATATTGACAGTCACGGAGAATCGGAGTATACGGCTATGAATCATAAAAAAGGGAACTTTTTTATATTTCATAGCCTTTTTGTGTTCTCTCTGTCTTAAAACGCTTCGAATTAATTAGGGGAGGATTTTCATTTTATGTTTTTCACACAATTATTTAAACCTGCGCCCCACGCAGAACGCTTACCTACTGATCGCACTGATAGCGAATACCGTAAATTGCGTTTACAAGTATTCTTAGGTATCTTCATCGGTTATGCGGGTTACTACTTTGTTCGAAAAAACTTTTCACTCGCAATGCCATACTTAATCGAACAAGGCTTTAGTAAAGGGGAACTTGGGGTTATCCTTTCAGCAGTATCTATCGCTTACGGATTAAGTAAATTTCTTATGGGTATCGTATCCGATCGTTGTAATCCTCGCTACTTTTTAGCAGCTGGGCTATTTTTATCCGGTATCATTAATATTATTTTCGGCTCATTTTCTTTCATTACAACGAGCATTATACTTATGTTTGTACTTCAGTTTTTAAATGGATGGGTACAAGGTATGGGATGGCCTCCTTGTGGCCGTACGATGGTTCACTGGTTCTCCGTTAGTGAACGTGGTACAAAAATGTCTATTTGGAACGTCGCTCATAATGTCGGCGGCGCGCTTATGCCTTCTCTCGTTACATTAGGCTTATATTTCTTTGCAAATGACTGGAAAAGTATATTTTACTTCCCAGGTATTCTTTCAATTTTAGTGGGTATTTATGTATTAATTACGATGAGAGATACACCTCAATCTTGCGGATTACCTTCTATTGAAGAACACACTGGGGAATATCCATCAGATGAAAAAGTAGCGGACCGTGAACGCGAGCTTTCGGTAAAGGAAATTTTATTTACATACATATTAAACAATAAGTTTTTATGGTACATCGCTATCGCTAACGTTTTTGTTTATTTCGTTCGTTACGGCGTTGTAGACTGGGCTCCTACTTATTTAGTAGAAGAAAAAAGCTTTACTCATAGTAGCTCACGTACAGCTTATGCTCTATACGAATGGGCTGGTATTCCAGGTACACTTCTTTGCGGATGGATGAGTGATAAACTATTTAAAGGGCGCCGCGCACCTGCTGGTATTTTATTTATGGTCGGTGTATTCATTGCCGTTCTTGTTTACTGGCTAAATCCTGCTGGTCACCCAATCATTGATAGTATCGCACTTGTTTCCATTGGATTTTTAATTTACGGACCTGTTATGTTAATCGGTCTACACGCACTAGACTTAGCACCAAAAAAAGCTGCTGGAACTGCCGCTGGTTTAACTGGGTTCTTCGGTTACCTAGGTGGAGCTACTTTTGCTAGCGCAGCCATGGGCTTTATTGTAGATGGATTCGGATGGGACGGCGGATTCATTTTGCTCCTTGCTTCTTGTGTGCTTGCAATGTTCTTCCTTGCTCTTACTTTAAATACAGGATCTGCAAAACAAAAACAAGCTTAAACACTAATATTATACTTACAAAAAAAAGAGAGACAGTTCTTTCCAGAACACCTCTCTTTTTTCTACATATAGTACTTTTTTATTACAAATAATTTATCAATCCAATCCATAATTGTTAGCGTTTTAAAAAGGTTTTTATCCTTATATTACTGCGTCTCATCTCTATATAAAAAGATTTTTGAATATTTACTCTTGTCAAACATTGTCATTTTATATTAAAATAGCAACAACATACTAAATATTTAGTTTTTTCAGAAAAGATGGAGGGATAGCCATGAAGAATCCACTTCTTCGCATTGAAAACTTACAGACTTCCTTTCGTATACAAGATCAATATCATGCAGCAGTTGATAACATTTCGTTAACTGTCCATGAAAATGAAATTGTCGCGATAGTTGGTGAATCAGGTTGCGGAAAAAGTGCACTTGCCCTTTCCATTATGCGACTGCATAATGAAGCAAATACAAAATTACAAGGGCAACTTTACTATAGGGATAAGGATTTACTTACTATGTCGACCGCAGAAATGAATAAAGTACGCGGATCAAACATCGGTATGATTTTCCAGGAACCTCTTACAGCACTCGATCCTCTTATGACAGTTGGAAAACAAATCGAAGAAAACTTAGACTACCACACAAACCTTTCGAAAGCAGAAAAGAAAGAACGCACCTTAGAACTACTCCATCAAGTTGGTATTCCAAAACCAGAACTTACATATAAACAATACCCTCACGAATTATCTGGCGGAATGAGACAAAGAATTGTTATCGCTATTGCGATTGCTTGTAACCCAGCACTCATTATTGCGGATGAGCCAACAACGGCTCTTGACGTAACCATCCAAGCACAAATTTTAGACTTACTAAAATCTATTCAAGAACAAACGAAAATGGGCATCATTTTAATTACACATGATTTAAGCGTTGTTGCCGAAACAGCTGATCGTATTGTCGTTATGTATGCAGGACAAGTTGTAGAAACAGGAACAGTAGAAGAGATTTTTAATAACCCGCTTCACCCATATACTCGTTCTCTATTAAACTCAATTCCATCTGCATATGCTGAAAAAGAAAAATTGCATGTAATTCAAGGCGTGGTTCCTTCGTTAGCGAAGCTTCCTCGCACTGGATGCCGATTCCAAGCCCGAATCCCGTGGGTTAGACCAGATCAGCATGAGGAAAATCCTGTTTTACATGAAGTAAAACCAGACCATTGGGTACGTTGTACTTGCTATAAGCACTTCAACTTCCAACATAAGAAAGGAGATGACGTAACTCATGGCACTGCTTAAAGTAGAAGATTTAAAAGTACACTTTCCAATTAAAGGTGGTTTCTTCGGACGTACATTAGATTACGTGCGTGCTGTCGATGGTGTAAGTTTTGAATTACAACCGGGTGAAACATATGGGATCGTTGGTGAATCCGGAAGCGGCAAATCAACAACGGGTAAAGCAATTATGCATTTAACGAAAGCAACAGAGGGTAGCATTCATTTTAATAATAGAGATTTAACAAAATTAAGTCGCTCGGAGCTACGTGAACAACGAAAAGATATTCAAATGATTTTCCAAGATCCGTATTCATCATTAAATCCGAAGAAACGTGTTCTCGACATTATTGCTGAGCCTCTTCGAAATTTTGAGAAGCTCTCACCTGATGAAGAACGTAGAGCAGTTCAAGAATATCTTGATAAAGTTGGTCTAAATCCAGAGTCAATTTATAAATACCCACATGAATTTTCCGGTGGGCAAAGGCAGCGAATTGGTATTGCACGCGCTCTTACATTAAAACCGAAGCTTATTATTGCTGATGAGCCAGTATCTGCGCTCGACGTCTCTGTACAAGCACAAGTATTAAACTTCTTGCAAGATTTACAAGCTGAGCTCGGACTAACATACTTATTCATTAGTCATGATTTAGGTGTAATTCGTCATATGTGTGATCGTATCGGTGTTATGTATCGCGGACGCATTGTCGAAGAAGCAACTAGTGCAGAAATTTATAGTAATCCGCAACATATTTATACGAAGCGCCTAATATCTGCAATTCCTGATATTCGTCCTGAAAACAGAGAGAGACAGCGTAAGCTCCGTCAACAAGTAAGCTCTGAATACGAGAAATCATACGAAAATTATTTCAATGAGAACGGTCGGGCTTATGACTTAAAAGCAATCTCGCCAACGCACCGGGTGGCATTACCATAGGGGAGTGATAAAACATGTGGAAGTTTATATTACGAAGATTTTTAGTGATGATCCCGCAATTATTCGTGTTAAGTGTACTTGTCTTTCTACTAGCTAAGGCAATGCCAGGCGATGCCTTAACTGGCAAAGCAATGAATCCAAAAGCGGATCCAAAAGTGATTGAAGAACAGCGAGAAAAGCTTGGATTAAATGACCCAGTTACAACACAATATGTTCGCTGGATTAAAAATGCAGCCCAAGGTGACTTTGGTATTTCCTATGCACATAAAATGAAAGTAACCGATTTAATTGGAGAACGACTTGGAAACACAGTATCTTTAGCACTTGTCATTCTTATTCTTACTTATTTAATTGCCATACCACTCGGAGTTATAAGTGGGCGTTGGAATGATACCTGGGCTGATCGACTCATTACCCTTTACAACTATCTAGGTTTTGCTACACCACTATTTATATTTGCACTAGTTATGCTCTTCCTATTCGGATTTAAGTTTGCAATATTCCCAACCGGCGGTAGCGTAGATCCTCAAGTTGCAACAGGTACATTTGCTTACTATTTAAGCAAATTGAATCACATGCTACTACCAGCTTTATCCGGGGCATTAATCGCAACAGTTGGTACTGTTCAATATTTACGAAGCGAAATTATTGATACGAAACATAAAGATTTTGTTCGTACAGTAAGAGCAAAAGGTGTTCCAGAATCAAAAATCTATTCTAGACATATTTTACGAAATTCATTCTTACCAATTGCAGCCTTCTTAGGCTATGAAATTACAGGATTAGTTGGCGGTGCCATCTTTTTAGAAAGTATTTTTAGCTATCCAGGAATTGGACAACTATTTATACAATCTATCTCTCAACGTGATTTTAGTGTAATAACTACACTCGTTATGTTTACTGGATTTGCAACGTTACTTGGAACTCTCCTTTCAGATATTATTCTAAGCATCGTCGATCCACGTATTCGTATTGATTAAAGAAAGGAGATGACGTTATGTTAGCAAACCCTGAAAAACAAACTGAAGTTATTCATTACGAAAAAAGCCCTTCTGGTTTCTCTATTATGTGGCGAGAACTTCGTAAAGATAAATTAGCAATGTTTTCACTTATTTTCCTAGCAATCTTATTAGTAGCAGTCTACGCAACATCTTTTATTATGAAACAAGAAGATATTGTACGAGTTGATTTATTCGCTATTTATGCTCCTCCCTCTGCTGAACATTGGTTAGGAACAGATTACGGAGGACGCGACATTTTCGGCCAACTTATTATTGGTACACGTAACTCCTTTACAATTGGATTAGCAATTACTATTCTTTCTTGTTTAATTGGTCTTTCAATTGGATTAATTGCCGGGTATTTTGGAGGAGCTATTGATAATATCATTATGCGCATTATCGACTTTGTTATGGTTTTACCATTTTTAATGCTTGTAATTGTATTTATTACACTTGTTCCTACATTCAATATCTTTACTTTCATTTTAATTATGAGCGTGTTCTTATGGACAGGCAAGGCCAGATTAATTCGCTCAAAAGTATTAACTGAAAAAGAACTAGATTATGTCTCTGCATCTAAAACTTTAGGAACACCAAACTGGAAAATCATTCTTTTCCAAGTACTACCTAACTTAAGCTCAATTATCATTGTTAGTGTTACATTAAATCTTGCTGGAAACATCGGTATTGAATCTGGTCTAACTTTCTTAGGATTTGGTCTACCAGAAAGTACACCAAGCCTTGGTACACTTGTTAGTTATGCTAGAAATCCAGATGTATTACAAGAGAAATGGTGGATTTGGTTACCCGCATCAATCATGATTTTAGCATTGATGCTGTGTATAAATTTTATTGGTCAAGCGCTACGTCGTTCGGCCGACGCAAGACAAAGAAAAGGATAAGGGGTGGAAGAAATGACAAATAAGCCAAAATTTTTCAAAGTATTAAGTACACTTGCGGTTTCAACATTACTACTTTCAGCATGTGGGGGCAGTGGTGGTAGTGAAAAAACGAGCAGCACAAAAAAAGTAGATACAAATAAATTTAGTGCATCTGTTAAAAATGATAAAAAGGAAATTAAAGATGGTTCATTAACATATGGTCTTGTTTCTAACACACCATTTGAAGGACTTTTGAACTTCGCTGTATATGAAGGAGATCCTGATAACCAGGTCATTACAATTTTCGATGAATCTTTATTATCAAATGACGAAAACTGGGAATACACGAATGATGGTGCTGCTACATATGAAATTTCTAAAGATAAAAAGACAATTACACTTAAAATTAAAGATAATGTAAAATGGCATGATGGAAACCCTGTTACTGCTGAGGATTTAGAATACTCTTATCTAGTGATTGGTAACAAACAATATGCCGGTTCTCGCTATGACACTCAAATGCAAATGATTGAAGGTATGGAAGATTACCATAATGGAAAAGCCGAAAAAATTTCAGGTATAAAGGTAACGGATCCAAAAACAATTTCGATTACGTTTAAAGAACCGAATCCTTCAGTGAAAACTGGGCTTTGGACATACCCTCTTCATAAGAAATACTTAGGAGATGTACCAATCGATAAATTAGCAGAATCTGATAAAATCCGTAAAAACCCAATTGGTTTCGGACCTTTTAAAGTGAAGAAAATTACGCCAGGTGAAGCTGTTGAATTTGAACGTTTTGATGATTATTATGGCGGAAAACCAAAACTAAAAAGTATGGTTTTAAAAGTTGTTAACCCTTCCGTTGTTAACGCGTCCTTAAAAAATGGTGATATTGACATTGCTGAAGTAAGTGCAGATCAGTATCCAAATGTAAGTACATTAAAAAATGCACAATTAGTCGGTAAAACTGATTTATACTATAGCTATATCGGTTTTAAATTAGGCCATATGGATAAAGAAAAAGAAGAAGTAGTAATGGATAAGGAGAAATTTAAAGATGTTCGTGTACGTCAAGCAATGGCGTATGCTATCGATCGAAAAGAAATTGGTGAAAAATTATATCACGGCCTACGTTATCCGGCTAACTCACCAATCCCACCATCTCTACCAAAATATCATAACAATAAAGCTGGTGCCTATGATAAAGATATAGAGAAAGCTAAAAAATTATTAGATGAAGCTGGCTATAAAGATACGAACGGAGATGGATTCCGTGAAGATCCCAATGGTAAAGAATTTAAAGCTAATTTCTTATCAATGAGTGGTAGCGATGTAAGTGAACCACTTGCAAAATTCTTTATTCAATCTTGGAAAGACATCGGCCTAAAAGTAGAGCTTCTTGATGGTCGCTTACATGAATTTAACTCATTCTACGATATGATTAAAAAAGATGATCCAAAAGTTGATCTTTTCGCGGCAGCTTGGGGAACTGGATCTGACCCAGATCCTTCTGGTATTTGGGCTAAAGATGCAGCGTTCAATTACCCACGTTGGGCTACTGACAAAAACACAGAATTATTAAAACAAGGTATTTCTCCAGAAGCTGCTGATGAAAAGTACCGTAAAGATGTCTACGATAAATGGCAAAAATTAGTTCATGACGAAGTACCATTAATTCCACTTCATTATAAATTTGACTTAAAAGGTGTAAATAATCGCGTAAAAGATTATAAATATACACCAGAAGATCAATACAAGTGGGGTAAAGTTAGCGTAACAAGCGATAAAGCAGAAACAGAGAAATAAGAAAATAGCTCCTAGCACTAAGATACATGCTAGGAGCTATTTTTTATTTATAATACTTCTCTTGCTATTAATAACAACCAATTCCTTCCCTACTCTAAAATTAAAAGATTTGATGAATCATCTTTATTAAAACAGCTAACATAACAGATCCAGCAAATCCACCTAAACAAATTAAGCTTATCCCTTGGCTATAAGACAAATTTTGAAATGATTTCATACCTTCCATCCTCCCTATATCCCCTTTGATATTCTTATTGTATCAATGGAAAAAATTTCATAACATCGATTTCACTGACAACTAACTTACAAATTTGTAAGTTAACAATTCCCCTCTAAACTTATATCTAGTATGGCCATAATCTCCCCCTCTATACATCAAAAAAGACCTCGAATTATATCAAGGTCTCGCTTACACTACAGACTATCTCACTCAATTTATTTTATCCCGCTATTCGCCGGGCAGTAAGACCCACACCTCAAAATTCAGCGAAAGCAAAGAAGTTAGGTGGGGGATGAACAAAACCCCCACTGATTAAAGCTTCACTTTATAATCATAACCGGGCATTTCACACGCTTTGCTATTTTATGACTTACACTACCAAGCACCATCTCTTGCAGTGTATTTAGCCCTCTACTCCCAGCAATAACAAGATCTATATCTCCTGTATTTACATATTGAACAATCGTATCCCCTGGATCGCCATGTAGAATCGTAATTTTGTAGGAAATGTTCTCTTTCTTTAATAAACCCTCAATCTCTTTTAATTTATCTTTTCGACTAGCTGATATTGTTTCTAAATCCGTTTGTCCTTGTATAATATCTGATTTTGCCGTTCTATTATCTACTACGTACACAACTTCAACATGTGTTTCTTCGTTAAATTTCGCAATATATGTTGCATGCTCGGCTGCTCGAAGTGCATGTTCAGAACCATCACATGCTAATAAAATTTGTTTGTACATATGCTGAATCCCCTTTTCGTTATCCTACTCGTATTATATAATAAAGCCCCCTAAAAAGGAGGCTTCTAACTAGCAATTCTCTTATTATAAGTAGCTAGATTTGAAACAATCTTCGAGCTTCGTTCATTTAACCCTGTGATCCTTACTTTCACACCGTTCTGTTCATACTTCATGATAACTTTATCAATTGCCGCTACTGCTGAATCATCCCATACGTGTGCGTTAGTAAAATTCATCTCAATTTCTTTCACATCTTCATTATATGAAAAAGCATTTATAAAATCTGCCGTAGATGCGAAGAATAGTTGGCCGTGAATTTCATATATTTTCTTATTTTCAATATACAAATGTTTCACGTGAATCTTTGCCATATTGAATGCAAATAAAACTGCACTAATTATCGTTCCGATAATTACACCTAATCCCAAATTATGTGTAATTAGGACAATCACAACTGTTACGATCATAACAAATGCATTTCCTTTTGGTACTTTATGAATCGTTGCTACAGAGTTCCAATCAAACGTCCCAATCGAAACCATAATCATAACAGCAACTAAAGCAGCCATCGGAATATGAACAACATAATCACCTAAAATAAATAGCAATACGATTAAAAATCCACCGGCTACAAACGTCGATAATCTCCCGCGACCACCTGATTTAATGTTAATAACAGATTGTCCAATCATTGCACATCCTGCCATTCCTCCGAAGAAACCAGCGACAATGTTTGCAATACCTTGCCCACGTGCTTCCTTATGTTTATTGCTTTCCGTATGTGTCATATCGTCTAAAACCGAAGCTGTTAATAATGACTCTAGTAAGCCGATAATTGCAAGCATAACTGAGTACGGTAAAATAATACCTAATGTCTCAAGTGTAAACGGCACATCAGGAACGCTGAAGAACGGTAATTCTTTCGGTAAGCTTCCCATATCCCCTACTGTTTTCAACTGTAATCCACTCATAAGTGCAATACTTGTCACAATAATAATTGAAATAAGTGTAGACGGTACAGCCGTCGTAATACGTGGAAATACATATATAATTGCAAGTCCTAATGCGACAAGTGCATACATTTGCCAAGTTGCATTTTTAAAATGCGGCAATTGCGCTGTAAAAACTAAAATTCCAAGTGAATTTAAAAAACCACTCATAACGGATTTAGGAACAAACTTCATAAATGAGCTCAGCTTGAACACTCCAAAAATAATTTGAACAATACCTGTTACTATTGTCACAGCAAATAAATATTGCAAACCATGATCTTTAACGAGCGTCACCATTAATAATGCCATTGCACCTGTTGCCGCCGAGATCATCCCAGGTCTTCCGCCAACAAATGAGATTGTAACCGCAATACAAAAGGCCGCGTACAATCCAACCGTCGGATCTACACCTGCAATAACAGAAAAAGCTATCGCTTCAGGAATTAATGCTAAAGCAACGACAATTCCTGATAGTACGTCCCCTTTCACATTAGAAAACCATTCATTTTTTATCTTTTGAAACAAGCTACCACCCTCTACTCTTTTATCATTTGATTCTCTCCGTAAGAAAATCTAGGCCGACTGCACGAAGGCTATTATATAACGAGCAAAGGATGTTGTGCTATGTAAAAGTTTCCTAAAGAAAAGACGCTACCTTAACAGCGTCTTTTCTCATTTCATTAATGTCCACCGTGACCTTGACCACTTTCCTGAACAATTTCTAACCTCCCATCTAATATCCCTTGTGTTTCAAATGAAATATCACTATTACTTCCTAATAGGAAACCATGGTTATACGGTCCAAGTGTTGGATCATCTTTAAACTTCGGCTGAATAGTAGCAAGGAAGTCATAAACTGGTTGTGAAGCTCTTCCTTCCTCAAGCAAAACAACAGGGGCATGTTTACCCATATGTGAAAACGGTGCTCCCGCAATTGCTAAGTCTGGTGTTTTACTCGAAACAAACGACAAACCGTGACCAGGTTTTGTGAACCCCCAGCCAAATTTCGTTTTTTTATCTTTAAATTTCGCAAATGCAACCGAATTTTCTGTTGGAGTCTCCCCACTAATACGTGTTACTTTACCGTATTTACTTAACTCTTTTTCTACTTCTTTTGAAATGATTTTTTCTGGTCCTAACACATATATACTTGCTTTATCTTTTCTCATTTTTAATGCCTCTACTGTCGCTTCTGGCACCTTATCTTTTTCTGTATATAAAAGTGGCTCTGGCATATGAGAAATCCAATTTACAGCTGGTGTTGTATATAAACGTCCTTCTTCTTCAGACGAACCGATAATAACGCTATTTGGATAATTCCCTGTTATATCGGCATATTCTTTATCAACATCTTTAGCAAATTTAGCTGAATCCGTTTCTTTTATTTGCTTCACTTTATACTCTTTTAATTGCTCAAGCGCAGATGCCCCTACATCCCCCATCACCATAATTTGCGTTCCATCTTTCGTTCCGAGCGGATTTAATCGTTTTATTTCTTTTAACGTCATTTCGGGTACCACTTCTTTTTCTATAAATAAAATCGGTCCGTTATTCGGATGATGAATAAGATCCGCACTTGCAATACCCAATTGCCACTCGTTCACTGGCACTAAAATAACAGCACCTGGCCGATTCTCTTTATGCGTTGCTGGCCATATCGTTTGCGAAGTTAACACTGCCATTTGCAGAGGATTATTTGTATTTAATCTCGTTACATTTTTTAAACTTGTCGTTAATAAATCCTCTGATGCCCCGGCATTCATTTCTTTCGGCGCAGTTATCTCCTGATTCATTTTCATTTCCTTTTGCTCTGTTTTCTTCTCTTTTGTAGATTCATGATTTTTATGATCTGTATTCGTTTGTCCGCATGCCGCAAGACCGACTGCCGCGATTATTGTTATCCCAAAAATTCGGGTCATCTTTTTCACTATATCGCCCCCGTAATTGTTTTCGAACCAATCTTATTACCTAAAATGGAATTTCAACTTTACAATAACAAGCAATTCTGAAGAAATTATGCAGATGCATTATAATCTGCACCATTTCTTCATGATTTTGACTTACAATTTAAGTAATAACTACAAATGCGGAGGTACTCTATGATCGATATACTACTTGTAGATGATGAACCGAGAATGCTTGAATTATTATCACTTTATCTTACTCCAATCGGATACAACTGCGTATGTGCAGTGTCCGGAGAAGAAGCTATTTCACATATAGAAAATCGAAACTTCAAATTTGTTTTACTCGATATTATGATGCCAAAGATGGACGGGTGGAAAACGTGCAAAAGAATTCGATCATTTAGTAACGTTCCAATCATTATGGTAACTGCTCGTGATCAAACGGTAGATGTCATCCAAGGGTTAAAACTTGGAGCGGATGATTACGTGACGAAACCATTCCACGAAGAGGAGCTTTTCGCAAGAATTGAAGCTGTTTTAAGGCGAACAAATCAACACGCGCAAATCCAATATCACGGCATTTTATGGGATGAGGCCAAACATTTCATTTCTGTCTATAATGAAGAACTTCTTCTCACACCAATCGAATTCTCTTTACTCGGATTATTTTTACGTCATGTGAACTATGTATTAAGCCGTGATCAGCTCATTGAACGAATTTGGGGATTGAATACAAATACAGAAGATAGAACAGTCGATTCACATATTCGTAATTTGCGTGATAAATTACGAAAAGTAAATTTCCCTATTGATCACCATTTAAAAACTGTATATGGAGTAGGGTATCGATGGATTGATACCCTAGATTAAGGAGCAAAGCGATGAAGCGAATTTCTATTCAACTCGGATTTTATTTTCTAATTGTTACACTTTTAATCGAAAGTGTTCTATTTGTCTTGCTCTATTATAGCCTTGTGAACACTAGAGTAAATGAAGAAATGACTGCTTTATTAAAGCGTGGAAATAGTCACCGAGATGTCCTTGAAAAGTATTTTGATAAGCAAACAATCTCCCATGTTGCTTTAATGGAATCCGAAGCTGAAACAACTGTTATTATTACAAATGCAAATAAAGAAGTACTAGCTAAATCCAATGAAATAAATACTACTATAAAAAAACATATTGAAGGAATGCAAACACGAACAGATCATGATGGAGCGATTATAGAGAATCATTGGAAAACATCTAATTATATATGTACAGTTAGCCCAATTGTAGTGGCAGGAAAAACGGAAGGCTATGTATATATGTTTCTCGGAACGGAATCAATCGAAGACATGGTTAACGGACTAACAAGACAATTCATTATTGCTGGAGTCATTACTTTTCTATTAACAGCCATCACCATTTTTCTATTATCACGTTTATTAACAAAACCATTGTTACACATGAAACAAGCGACTGAAAAAATGAGTAAGGGCGATTTATCAGTTTCATTAACGACTACTCGAAATGACGAAATTGGTGAACTAGCAGAATCTATCCAAACTCTAGCAAATGATTTACATTATATGAAAACAGAAAGAAGTGAATTTCTAGCGAGTGTTGCTCATGAATTACGAACACCTTTAACGTACGTAAGAGGTTATGCTGACATTGCATTAAAAGAAAATACACCTCCTGAGCAACGTTTACAATACTTATCCATTATAAAAGACGAATCTGATTATATTACAAACTTAGTTCAAGATTTATTTTCACTCGCTCAAATGGAAAAGCATAACTTTTTCATTCAAGTAAAAGAAGTGCATTTACACACTTTCCTTATTCGCATCACTGAAAAAATAAATGTGATGTATGGAGAAAAACAAATTAAAGTTGTTTTCACATGTCCTCTCTCACTCTTAGTAAAGCTAGATGAGCAGCGCTTTGAACAAGTTATGGCTAACATTTTAAATAACGCGTATAGACATTCAAAAGAACATTCTCATATTAATATTTCTGTTACAGAAGAACATAAACATATTTCCATCAAAATTGAGGACAAGGGAGAAGGTATTCCCCCTGAAGACCTCCCTCACATTTTCGACCGCTTTTATCGTGTTGATAAAGCAAGAACACGAGCTACAGGTGGAACCGGTTTAGGACTTTCTATCGTGAAGGAAATCGTAGAACTACACGGCGGGAATATTACTGCCACAAGTGAAGTTGACCACGGGTCTTGCTTTATAATTTCATTGCCATCTATATAAAAACACGACTACTATCAGTAGTCGTGTTTCTTTATCCTTTAAGATTTTACTTTATAATATAGATTTACAAACTGACCAAAACGTTTTGTATCCGTTAAAGTTAAATTAATTTCCGGGTTCTTTTCTTTAAATAGCGGAATACCAGAACCTAATATGTGAGGTGTAATCGTAACAACATATTCATCAATTAGATTATTCCTAAAAAATTCTCTCAGTAGACTCCCTCCACCGACCATCCATATTTTAGATCCTTCCTGCTCTTTCAACCTTTTGGTGAACTCTACTACATCTCCATTTACAAATTCCACATGTCCATTTGAACCTTTTTCAGAATTAGAAAAAACATAACATTTCTTATCTAGGTACGGGAATGGTTCCATATGCTCTACTACATAATCGTACGTTCTCTTTCCCATGATTATTGTATCAATTGTTTCATACATTTCCGTATAACCGTTGTCTCCCTCTCCTTCCGTTTCGATTAACCACTCTAAATCATCGTCTTCTTTCGCGATAAATCCATCTAAGCTCGCTGCAATAAATAAAACAATTTTACGTGACATTTCTTTTCCTCCTTGCGTCTCATCTTGATAAAATTATGATGTAAACAATATACTAACAGTAAAACATGACAATTTATGTCATGTTAAAAAAGAAAAAGGTGATACATTTGTCAAAAGCTAAACGCTTATTAGATATTCTTATATTTGCTTCTGCAAAAAAAACATTTACAGCTCAGGAAATAGCTGATGAATTTAATATTTCCGTTCGTACTGTCCATAGATACATTTTAGATTTAAGTGATATGGGATTACCCATTTATGCAGAACAAGGTCGTAACGGAGGATATAAAGTATTAACAAACAACATGCTTCCCCCTATTTTATTTACCGAAGAAGAAGCAGTCTCCATCTTTTTTGCTTTTCAATCTTTAAGCTACTATCGTGACTTGCCTTTTAATACAGAAATTAATTCCGTTACACACAAACTGTATGGCTCTCTACAAAATGATGCGAAAGCGAAAGTTGATAAAATACGTTCTTATATCTCTTTTTGGAATCCGAAGAGAGATATTGAGACACCTTTTTTAAACGAAGTGTTAACAGCGGCTATTGAAAACAAAAATTTACACTTTCAATACGAATCTAAATCTGGAATAAAAACAAAACATGTTCATCCTATCGGTGTATATGCTCACGACGGTTTATGGTATTTGCCGTCCTATGACTTTAGTAGAAAAAAGGTATTACTGTATCGCGTCGATCGTATTCTTTCTATATTATCAACGGAAGAAAATGAAGATACATTCATAAATTTAGAAGAATGGTTTGCCTCTAACTCTAACTCTAACTCTAACGTAATAAACATTCCTACTCAGTTACATGTTTTATTAACGACAGAAGGCGTGCGCCAATGTAAAAGTGTTCCCTACCTTGAAGAGTTCGTTATAGTAAACGAAGATGGGACAGGATATATAAATACAACAATTGATAAAGGAGAAATCAACTTTGTTACCCCTTTATTTTATAGACTTGGAAAAGATGCAAAAGTTTTAGAACCGAAAGAATTAATAGATGGTTTACGTATACGTGCGAAAGAAGTTTTACATATGTATGGAGACGAAAAAAGCTGCTAAATATAAGCAGCTTTTTAGTCTAGTTGTTCCTATTGTTTTTACTATTGACGAATATCAATCCACCAACGATATTCCGCATTCATATTCTCAGTGCCACTAAATCCTCTGTAATGGAAAGCATCAAGGAAGATTGAATCTAGTTTATCCTCATCTACAAAATAACCTAAGTTAACTTTCATCACTTGTCCTGGTCGGATACTGCCAATATTATAAAAGCTTTTTCCGTCTCCGTGGGGTTCTAGATAATCAACCTCGCCCGTCATAATATTTTTTTCGGCAATTCCATCTTCTTTAGCGTAGTTCCATGCATTACCTTCAGATTTAAGCAGTTTTATAGATGGATGCATATAGATTTCTTCTGTCGCCTGTTTACCTATATTTTTCACTGTTGTTGTTAGGTAGACAAATTTAGGATGAACTAATTTTGATTCTACTAATTTATCAATTGCATCTTTACCATTTCCAATCTTATATTTATCTCGTCTATATGGTATCAATTGTCCCGCTTGATCCAAAGCTTGATTCCTGCTTAGTATTCCTAAGCCAAGTTCATAAAAGTTATCTTGTTTAAAATCTTTGATTGAATCAAAGACTTCAACTTTTTCTATAACGTATTCAAGTTTGTTGTTATCTGTAATTTGCTCTATCGTTACTGGAATCTTTTGACCTACACTAAATAGTCGTTTACTATCTTTTTTCAAAGGAATAACCTTAGTTTCTTTAGGTTCATCTGCTTTGCTAGAACGATTTTCATCATAATCTACTATATGTGATGCCTTTTCTTTTGACGTAGGCTCAAGTGAGATGTTCCCTAACACATCCATCATTTGTTCTTCATTTACATCGGATCCAATATAACTTTCTAACATAATCCCTTCTTTCTCAAAAAAGAGAAAGACCTTCCTGTCAAACATTAAATTGTTGTTTCCAGTTTCTTTATGGACAATTACTGCTTTCCTACCATTTACCTCTTTTTCTTCGTAACTTTTCGAGTACAGCGTTTGAAAATCCGCATTTTCCCCTACTCTCCAAAGACTAAATGAAAAGCCTCCATTTGCGTCGTTATCTTTAAATGAATATTTCATAGCAGAGTCATCAATTGCTTCCATATTTTCTGGTAATTTACCAATTTTCAACTTATACCACTTATCAATTTTTTTCGAGTCCTTATTTGTTACTGAAACATTTACTTCGTAATTTTGTTTTTGGACAATCATATTGTAGACTTTTACTGCACCAAAAACGGTTGTCGGCATGCCAATCAATAAGCAGGCAGCAGCGATTAACATACGATGTCTTTTACGCTTTTTCTGCGGTTGCTCGCCTTTCAGCTTCATTTCCTCCATAAACACTTTCTTTTTACGCGTATATGTATGTGAAAATTCATGTTGTTCTTCGATTTTATCAAAATCATCTAAAGCAATCTTTTCAGCAAGGTCATACATTTCTTTGGAGTTCTTTAAATTCGTCATTTTGTATCCCTCCTATAATATTTTGGACTCGTTTTCGAGCGCGTTCAAACTGCTTGCGGACATTGGCCTCCGTTATCCCCATGACATTTGAAATTTCTTGATACGTTAAGTTATAGAAGACTTTGTACTTAAACACCTGTCTGTTAGACTCATTTAACTCTTCTAACAATGTATCAATCTGAACCTCGGACATTACACGTTTTTCCCACTCTTCAATATTTTCATGTACTATTTCTGTTGATTCTCGTTGATATTCTTCTAAGAATACTTCATGCCTTTTATTTTTCCGGTAGCTATCAATCGCTTTATTTTTCGCGATTCTCAAAATATAGCGTTTAAGCTCTTGAGTATTCAAGCTATGGAGCTTTTCCAAATTCTTATAAAGAGTAATAAACGTCTCTTGAACTGCATCTTCAGCCTGCTGAATATTATTTAAAATAGAATAAGCTACATAATAAATCTTTTGTTCATATAACTCGTATAGCTCTTCCATCTTTTCATAATCTTTGTTTGTAAATTTCATATAATTCCTCCTCTCACTCTATATAACGAATGGACGATATACTTTGTGACACTGAAAACACGAATGAGTAATTCTTCAATAAAAAAATCTAATAATATAATAATAGAATAAACAAAAGCACAATTTCTCTATTTTAACTGAGAAATTGTGCTTTTTAATATTAGAGTTTTCCTAACTGTTCCCTTAAGAACATCCCTCTTACACCTTTTCAGTAAGCAATATTTGTTCTATCGCTTCTTTTAACAAATTCTGTGTCTCTTCAAAGTTATGATTCTGCTTTTCTTCTGCTTGTACCGTATAAAATTCAGCAAACGAGCGCTCTTTATATCTTGGTACGACATGCATATGGTAATGTGTTAACTCATTAAAAACCCCACCATTTTGACAAATCGTAATTCCATCTGGTTTATATAATGCCTTAATCGCTTTTGCAATAAGCTTAGAAGCATCCATAATTGATTTTGCTACAACATCATCTAATTCGTCTACTTCTAAAACGTGCTGCTTTGGAACGATTAAAGTATGTCCTGGGTAGAAGGGCACATGATCTAAAAAACACGTTACATACTCATCTTCATACACTTTATATATAATTTCTTCTTCATTTGCTAATTTACACCCTAAACATTCCATCATGCTTCCCCCTCTGTCAAAAACATAAAAACGTGAGCGCCCTATTCTCACGTTTTTACATTTCACTTCATTAATTCAATTGTCTCCGTAACTTTTATACTATCCTTTACAGATTGAACAATTGTGCAATTTTTCACCGCAAGTTGCAGTGCCTTGTCTAATTGCTCTTCTGTAATGTTTTGCGCTTTAATTTTATAGTGCAAATGAACACTTTCAACTGGTTTTGATAGAGCTTCACTTCTACCAATTTCAGTTTCAATTGTAAACGTATCGTATGTAATACGTTTCTTTTCTAAAATCGTTCGAAAAACAATTGCACTACACCCTGCAATAGAAGAAACGAGTAATTGTAACGGTGAATACCCGTTTTCTTTCCCTATCGTCAATGAACCATACGATAGATCTGCCTCTATATCATCATGCTTAATTTTTATTTTCATACTTTGCTTCCATCTCCACTTTCATCGGTTTCTTCCGTTTCTTACTCATATAATAATATATGTAGCAGAAAATGATAAATGGAATACCACAATATAACGCCATTCTTTGTTCTGGAATAAACGCTAAACTAATAACAACGATACTATTTGTAATTAAAGCTAGAATTGGAACAAGCGGGTATAGTGGTGTTCTATACTTTAAGTCCTCTAATTTTCCTCCGCCTTTTAAATACTGACTTCTAAAGCGAAGTTGCGATAAAGCAATAATGATCCAACTTGAAACAGCAGATAAACCAGCTATAGATAATAAGTACATATATACTGTATCTTCTGCAAGGAAACTTGTTAATAAAGATAACGCCGCAACAGCAATCGTTACGACTAGCGCTGTAATTGGAATACCACGTTTATTTACCTTCTTGAAAGAAGTTGGTGCCATTCCTTCATTTGCAAGTGACCATAGTATACGCGTTGCTGCATATAATCCTGAGTTCGCTACAGATAATAAAGCTGTAATAATAACGAAGTTCATAATATCAGCTGCATATGGAATACCGATTTTATCAAATACAACTACGAATGGGCTTTCAATTATCCCTGCTTCTTTCCAAGAAATTAACCCTACTAAAATTGTCATTGTTAAAATGAAGAATAACATAATGCGCCATACTGTATTACGAATCGCACGTGGAATTGTTTTTTCAGGATTCTGACTCTCTCCTGCTGCAATCCCGATTAACTCTGTTCCTTGGAAGGAAAAGTTAACTGTAATCATCGTAAGAAGCACTGCAGCTAGTCCATTTGGGAATAGCCCACCATCACTTACAAAGTTAGAGAAAAGAGGCGCTGCTTCTTTTCCATCGTATGGTAAGAATCCTAGTAATGCGCTACCACCAAGTAGAATGAATGCAATAATTGTAACTACTTTAATACTAGAGAACCAAAACTCTAATTCAGCATAACTCTTCGCTGATATTGCATTTGAAGCATATAAAATAACTCCGAATACGAGACACCATACCCAAACATCAACATTCGGAAACCATCTTTTCATCATTAAACCGATCGATGTTAATTCTAATCCTACTGTTACTGCCCATCCAATCCAGTATAGCCAACCGATCATAAATCCAGTTCCTGGTCCAATAAACTTCGTCGCATACTTTTGGAAAGATCCTGAAACTGGCATTGCTACCGTTAGCTCTCCAAGACAAAGCATTGTTAAATACATAATAACTCCGCCCACTAAATATGAAAGGATGGCTCCCCCTGGTCCAGCCTGATTAATGGTGTAACCTGAACCTAGAAAAAAACCAGTTCCGATTACACCACCTAGTGCGATCATAAATAAATGTCTACTCTTCATCGTACGATGTAATTGCTCATTCGTTGTTTGCTGCATCTTAATCCTCCCCTACAAGTACCCCTATATCTTGTTAAAATTTTCTGATAATAAAAATATACACGAAAGCGGTTACAATTTCCATATAAAATTAAAACTTTTCTGATAAAACAATATAAAAATTCAACTATTAAGAGCTTACAATACTAATTTGAGGTAAAAAAGGATTTATAAGGAAAAAACTCTTACATTTTTTGTAAGAGTTAACGTATTTCTAATCTTCTAGATAAAATTGATAAACCGTAGTTTACAACAAAATACATACAGGCTGCTAGTATAAATGTCGGAATCATATAATTTAAATTCTGCCCGCTAATAATTTGAGCATTATGCATAAGCTCTGGCAATGATATAACAACCGCTAATGACGTATCTTTTAACAATGAAATAAATTGACTAACAAGCGGCGGAACCATTCTTCTAAGTGCTTGCGGTAAAATAATGTGCCAAAGTGTTTGGACATATGTTAATCCTGAAGAGCGCGCCGCTTCAATTTGTCCTCTTTCGATAGATAATAAGCCACTTCTAACAATTTCAGATATCATCGCTGCTTCAAATATCGTTAAAGCAACAATTGTGGCTGTTATAATTTCTAACTTCAAACCTGCCTCTGGAAGTGCAAAATACGTAAAAAATATAATTAAAAGAAGTGGTAAATTCCGAATAACTTCAACGATAAAGCCTAGTATTTGTGAGATGACGGGTATTTTTGCATAGCGCAACGTTCCTATTACACTACCGATAATAAAACTAAGTACAATCGCTACAAGAGCGACTTCTAGCGTGATAAGCAATCCTTTTAATAAAAAGAGTATATGATCTCCTGTAATAGCACCTTGAAAATCCATCTACACCCCCTCCTTTGCCAAGCGTCTTTCTAAATAACGCACTAGCATACTTAGCGGAATTGTTAATACTAAATAAAACATCCCGACAAATATATATACATCAAACGTAACGAATGTCTTCGTTGAAATTAAGTCTCCTTGATACATTAAATCCGTTCCAGCAATAATTCCGAGTATTGAAGAGTTTTTTACTAAATTGAGAAATTGATTTCCTAGAGGAGGAATGACGATTTTCATCGCTTGAGGTAAGACGACATGATACATCGCTTGCGTATAAGTTAATCCTGAAGAACGTGCTGCTTCCATTTGACCTTTCGCGACTGATAAAATACCAGCACGAATTACTTCCGCAATAAAAGCCGCTGTATAAACTGTAAGCGCAACTGTCCCTGCTACAAAACCGTTGAAAGTAATTCCTATTACAGGCAAAGCAAAATAGAAAATGAATGCAATTAATACGAGTGGAATATTTCGAACAAACTCTACATAGGCAGAGCCAATCCAATTCAAAATACGAATAGGTGAAATTCGCATCACTGCCATAACAATTCCTAAAACAAAACTTCCTATTAGCGCAACTACACTAGACATTACCGTATATTTAAATCCTTCTAAATACATATCAATATTATTCGTCAAAATAGAAAAATCAGGCACATATTCTCCCCTCTTTCTTTATAAGAAGAGGATGAGCATCTCTCATCCTCTCACTCTTACTATTTATCCCAATTGGTATAGGCTGCTAATCATCAGTAGGTGATAACCCTTCCCCACTTATTAACGTTTCACTTTATTTCTCTTGCTTTTGACCGATCCATTTTTCATACAATTTATCGTATTCCCCATTCGCATTCATATCTTTTAGTAAACTATTAATCTCTTTCGTTAAATCGTCTGCACCTTTTTGCACTGCAATTCCATACGGTTCATCCGTAAATTTTTTCCCTACAACTTCATAATTAGAATCTTGTTTTGCCATTCCATAAAGAATCGCATTATCTGTCGTTAAAACATCGCCTTTACCTGCTTTTAACGCTGTAAATGCCTCACTATAATTTTCAAATTCTAATACTGTTGCTTCTGATGATTTTTGACGGATGTTATTTGTAGACGTTGAGCCTTTTACAGCCAATACTTTAACCCCTTGTTTCACATCATCAATACTTTTAATATTGCTTCCTTTTTTCACAAGTAACGATTGCCCCGCTTTAAAATATACATCTGAAAAATCTACTTCTTTTTTACGCTCTTCTGTAATTGTCATTGTCGCAATAATGGCATCAATATCTCCATTTTTCAGCATTGGAATACGTGTTTTAGACGTTACTTCTTTCAGCTCTAGTTTCTTTTCATCACCAAGAATTTTTTTCGCAAGAGCCTTCGCGATATCAATATCGAATCCTTCTACCTGCCCTGTTGAAGGATTTTTTAATCCAAATAAATTCGTATCGTTCTTTACCCCAACTACTAATTTCCCGCGCTTCTTAATTTGTTCAATAACTCCGCCTTGTTTCGTATTTGTTTCTTTCGCCTCGTCTTTTTTACCCCCGCATCCAGCAACAATAAGCACGAATAAACATGAGAATACGATTAGGGTAAACAGCTTTTTCATTTTAAGCATGAAATTCCTCCTTTAATGATTTAACACTCGGCTTAAAAATAGACGAGCTCTTTCTTGTTCAGGATTTGCAAAAAATTGTGCTGGTGTTGTATCTTCGATAATTTGACCGTCATCCATAAATAAAATCCTATCTGCTACCTCACGTGCAAATCCCATCTCGTGTGTGACGACAACCATCGTCATTCCTTCTTTAGCCAGCGCTTTCATAACATCAAGCACTTCCCCAATCATCTCTGGATCAAGAGCAGACGTAGGCTCATCAAATAGCATAATTTCCGGTTGCATCGCGAGCCCTCTAGCAATCGCCACCCTTTGCTGTTGTCCACCAGATAATTGATGTGGATATACACCTGCTTTCTCCGGGATTCCCACTTTCTCTAAATAAAACATCGCTGTTTGCTCCGCCTTTTCTTTGGAAACTTTATTTACTTTAATCGGTGCTAGTGTAATATTTTGAAGAACTGTTTTATGCGGGTATAAATAAAAGTGTTGAAAGACCATCCCAATATTTCGGCGCAATTCATTCATATTTGTTTTCGCATTGTGTACTTCCGTATTTTGTACAATTAATTCTCCATCGGTAATTGCCTCCAATTGATTTATACACCGCAGTAACGTGCTTTTTCCTGATCCCGAAGGGCCAACAACTACTACCACTTCACCTTTTTTCACTTGTACATTAATATTTTTCAAAACTTGAAAGTTACCGTAATATTTATTAACTTTACGAAACTCAATCAACATACTCCCCCCTTCCCCTAACAAAGCATGTACATTCTTTTTATATTCAAAAATAGGCAAAAAAATAACTTTCAGCTTCATTTTGTCCATAAAAAGAGCAAAGGGATTTCCCTTTGCTCTCTCATTCCTATTCTATTAAGATACTTCTTCTTTTTTATCTTTCCCATATTCATGCTCCCAGAAATCAGCATTTTTAATTCCTAATGACTGTGGATCGAATACTGGATCTTTTCCTTCTTTTTTCTGCTTTTCATAATCCTTTAATGCGATCAATGCCGGTTTTTGTAATAATAAAATCGCAATAATGTTAACCCATGCCATAATTCCTACACCAATATCTCCTAAAGCCCATGCTGTTTCTGCTGTTTTTACACAACCGTAGAATACAACTCCTAAGAATACAAACTTTAGTACGATAGACATCCAAGGGCGGTCTTTATCACGATTTAAGTAAGCTATATTCGTTTCTGCAATGTAGTAATAAGCCATAATTGTTGTAAATGCGAAGAATAGTAGAGAGATTGCGACGAAACCGTTTCCAAATCCAGGGAAAACAGATTCTACCGCTGCCTGTGTATAACCAGGACCTGGCTGTGCACCATTTAATTTATTGACGATAAAGTTTTTTCCGCTTGCATCAAATACGTTATACATGCCTGTAATAATCATCATAAATGCTGTTGCTGAACAAACAAATAATGTATCAATGTAAACGGAAAATGCTTGTACTAACCCTTGTTTAGCTGGATGCGATACTTCAGCAGCTGCCGCCGCATGGGCCCCAGTTCCTTGCCCTGCTTCATTTGAATAAATACCACGTTTTACACCCCAAGAAATAGCTAAACCAATAATCCCGCCAAAAGCTGCTTCTAATGCAAATGCACTTTTTAAAATTAACATGAAAGCGTCTGGTAATTTTTCAATATTCATAGCTACAATTACACAAGCTACTAAAATATAACCAAGCGCCATAAACGGCACTACAACTTGCGCTACGTTAACAATTCGCTTAACTCCACCAAATATAATAAGTGCTAATGCCGCTACTAATACTGCTCCGGATACAGAAGTATTAATACCAAAAGCTGTTTCTAGACTTACAGCAATACTATTCGCTTGAACACCTGGAAGCAGCATCCCTGTTGCAAGAATTGTCGCTGCAACAAACACTAATGCGTACCATTTAACCCCTAGTCCTTTTTCAATGTAATAAGCCGGACCACCACGGAATTGTCCTTGATGCTTCGTCTTATATATTTGTGCAAGTGTCGATTCTACATAAGCAGAACCTGCTCCTAGAAAAGCTACCGCCCACATCCAAAAGACAGCTCCTGGACCACCAAATGCAACAGCCGTGGCAACACCGGCAATATTTCCCGTTCCAACGCGCCCTGATAACGAAAGTGCTAACGCTTGGAATGAAGAAACACCCGCATCAGACTTTTCCCCTTGAAATGTAAGCTTCACCATTTCTCCTACATGTCTTACTTGTAAAAACCTCGTTCGAATGGAAAAATATAAGCCTACTCCTAAACATAAATAGACAAGTGCGGGACTCCAAACAATATTATTTATCCAACTTACGATAGCTTCCAACATTCCTCCTCCTTTTTGTAAAGAATATTCAGAATATAAATAAAATTATATAATGCAAACCGAATCTATGACAATATTATTTTAATAAAACAAACATATTTTTGTATAAAAAAACAAAGTATATATTTATTTTACATACTTTGTTTTGAGATAAATGTATTATATATTCACAATTGCTTCCTTCTTTATAATTCTTTCATAGAGTTGTTCTGCTAATTCTCGGAAATGATCTGGCATATCTTTCCCTTTAAACTTCTTTTGAAGCGTACCGTATAAACCAATATCACGTAGACGTAAAAATAACGGTAACGATTCATACCAACTATCCGCCAATCTGTGCTCATATTCATAACCTTTTCGTAATAATTGTAACTGTTTACGAGCAAATTCCGTCTTTTTCTCCAATGTCCACGGTGTAAAAAGAACAGAGTAATAAAGAACCATTGCCAAATCATGAATGAAGTAATTATAGGCAGCGTCATCAAAATCAAAGATTGTTAGCTCTTTTCCATCATAATGAAAATTGCCTGGATGAATATCGCCATGCATAAGGCCGAACGTTTCTCTTTCGATTGGAAGAGCCTTTATTTCATCTATTAATATAGCAGCAATCTCTTTCACTTTCTCATCTTCTATTTCATCAACAATTGCACTCTCGTCCTCTTCCCACGTATCACGGTAGTCAGTTATAGGGTAATTCATTGTAAGGCGGTGCAGTTGTCCAATCGCTTTTCCCCACGCTTCAAAGTAAGCATCTCCCCAATAAGGCGATTCCTCTCCTTTTACTTGTTCACCTTTTGCATATGTAAATAAAGACGCAAAAAAGAAAGTGCCATCTTCCGCTCCGATTTCTTCTACAAGATTTTGAGATATTGAATTAAGAGGTCCCGCCACTTTCGCCCCATGCTCCGCAACATACCGTAAAAAATCTAGTTCGGCCTCTACCTCTTTTTTAGAACGATGAGAAGAATGAGTTAAGCGTAATACGTAATCATCATTATTTTTACCCTTCGCCTTAAAAATATAATTCTCAAAATCACCAAGTGGTTTTTCTTCCACTGTTACATTAAATATCTTTGCAGCTTCTGCTAAAATCTCATTTGTAAAAACTCGTTCCACAGCTATTTCCATATTTATTCCCTCCTATATGTATCCTCTAATTAATTCGACATGAATGTGAGAAGTACTGCTATGAAATTGAATGATGCGTGGGCAATCATAGCCGATAAAATAGAATTTGTTTTCTCATATAACCACGCAAATACTACTCCGCTTAAAAAATTCACCGGTAATGTGTTATATGTGGGAATATGAACAACTGTAAATATTATTGAACTTATAAGCACACCGCCCCATATGCCATATCTATCTCGAAAAAACGTATAAAAAACACCCCGATATAAAATCTCTTCATATATTGGTGATATAACCGCCGCTCCAATTACCGCGATACAAAATGAATATATTGATTTATCATTTTGGACCGTATCCGTTTTACTATTTTCAAAGGAAATACCCATTTTCTCCATTATCATTAATACACCAATACTAACTACAATCAAAGAAATAACCGCTACAAATGTCCACAAGTAATCTTTCCATGAAAGCTTCCGAATCCCAATATCTGCCCACGACAAGTTATATCTTTTTATGCAAAACACATAAACTAAAAAAGTAAATACAACTGCCATAATAAATCCCATTAAAACCCCAGCATATAATGAATTCCCTAATAGATTTAAAGCATATTTATAAAAAATGGATTCAATTGTTACTGGAACAATAATAAATACAAAAACAAATAAATATAAAATTTCTTTCCATCCCCACATAGATTTTAAAGTCATATATACCATCCCCTACTTCTCATTTTCTTTAGTATAGAAGATGACGTAACGTAACTTTCAAGTTAATTTTTTTCAAATAATCCAAGCATAAATTTTTCATAAAAAACAAAAATTAACAGTGATGATTTAATCCTAAAAGGGGTGGACAATGTGACAGAACAAAACAATAACCAACAGACGAATAAAACGAAGCCTATGTTTCCATCACTTGCGGAAAATATTAATTACATTAAAAACAAGCTCTCTCATTCCGATGATATAAAAAAATTAGATGTTCCTTTTCAAAATGGAAAAGGAACAATCTTATATATCGAATCTTTAACAGATCCCAATTTAATTCACCAATTAGCTCTTGAACCACTATTAACTCGATCTGATCTGTCTATGGAAGAAAAAGAATTGGAATAAAGATTATGCGAAAGTAAAATTTAAGCCGGAAGTAGAAGTAAAGATTTTATATAGCGGCGTCTTAAAATAAAAAGGTTGTATGCCAAGCGGGCATACAACCTTTTTATTTCGTATATCGATATACAATTGACTCATACGGTCTTAAGTTAAGTTTCGTAATATCCTTACTTGAATCTTTGTAATTTGATAATAATACTTCTTGTTTCATTCCATCTAATTGAACATTCACTTGTGCAGAATACGTTATTTCTTCTCCGTAGAAGTTATTGATAACAAGCAATACTTCATTATTTAAAGTACGTGTATATGCCCAAATCTTAGGATGATTCCCATCTAAAACATCATATTTTCCTTCTGTAATTACATCGTATTTTTTTCTAAGTTCAATTAACTTTTTATAATGATAAAATACAGACTCTTTATCTTCTAATGCCTTCCCTACGTTTATTTCTTTAAAGTTTTCAGCCACTGAAATCCAAGGTGTACTTGTTGTAAAACCACTATTCACCTCTTCATTCCACTGCATCGGAGTACGTGAATTGTCACGAGATTTTTGTTTTAAAATCTCTATAATCTCTTCTTTGGATAATCCTTCTTCTTGTTTTATATCATATATATTTAACGATTCTACATCACGATATTGCTCGATAGAATGGAAGTTAGGATTCGTCATACCGATTTCTTCCCCTTGATAAATGTACGGTGTTCCTTGCAGCATATGCATAGCTGTCGCTAACATTTTAGCAGATTCATTTCGGTACTTCTCATCATCACCAAACCGTGAAACAATACGAGGCTGGTCATGATTACACCAAAATAACGCATTCCATCCTCCGCCCTTTTGCATTTCACTTTGCCAATCAGACATAATTTCTTTTAATTTAATGAAATCAAAATCAGCTTTCGTCCACTTATCACCATTCGAATAATCTACTTTTAAATGATGGAAACTAAACGTCATACTTAGTTCATTACGCTCTGGGTTTGAATATTTAATACAATTATCAATTGTCGTAGATGACATTTCTCCAACTGTAATTACATCTTTCCCTTCAAAAACATTTCGGTTCATCTCTTGTAAATATTCATGGACGCGTGGACCATCCGTATAATATTTACGCCCATCACTTGTAGCCGTGGTGCCTTCATCACTTAAAAATCTTTGATCTTTTGAAATTAAATTAATAACATCAAGGCGGAATCCTTTTACACCTTTCTCCAGCCAAAAGCGCATCATATCATACACTTCTTCACGAAGGTTTTCGTTTTCCCAGTTTAAATCAGCTTGTGTCTCATCAAATAGATGTAAAAAATATTGCTCTGTCTTCTCATCATATTTCCAAGCAGATCCACCAAACTTAGACTGCCAATTATTTTTTTCATCACGCCAAATATAGTAATTACGATATGGGCTATTTTTATCTTCCTTCGCTTCCTTAAACCACTTATGCTCCGTCGAACTATGATTTACAACGATATCAAGCATGATTTCAATGTTACGTGCTTTCGCTTTTTCTAAAAGCTCTTCAAACTCTTCCATCGTTCCGTAAGATGGATCAATACTGTAATAATCACTTACATCGTATCCATTATCGTTTTGTGGTGATTCGTATATCGGTGTTAACCAAATATAATCTACTCCGAGTTCTTTTAAATAATCTAGTTTCTCTGTAACTCCTTTTATATCACCAGTTTCTTTATTGTAATAACTATTAAAGCTCTTCGGATAAATTTGATAGACTACACTTTTATGCCAGTCCTTCATGTTTAACTTCCTCCTACTTCTGTTTTACTCGTTTTGCAAATAACCATGTTAACGTAAATGGAATTACAACCGCGATAATCATCCCGACAATAAATATTGGAATCGATTTCGGAATGATAGAAATAAATGCTGGTAATCCGCCAATCCCGATAGCAGGTGCTAATACACCATTTAAAGTAATGAATATCGCCGCAATAGCAGATCCAATAATAGCTGCATAGAACGGGAATTTATTTCGTAAGTTTACACCGAACATCGCTGGCTCCGTAATACCGAAGTACGCTGAAATTGCTGATGTTGATGCCATACTTTTATCATTTTGATTTTTAGAAATCCAGAACATCGCTAGTGCCGCACTACCTTGTGCAATGTTAGAAAGAGCAATCATTGGCCAAATAAATGTACCGCCGTGCTGCGCGATTAATTGTAAGTCGATTGCAATAAACATATGATGCATTCCTGTAATTACAAGCGGTGCATATAATGCTCCAAATAATATTGCCCCAAGTGCTGGTACCGTTTCATATACTCCTACTAATCCGGCTGTTAATAAATCTCCAATATGACGTGTAACTGGACCGATAATCCCTAATGCTAATACACCCGTTACAACGATTGTTGTAATTGGCACAACTAATAATTGAATTGCGTTTGGCACATGTTTCTTTAAAAAGATTTCCACTTTACTTAATACGAATGCCGCTACTAAAACCGGCAGGATTTGACCTTGATACCCTACCTTTTCAATTTGGAATAACCCTAAAATATCGAAGTACTCAATCTTTTGTCCCTCTAAACCAGTCGCTGCTTTTCCATAATCCCACGCGTTTAATAAGGCCGGATGCACAAGCATTAATCCCATAACAATACCTAGTATTGGACTACCACCAAAACGCTTCGTCGCTGACCAACCAACAAGTGCCGGTAAGAATACGAATGCTGTATTGGCCATCATATTAATTAAGTCCCAAAGCCCGCCTAAGTTCGGATAAACATCTAATAAATTTTTACCATCAAAAAATAAGTCCTTTGCCCCTAATAAATTGTTAATCCCCATCAGTAAACCAGCTGTTACAATCGCTGGTAATATCGGCATAAATACATCTGAAAATACTTTTACAAACTTTTGAACTGGATTTAACTTTTGGTTTCCAGAATCTTTTACGTCAGCTACTGTCGATTCTTCCATACCTGCAAGCGTTATCAATTCAGCGTATACTCGATCGACATCGCCTGGACCAATTACAATTTGAAATACCCCAGCGTTATGAAACGCTCCCTTTACTAATGAAACAGACTGTAATTTATCATTATCTATTTTACTTTCATCTTTTACAGCGATACGGAGCCTCGTTACACAGTGCGCAGCTTGTTCAATATTGTCTTTCCCACCAATATACTGCAACACTTCTTCTGCTGTTTTACGATAGTCTTTCCCCATATTCCCGTCCCTCTTTTCTTTTTTTGATACCGTTTACACTTATATATTAACTCGTATATATAAGTTAGTCAACACTCGTATATATAAGTTGGTGATTTTTTTATAAATAAAGAGATGGAACGATTATTTCGCCCCATCTCTTTATTTTCTTCGCGCCACATCCGAAAAGTGAAAAATATCTAAACGGTGACGTGATTCCGTATATTCGAACTGACTCCCATCGTATAAATGAGTAAAGTTTTTTACAACGACAACATAGTCTGTTCCATTTAAATCTAAATACTTTCGGTCATCATCTGTACATGGTTGTACTTCAATTACCCGCTGTGAATAGCTAATATGTAGCCCTAATTCTTTCTCAATGTATTTATAAATCGATGCAGTTGCAATTTCTCTCGTTAATCCTGGAATATACTCCGATACAAAATGGTTTATATCTAAAATTACTTTTTCTCCATCAATATTTCGTACACGTTTAATATGATCTATTTCCGTTTTTTCTTTCACGTTTAATAACTTTGCTACATCTTTCGTAGCTGTCATTTTCTCTATTTCCACGACTTCCGTAATACAGTAACGTCCTAAACGTTCATTTTCTTCTTGAAAACTTACAATACCACCAAAGTTAAATTCAATGTTTTTGCGCTTTAATACAAAAACACCTTTTCCGTGTATTTTTTGAACATATCCACGCTCTTGCAATAAATCTACAGCTTTTCTTACAGTACCCCGGCTTGCCTCATACTGCTTCATTAATTCCGTTTCTGATGGAATTTTGCATCCTTCTTTTAATTGTTTATTATCAATAGACTTGCTGATTTCTGTATAAATTTGTTCATACTTACTCATCATCTACAATAGCCCCTTGTCACCTTCTAGTTCTATATGTATTATACCACGCTATACTCTTCTGCCAATCTCTCACTTATTTTCCAGTACAAGAAAACTATAGGTAAATATTTAGTCTCTAAAACGTATTTTTATAAATTTTTTTATATTTCTCTTTTCATTCAAAAAAACATGTAGTATACTAACTTCAAAATCAGAGGAGAAAGGGAGCAAAAAACTATGCTTACTTATACAACTGTAGTTACATTTGCACAAAAACATCATCATCATACTTAACCCTTGAAACCTAGCGGAAAAATTACGCGTAGGTACAAGGGTTATTCCCATTGTACCTACGCTTTGGCAAAGAGCCATGTAGGTATTTTTTATCTACATGGCTCTTTTTTTATTGCAAAAAATGCTAGTAAAAAATGATGTTTAAGCAAAACTTACTACAAAGGAGTTAACAAAAATGGAAACGAAAAAATGGGGATTATGGATTTTAACAGCTTTTGTTATCGGGAATATGGTTGGCGGTGGCGTATTTATGCTCCCAGCAAATTTAGCACACGTATCGGGTCCAATGGGATCTACACTTGCATGGAGTATTACAGGACTTGGTGTATTTATGATTGCACTCGTATTTGGAAATTTAGCAATTCGTAAACCAGAATTAAAAGCAGGACCACAAAGTTACGCCCAAGCAATGTTTACCTCCCAAAAGGCAGGTAAAGTTGCAGGATATAGTATGGCTTGGGGGTACTGGGCTGCTAACTGGGCTGCTACAGCATCTGTAATTATTTCCTTTGCAGGATATTTATCAACATTCTTCCCAGTTTTACAAAGTAAGCAAATTCTCTTTTCAACAAACGGATTTTCATTAGAACTTGGAAAAGCTTTAACCTTCATAGTATGTAGTATGATGCTATGGGGAATTCAATATATTCTTTCTCAAAATATTGATAGAGCAGGAAATATGAACCTTCTTGCAACAATCGCAAAAATCATCGGATTTACAATGTTTATTGTAATCACATTATTCATTTTCAATGCCTCTAATTTCGGGGACGGTCAAACATTTATGAATGAAGCTGGACAACCTATTTCGTTGGGTGGACAAATAAATTCAGCTGCTATTGCAACACTTTGGGCGTTTATCGGTATTGAGTCAGCAGTTATGCTCTCTAACCGCGCAAAATCTCAGCACGATGTTAAGAAAGCTACGATTTTCGGATTAATCATCGCTCTTCTTATTTACATGGCAATTACTCTACTAACAATGGGTGCTCTTCCACAAGACGTTTTAAAAGAGTCTCAAAAGCCATTAGTAGATGCATTAAATTTAGCAATTGGTACTAAGGGTGCTTATATAATGGCCTTACTTGCACTCGTATCTTTATTCGGCTCTACTGTAGGATGGATCGTTGTTAGCTCAGAAGTACCTTACCAAGCAGCAAAAAATGGGGTTTTCCCTAAGTTTTTCGGAAAAACAAATAAAAAAGGAAGTCCTTCAAAATCATTATTTATTACAAATGTGATGACACAAATTTTCTTATTTTCAACGATTTCTGGTACTGTTTCCGAAGCATATAATTTCGCTATTGTTGTAGCGACATTAGCATATTTAATCCCGTACCTTGTTTCTACCTTGTACCAGTTAAAATTAGTTATTACGGGAGAAACGTATGATATAATGCCTGGATCTCGAATAAAAGATGGGATCATTACTGCACTAGCATTTTTATATTCCATTTGGGTTATTAAAACAGGAACTGCTGATTTAAAAACGTTCTTCTTAGGAATTGGGTTGTTTGTATTAGGCCTTATTCTTTATCCAATTTTAATGAAAAATTCACAAAAAAAATAATAAAAAAGAGAAGCTTTCCGCTTCTCTTTTTTTTATTAAAAGTCAGTTAATAACTTTTCTTTTAGTTCACCTACATCTAACGGTCTCGCATAATAAAAACCTTGTACAAAGTCGCAACCCATTGATTTTAATAAACTTTCTTGTTCTACCGTTTCTACCCCTTCAGCAACCACTAATAAATTTAAACTATGGGCAATTTCAATAACTGATTTTACAATCGTTCGCTCTGGCTGTGCGTGATCATAATGAAACTCACGAATAAAATTACGATCAATTTTCACAATATCAAGTGGTAGTTTTTTCAAATAATATAATGAGGAATATCCTGTTCCGAAATCGTCTAAAGCGATTAAAATCCCCATACTTCTTAATTCTTGTAATGTAGCAATAATATAATCAAAATGACGTACAGCTATACTTTCTGTTATTTCTAATATTAAACGATTTGGTGGAAATCCTGTTCGCTTCAATATACTACGAACAGATAAAATAAATCGTTTTTGCATCAATTGTTGTATTGATAAATTAACAGATAACTTCAGTCCCTCTTGATACTCTGGCAAAGTTTTAAACAATCGACATGACTTTTCTAGTACCCAGTCTCCTAGTTTTATAATAAGTCCACACTCTTCAGCTACAGGTATAAATTCACTTGGTGAAATAGGACCTTCTTCTGTCTTACAGCGTACTAAAGCCTCAATACCAGTACATTTCTTTGTTTTTAAATCAATAATGGGCTGTAATGCCACTTTTAATTCTTCGTCATGAATTGCTTTTTGCAAAGCAAACTCTATTTTCATTCTACGATTTATTTTCGCACGTAATTCATCTGTAAAGAAGCACGCCCCATTTCTTCCTTGCTCTTTCACACTATACATGGCTAAATCTGAATTTTTCAATAATGTTTCAACGTCTTTTCCATCTTGCGGATAGGAACAAAGTCCTAGACTGGCTGAAATATATACTTCATGACCTTCCAGCATAAATGGGGCTTGAAAGCATGACAACACAGATGTCGCTAACTGCCTCATCTCATCTTGTGTATGTTTTTTTGTTAATAGTACAAATTCATCTCCACCAAGCCTAGCCAGAACATCTTTATCTCCTAGTACATAATGCAATCGGGAAGCGACTTCACTTAAAAGTAAATCTCCTATCATATGACCTAACGTATCATTCACTAATTTAAAGCGATCTAAATCAAAGTAAATCATGCCAAACTCTATTTTCTCTGCGATCATCTTATTTACAGTCGTAATTAACTGTAAACGGTTTGGTAAACTTGTTAACGCATCATGATAAGCAAGTTCCCTATAACGACTTTCGCTTAATCGTAATCTTTGCTCTGCTTCTTTCCTACTACTTATATCATTTCGAATTGCAATAAATTGATAGGGTTCTCCCTTTTCATTTAAAAATGGAACAATTGTTGTTTTAACCCAATAATACGTACCATCTTTTGCTTGATTTCGAATTTCTCCCGTCCAGACTTTTCCACTCAAAATACGCTTCCATAGGATTTGAAAAAATGCTTTCGGATGATATCTGGAATTTAAAATACGGTGATCTTTTCCTATTAACTCTTCTCTTTTATATTTTGAGATTTTACAAAATTTATCATTCACATATGTAATAAGACCATTTCGGTCTGTAATAGCAACAATTGAAGACTCATCTAATGCTAATTTTAAATCTTGCAATGAAGAGTCATATAATGCATGACCTCTTTGTTCTAGCATGCGCACCTCTCCTTGCTTCCTATCTGACTAAAACACAATTCGTTTCTCTTCATAGAAATAGAGATATTTCATTTTCTAACAATATGCCTTTACATAAAGTGAAACTTTAATCAGTGGGGGTTTTGTCCATCCCCCACTGATTATTAGCCTTCACCAATCGGGCTTTTACGGGCAGTTATCTCCCACCTAACTTCCTCGTATTCACCGAATTTTGAGGTGGGAGTCTTACTGCCCGTTAATGCGGGATAAATCACAAATTTTTTCTAAATAGGCAGATTAAAATAACATAATATCATTTATAAAAAAAAGCAATATAGTGCTGTTTTAATTATAGTAGAAGCTTCTCATCTCTCTGCTTATCTAAGCTTATTATACAGTATTCTCTTACACTCTTTGAATTTTTTAAGTGACAATTTCATCACTATTAGCCTCTGCTCCCTACTAATGTGGCCTCACACCTAATCTCTTTTATTTCATGAAATGTTAAGATATAAATCTAACTGCCGATACATAATGAAATAGAGATTAAAATACAAAATGCAACGATTCACGAATAATAATATAAAGTGAAACTTTAATCAGTGGGGGTTTACAGGTAGCAGGGCTTCCACCTAACTTCTTTGTTCCACCTGAATTTTGAGGTGGGAGTTTTACTGCCCACAAATAGCAGGATAAAATCAAAATTTGCATTTAATATACTGAATTACAATAACAAAATATTAACATATTTTCACCTTAATTTTGGAAGTATTTTATAAATAAATTATTAAACTAAAAAAAGAGGATATCCTCTTTTTTAGTTTAATAATTTGGATACGGTATTTGCTGATAACCTGGGTATGATGCTGGATATGGCATTGGGTAAGTTACTGGATACGGCGCTGGGTAATATCCCCCACCACTAGCTGCACCTGTTAACGCTCCAGCTGTAAGTCCTCCTAATACTCCACCAGCAAAACTTCCTGGAAAGAATCCTCCGCCCCACGAGCCGCCACCCCAGCCGCCGCCGTGATGGTGGTGATGATGATCATAATGATTGTGTCCACCATGGTGATGATGTCCTCCCCCACCATGATGATTACGATAATATCCTCCGTGATTTAGTATATAGTTCATTTCTCTTCCTCTCCTTTTCAATTTCCCTACTTTAATATGTGTTGTATGAATAGTAAGGATACTGTTCATAATCCGTATAGTATGGAGTATCTGAATAATATGGATAACCATATCCGCCATAACCAAACGCAGGACTAAGTAAAGCCCCTGCTACAAATCCAGGAAAGAATCCTCCGCCCAAAAATGGAGAATGTCCAAAACTCCCATGAAATCCGCCATGTCCGAACCCTCCAACTGGACGACCATACATTTTATTCATCCCCTTTTCTATATAAAAATGTAATAATATACTGTATGTAGGACAAATGCGGAAAGCATGGGGAAAATGTCTATATTTTGTAAAAAAAACAAAACACTTTATAATAAGAATGTCAGATTACACCTTTTATATAAGAAGTCTATATTTAAGAAAGATTAGAGGAATTTTATAGAAATGAAGAAGCCTATCGTTCAATTATTATTAATATTTACAATCGTATCTATCGTTCTTTTCCTATTAAATACATCGGTTATTTCGTTATATACGTTTGTTGGTGCTCTATGGTCCATCACAATCGTAGGAATTTCATTCGTTATTTTTATCGAAAACAGGTCTCCTCAAAGTACCTTAGCGTGGTTTTTAGTATTAGCACTTCTTCCTGTTGTAGGTGTGCTTTTATACTCCCTCTTCGGTCGTAGCCGTTGGAGAAGAAAAAAACATCTTCATCGTTCAGAAGAACAAAGAAAATTATTCCGTGAAATATTAGAAGGAAGACGACTAGAACTTTCTCTTACAGTTCCATTACATGAGCGTTCTATACATTTAACAGAAGTAGTACAAAAATTCGGAGGCGGTCCTGCCGCAGATAGAACGACTACAAAACTTTTAACAAACGGAGATCAAACATTTTCAGAAATTCTGCACGCTATTGAGCATGCAAAACACCATATACATATTCAATACTATATTTATAAAGCCGATGAGATTGGTACAAAAGTTCGGGATGCTTTAATAAAGAAGGCAAAATCCGGGGTTATTGTACGCTTCCTTTATGATGGACTCGGAAGTAACACGTTAAGAAGACGGTTTTTACATCCTATGAAAGAAGCTGGTATTGAAATTGTAGAATTTGATCCTATTTTTTCAGCTTGGTTACTTGAGACAGTCAATTATCGTAACCATCGTAAAATTGTTATTGTAGATGGAGAAATTGGATTTACTGGAGGACTCAACGTCGGTGACGAATATCTCGGCCGTTCAAAGAAATTTCCCGTTTGGCGTGATAGTCATTTAAAAATAGAAGGAAAAGCATTATATAAATTACAAGCAATCTTTCTAGAAGATTGGCTCTATGCCTCTAGTGGTTTAAGTAACTATTCTTGGGATCAATTTATGAATGTACAATACTTCCCTGGTAAAGAAATTTCGAATGCAGAAGGTGCTGTTCAAATTGTAGCAAGTGGACCAAGCTCAGATGATAAAAGTATTCGTAATACATTACTAGCTGTTATGGGCTCTGCCAAAAAATCTATTTGGATTGCTACACCATACTTTATTCCCGATCAAGAAACTTTAACATTATTACGCTTAAGTGCAATATCTGGCATAGATGTACGCATTTTATATCCAGGTAAAAGTGATAGTATTATTAGTGATCAAGCATCTCAATCCTATTTCACTCCACTTTTAAAAGCTGGTGCTTCCATTTACAGTTATAAAGATGGTTTTATGCATGCGAAAATTGTACTCGTCGATGATAAGATCGCAACAATTGGAACAGCAAATATGGATGTACGTAGCTTTGAGTTAAATTATGAAATTATTAGTGTACTTTATGAATCAGCAACCGTTCATGATATTAAACATGATTTTGAAGAAGACTTTAAGCATTCCACTGAAATTAAATGGAACTCGTTCCAAAAAAGAAGTATCAAAAAACGAATATTAGAGTCTTTCATGCGACTCATTTCTCCTTTGCTATAAGCAATCAATATAATATTGATTGCTTTTTCTTTTACATTTCCCCTCTCTCCTTTTCTTTGCATACCATATTAAAACAAGTTATCATAAGATGTATTACTTTATGAAAATAATGTTAGGTGGGAAATACATGTTAGAACAATTTCATATACACGCTGATTTAAAACAACAGCTCTCAGCCCTTCACGAAAAAAACAAACAAGAAGCTGGCGAAAATGCACATTTAATTGGAAAGAAAATATATAAAGCATCTGATAACAGCATTATTGAAGATGCCATTACAGCACTTTTACTTGGTAAAAACATTCTATTAAAAGGACCAACTGGTAGTGGTAAAACAGTACTAGCGGAAACTCTTTCTTCTTTATTCCAAAAACCAATGCATAGCATTAACTGTTCTGTCGACTTAGATGTAGAAGGTATTTTAGGATACAACACATTACAAACAAAAGAGGGTGCATCTGAAGTTACATTCGTTAATGGTCCTCTTATGAAGGCAATGAAGAACGGTCATTTCTTATATATTGATGAAATCAATATGGCAAAACCTGAAACATTACCACTTCTTCATGGTGCGTTAGATTATCGTAAAATGATTACAAACCCATTTACACAAGAAGTTGTATACGGTGATGACGAATATCGCGTAATCGCTGCGATTAACGAAGGTTATGTTGGGACAAGTGAACTAAACGAAGCGTTAAAAAACCGTTTCGTTATTATTGAAGTTCCTTACATTCAAGGTGATACATTAAAAGAACTATTACTATCTGAATCAAAATTAAATGATGTTGCAACAATTGAAAAGTTCGTTGCATTCGCAAGCGATCTTATGCCTTTAGCTCGTGATGGACGCGTAAGTGAAGAAGCAGCTAGTATTCGTGGCATTATCGATGCATGTGATTTAGGTGTATATATTCCTGTTATGCGTGCAATTGAACGTAGTATTATCGCAAAATTAAACGATGAAACAGAACAAATGACTGTCCGTGAATTAGCAGAAAGTTATTTCTTTGAGGAATAATTCATGAGACAAATTTTTAGTGACAAAAAAATTGATGCGTCGCTGTTTCTACAAATGGAAAACTTAATGTATGCTCTTCTAAAAGAAGACGATGCCTATCTTGAGTATGGCTATAAAGCATACTACGACGAAATTGAAAAAAAGGTTGTCATTAGTCATTTTTGGGATGATCGAAAAGAAGAGGATACAGTAATCGGATTAAAAAGCGAAGTGTTCTTAAAGGCACTTGGTAATAAACATTACTCGGACATGACTTTAATTCGTTCTTATGCGATTGAATTACAAGAATCGCCTCTAAAAAAGTTTTTAACACAATTATTTGTTCTATTAGAAGATTTACGTGTTGAGGAAATCGTCAAAAATTTACGTCCTGGCACAAAACACATTTTTAAACGCCGAAAAGAAATGTATCGCAATTACTTTGGCTCACAAAATGAAATAAATCGTGTTCGTAACTATCACGGTGACCGTCTATTTTGTCTATGCTATCTTTCATTAACGAGTGATAAATATGAAATGTTTAATAATGAATATTTCGAGCAAATTGAATCAATTTTGCATGAAACATTCCAAGCTCGTAATACGGAAGATATTATGTATATCGTTGAGAAAATTCGCTATCGCTTAGAAGGACTTCTTGAAAGTGATATGCTTAATAATTATTTCGGACATGCCCCGCTTTATTTATCTGTTATTGCAGATGAGAAAGACAGTCGCGCTGAAAAATTAGCAAATGATGATACGCAACTCTTAGATGACGATGATAACAAAAACAAAATGGATGAAAGCTTCTCGACATGGCACCGTGAAAATAAAAACAATGAAAACGAGAACTTTTTACGCTTTGAATTAGAAAGCGGAACAAAAACAAATATGATGGGTGATACTGCTCGTGAATCAGAAGATGGTGACCAAGCACTTGGTTCTGTACAAGGTACTTCCCAAAAAAGTACACAATCTAACTTTGATGGTGCTGATACAGAGGAAGCAAGAGCGTCTCATGCTTCTAGCCAAAACGACGGTGCATACGGCAAGTATAATGTGGGAGCTTCTCATACATTTAAAGAAGCTCGCAAATCAAATCCTGATGAGAAAAAAGATTACCAAGCTATCAAATCAGTCGTTAATAAAGATGTAAAAGAATTAAAGAAAATCATCGAAAAAACAATTGAAAACAAAACGAATGCAAATAGTGATAAATATTACGGAAGACTTCGTAAAAAATTCCTTCGTATTTATACAGAAAAGCAGCCGCGGATGTTTTATAAAAAAGGCCAAGAATCACAAGAGCTCGACGTTGCATTCCAACTATTAGTGGACTGCTCTGGTTCTATGTATAACAAAATGGAAGAAACGAAGAAGAGTGTGGTCCTATTCCATGAAGCTTTAAAATCTTTAAAAATCCCGCACGCTATTAGCGGATTTTGGGAAGATGCTTCTAGTGCTAAACCTGAAGATAAACCGAATGTTATTCATGAAGTTGTTACGTATAAAAACTCAACGTTACCAAATGTCGGTCCAGAAATTATGCAACTTCGCGAAGAAGAAGATAACCGCGACGGGTATATTATTCGCATCGTTTCTGAAAAGCTTGCGAAAAGACCAGAAAAACATAAATTCTTACTTGTCTTTACAGACGGTGAACCTTCTGCGCTAGACTATCAACAAGACGGTATTTTAGATACGCATGAAGCTGTCAAGCTCGCTCGTAAGAGTGGTATGGAAGTAATCGGAATCTTCATCGAAGAAGGCGAAGCGAAAGAAGCAACTTATCAATTAATGAAGAACATTTATAACCATCACTTCTTAGTTGCAAATCACGCTGAAGATTTACGTCTGAAGATTAAACCATTGTTGAAGAAACTATTACTGAAGACGATTGAATAGAAAAACAGGAGCCACGAGGCTCCTGTTTTTCTTCGTTAACTTACTTTGTTTCTGGTTGAAACTTGTATGGAATGGATACTTCTAACAATGATTCGAATCCTCCGTCATAGAATGGGAATCGCTCATTTGCAATTTTCCTATCTACCCACTCGATTGCGGAAATTTCTCCTTCATCTTCTGCACTAAGTTCACCTGTTACTACATTTGCTTGGAATGTAAACAATAGCGCATGATTGCCTTGCTTCTCAAAAAACTTCTCATTTATTGCGACAAGTCCACCTGTTACGGTAGTTAAGCCTGTCTCCTCTTTTACTTCCCTTACTAAAGCTTCCTCTAACGTTTCACCTTTTTCAACAGCCCCGCCCGGCAGTGACCAAACGTTTTGTTCTACATTATGTACCATTAATATTTTATCTTTTTTGCTATCATGTATTAGTGCATATACAACATCAACTCTTTGCATGTTGCTTTTCTCCTTCAATTAACTCGGCCATTGTAAATAAGGAATGTAACTGCAATCCATCTTCTAATAAGTTATCTCTTCCTTCTTTTGTACGCTCAATAACACCTAGCACATGGTTCACATTCGCACCTAATTCTCTCAAATCTTTCGTGCTTAATAATATTTGACCGCCTGTCGTAATGACATCTTCTACGACACAAACATTTTTCCCAACAATATCAATACCCTCTGCTAACTTACATGTTCCATATTTCTTCGCTTCTTTTCTTACAAATACAACTGGAATCCCTGTTTGTAAAGACAATGCTGTTGCTACTGGAATACCTCCCATTTCTAAACCTGCTAGTACTTCTGTTTCAGGAGGAATGAGCTCTTTCAATTGTTTGGCAATTTCTAATAACAGTACTGGATTAGATTCAAATAAGTACTTATCAAAGTATTGATTTGATACTTGTCCTGATCGAAGCTTAAATGTGCCCGTTAAACGCGACGTATTATAAATCTCCTTTGCTAACTCCCATTTCTCCATTTAATCTCTCCCCTTTATCCCGCTATTCGCCGGGCTAGTAAAACTCCCACCTCAAAATTCAGCGGAGCAAAGAAGTTAGGTGAGAGATTAACTGCCCGTAAACGCCCGATTGGTTCAACTAATAATCAGTGGGGAATGAACAAAACCCCCACTGATTAAAGTTTCACTTTATGCACAAATTAACTCATTTTATCACGTTTGTAATTATTTGTATATTCATAAAAATACAAATAAAAGAGCCGATTCCTAAGAATCAGCTCTTCCTATTAATTCATCACTAACTCATCTGCAAGCTTTTTTTTTAACTTAGCAAGCATGTCAGTTGTCATTTTGTCTAAATCATATTCTGCTTTAAAGCCCCACTCTTTCATTGCTGCTGTTGCATCAATAGAGTTCGGCCAGCTATCAGCGATTGTTTGACGAGCTGGATCTACAGCATAATCCATTGTAAAGTTCGGAATGTGTTTACGAATTGACGCTGCGATTTGCTCCGGCTCAAAGCTCATTGCTGTAATGTTAAATGCATTTCTATGCACGAGTTTACTTGGATCAGCTTCCATTAATGAAATGATCGCTTGTAAAGCATCTGGCATATACATCATGTCCATGTATGTTCCTTCTGCAATGTATGAGGTGTATGTACCTTTTTTAATCGCCTCATAATAAATTTCAACTGCATAATCAGTTGTTCCGCCTCCTGGAGGAGCTACGTAAGAAATTAAGCCTGGGAAACGTACGCCGCGCGTATCAACGCCGAACTTTTGATGATAATAATCACATAGTAATTCTCCTGCTACTTTGTTTACCCCATACATTGTAGTAGGACGTTGAATTGTATCTTGTGGTGTATTATCTTTTGGCGTTGATGGACCAAATGCACCGATAGAACTTGGCGTGAAAAACTTACAGTTTAATTCACGTGCTGCTTCTAATGCATTTACAAGTCCGCCCATATTTAAATTCCAAGCAAATAACGGATTTTTTTCTGCAGTTGCTGAAAGTAAAGCCGCTAAATGAATAATTGTATCTACTTCATTACGCTTTGCAATATCATGTAATTTTTGTCCATCTGTTACATCTAACGTTTCAAATGGACCAGACGTTACCACTTCACTATCTGTTTCACGAATATCTGTTGCAATAACATTTGATGCGCCGTATACATCACGAAGTTTCATTACTAGTTCAGAACCAATTTGCCCTAAAGAACCGGTTACTAGAATTTTTTTCATTTTTCCCACTCCTCATTTGCAAGCTATTCACAAGATGTCGTTAATTAAATGATACCCATTTCTTTCCCTACTTTTTCATACTTACGAATTGCTTCATCTAACATTTCTTTCGTATGAGCTGCTGTAGGCATATTTCGAACGCGTCCCATTCCTTTTGCTACGGTTGGGAATACGATAGATTTTGCGTATACACCTTCTTCATTTAGACGTTTACTAAATTCTTGTGTTAATACTTCATCACCAATAATACAAGGTGTAATTGGTGTTTCACTTTCTCCAATGTTAAAGCCAAGTTCTTTTAACCCTTGTTTTAAATAGCGACCATTTTCCCATAAACGATCGTGTAACTCTGTGCTTTCCATTAAAATTTCAATTGATCTCATACAAGCAGCTGCATCAGCTGGTGTTAAAGCTGTTGAGAATAAGAATGGACGTGAACGCACTTTTAACCAATCGATTAAGTTTTGTTTTCCAGCTACATATCCACCAATTACCCCAATTGCTTTTGATAATGTACCAATTTGGAAATCAACTTTATCAGAAAGACCGAAATGTTTTACAGTACCTGCACCTTTGCCAAGTACACCTGAACCGTGTGCATCATCTACATATGTCATTAAATCCAGCTCTTCTGCAATTTCAACAATCTCTGGTAATTTTGCAATATCTCCATCCATTGAGAAAACACCGTCTGTAATAACCATTAATTTATTATAAAGACCTGATTCTTTTGCCTCGATTGCTTTTTTGCGTAAATCTTCCATATCAGAATGCTTATAAACGATGATTTTCGCTCTTGATAGACGACTACCATCAATAATAGATGCATGGTTTAATTCATCTGAAAGAATCGCATCATTTTTATCCATAACAGCTGAAATCGCTGCCATATTACAGTTAAATCCTGATTGATAAGCAATTGCTGCTTCTGTATGCTTAAATTTTGCAATTGTTTCTTCTAATTTGATATGCAAATCTAAAGTACCATTAATTGTACGAACAGCTCCTGCTCCAACGCCGTACTTATGAATTGCACCAATTGCTGCTTCTTGTAAGCGATTATCAGTTGCTAATCCAAGATAGTTGTTTGAAGATAAGTTAATATATTCTTTTCCACTAATTGTAATAATCGGTCCATTTGGACTTTCAAGCGGATCAATTACGTTATAAAGCCCCTTTGATTTTAAATCCTCTAAATTTTCTTCTAAAAAGTTTGCAAGTGTTTTACTAGACATCGTGAAGCCTCCCATCGTTCATGTAAGCGGATTAATATCTCAATAATTCCAATAATCCCTCTACTAGCTTAACACGTTTTCGAAATTTGTTATAGAAAAATAGTTTAAAGAAAACGCTTACAGTTTTAGATTATATATTATTGAGTAAAAGAAATCTATTATTTACTTTTCGAATTTGATAGAATTAAAAAAATATTTAAGGAGGCTTCAAACATGGCATTTACTGAATCTGATATATATAATAACGAATCGTTTTTAGAACAATATATGAAGCGAAGATATCGAGAAAATAGCCCAAACGAAGTACTTGAAAAACCAGCATTCTTTCAGCTCATTGGTAATGTACAAGGAAAACAAATTCTCGATTTAGGCTGTGGTGATGCTAAATTCGGCGAAGAATTATTAGAAAATGGATGCCTCTCTTACACTGGCATTGAAGGCTCCGAGCTTATGTATGAAAAAGCTAGTAAGCACCTAGAAAATAAAAATGGATCTGTTCATTTTATAAACCTCAAAGACTATACCTAACCTCCTTCTACTTTTGATTTAGTAACATCTAGACTCGCCTTACATTATATTGAACATCTTGATATCATTTTTCAAAATGTGTTTCAAACTTTAAAAACAAACGGGACCTTTACCTTTAGCGCTCAACATCCCGTTATTACCTCTTCGTTTGAAAGCTTACAAACAAGTGTTAAAAGAACTAGCTGGCTCGTCGATGATTATTTCAAAACAGGAAAACGAGTTGAGCCGTGGATTGATCAAGAGGTTATTAAATATCATCGGACAACGGAAGAATATTTTACATTATTACAACAAGCCGGATTTACCATTACAAACTTAAAAGAAGCCACACCAAATCAAAAATATTTTCAGGGTAAAGAAGAATATGAACGTCGCTTACGTATTCCCCTTTTCCTACTATTTTCTTGCAAAAAATAAAAAAAACGATGAATTATTCATCGTTTTTTTTATTATCTCATCGCCTGAACAGCTTCTTTACGTACACTTCTTCCTCTTCCATGTGGAATACAGAGCGGTGTTCCAAATAACGGATCAGCGCTTATTTGACACTCCATACGGAATACATCACGAACTAACTTTTGATCAACAACTTCTTCTGGTTTACCTTGCGCATATATTTGTTTATCCTGAATAGCTACAATATTGTCTGCATAACGGCATGCCAAGTTCAAATCATGCAATACCATAACAATCGTTCTTTTCTCTGTTTCATTTAATTCGAATAATAAATCTAACACTTCAATTTGGTGAGTCATATCTAAATATGTAGTTGGCTCATCCAGTAAAATAATATCGGTATCTTGTGCAAGGGTCATTGCAATCCAAGCACGTTGACGTTGTCCACCTGAAAGAGCATGAACATCACGCTCAGCAAATTCTGTCATACCCGTTGCCGCAAGCGCTTTTTGTACCATTTCCTCATCTTTTTCTGACCACTGCTTCAGCCATGTTTGATATGGATAACGTCCTTGCTTAACAAGTTGCAATACTGTAAGTCCTTCTGGCGCTTGTGGACCTTGCGGTAAAATCGCCATTTGACGAGCAATTTGCTTCGTTTGCATACTTTGAATTGCTTGATTATCTAACAAAATGTCACCGGTTGTTGGCTTTAATAATCTAGCTAGTGAACGTAATAAAGTTGATTTCCCACAACCGTTAGAACCGATGAAGATTGTAATTTCCCCTTTTGGAATTTCTAAATTCAGCTCATCAATAATAATTGTTTCACCATACGACAGCGTCAAGCGTTTCGTCTCCAATGCTTTTTGCATATTCATCTCCCTTTATGAATTCCGACTTTTATAAAGTAAATAAATAAAATAAGGTGCACCAATTGCTGATGTAAATACCCCTGCTGGAATTTCAAGTGGTGTGAAAACTGTACGCCCAATTAAATCTGCAGCAAGTACTAAAATTGCACCGATAATCGCCGCAACTGGGAGCAATGCACCGTAGAAAGAGCCAACTAACCTTCGTGAAATATGAGGTGCCATTAAACCAACAAATCCAATTCCTCCTGCAAAGGCAACTGCCCCGCCAATTAAAGCTGTACTAAGTAACAACATAAATACACGCGACTTCGTTAAAGGAACACCAAGTCCCACTGCTATATCATCCCCTAGCTCTTGTGCATTTAAATGTCTCGCAGCGATAAATGATATTGTCGTTAAAATGAGAACCCACGGCGCAAGTACCATAACATTTTGCCATGAAGAACCGTAAACAGTACCTGTGATCCATACATTCGCTTGACTTGCTTGATAAATTGGTGCTAACAACATAAATAAAGTTGTTGCTGCTTTCGTTAATGCCCAAAATCCAACACCAATTAAAACGAGACTAATCGGTGATAATCCATCATTTCTCCATGCAAATAAATATACAAAAAACGCAACAATCGTCGCACCAGCAAAAGCTGCGAGCGGCATATAATGAATGCTTACTGTTAGCGCATTATTTTTATCACTAAATATCGCTAAAAAGAGTACAACTGCAACACTTGCACCACCTGTGATTCCAATGATATCAGGAGAAGCAAGTGGATTTCGAACGAGCCCTTGTAAAATACATCCTGCTACAGCAAGTGCGATTCCTACGAGAATAGCAATTAAAATACGCGGCATACGAAATTTATTTACAACCATATTTGACATCGCATCGCCATTTCCGGTAATCGCTTGCCATACATCATAAGGAGCAATTTTCATATCGCCCATCCCTGCACTGGCAAAAAATAATCCTATTAAAATAGCTAGTAAACTTAATAAGACTAGAATAGCTCGTTTATACATTAAAAACGAGAACCCATCTTTTCCTATACGAAACGGAATATACTTCTTCATTTGCTAAGCCCTCTCTTACGTGCAATATAAATAAAGAATGGGGCTCCGATAAATGCTGTCATAACCCCTACTGGTACTTCTTGTGGCATAATGACATATCTTGCTGCTATATCAGCCAAGATTAGTAGTATTGCACCTAACAAGCCGCTATAGGGTACTCTCCATCTGTGATCAACTCCAACAAGAGATCTAGCAAAATGCGGAGTAACAATTCCAATAAATCCTATTGGGCCAGCAACCGCAACTGAACCACCAGACAACAGTACAATAATAAGTAGTACGAATGATTTCATTAAAATTGTTCGTTGTCCAAGTCCTTTCGCGACGTCTTCTCCCATCATCAATGTATTTACTTTCCCTGCCATCATAAGAGATGCAATCCAACCTACTAATAAATACGGGAATACAGATTGTAAAATTTCTAACTTTCTCCCTTGTACAGATCCAGCAAGCCAAAATAAAACTTCTTCAAGCGCCTTTTCATTTAATACAAGTAACCCTTGTGTTAATGATGAAAACAAAGCACTTATCGCTACACCCGCTAATGTTAACTTGAGCGGGGTTGTCCCTTCTTTTCCTAAAGAACTAGAAGCGAATACTAGTACTGCTGCAACTGCCGTTCCTAAAAAGGCAATCCAAGTGAAAGCTGATAATGATGTAACGGAAAAAATCACAATTGCTACAACTATGAAGAACGCAGCGCCTGAATTTAATCCAATAAAATCTGGAGAAGCAAGCGGATTCTTTGTTAAAGTTTGCATCAAACAACCGGCAATGGCTAAACTAGCACCAACACTTGCTGCAATTAACGCCCTTGGTAGACGCACATTTTGAATAATAATATGTTCATTTGAACCATTAAAATGGAAAAAAGCATCTAAAGCTAATTTCCAACTCGTATTTGTATATCCGAAAATAATACTTCCCCAAATACAAATAACGACTGCAATGATCCCAACAAATAATCCAATCCATTTTGCTTGATTTGTTTTTAATAACATGCAGCGTTTCCCCTTCAATGTATAATGATACGTTGTTAGTTTATTTCAACTTAATTCGCATTGTCAACGATAATGAGAATTATTTTCATTGACAATCGAACCAAAAAGTTTTAATATCATGCTTGCTATTGAAAAATATTCTCAACATGTAGGGGGTACATAATGAATTTCATGCAAAAGAAATCGTTTACAGCATTTGTATTTCTACTAGCTTTTTCACTTCTTTTAAGTGCTTGTGGAAAATCAAATAACAAAGAAGAATCAACAAAAGAAGATAATAAAAAAGAAATGATTACAGTTGAGCACGCAATGGGTAAAACAGAAGTTCCTGCCAATCCAAAACGTGTAGTTATTTTAACTAATGAAGGAACTGAAGCTTTACTTGAATTAGGTGTAAAACCAGTTGGGGCTGTAAAGTCTTGGACAGGTGACCCATGGTATCCACATATTAAGGATAAAATGGAAGATGTAAAAGTTGTTGGCGACGAAGGACAAGTTAACGTTGAAACAATTGCTTCTTTAAAACCAGATTTAATTATCGGTAACAAAATGCGTCACGAAAAAGTATATGAGCAACTAAAAGCAATCGCACCTACTGTGTTCTCTGAAACATTACGCGGTGAATGGAAAGATAACTTCAAATTTTATGCGAAAGCATTAAATAAAGAAAAAGAAGGTCAAAAGGTTTTAGCTGATTACGAATCACGTATGAAAGATTTAAAAGGCAAACTTGGCGATAAAGTAAATCAAGAAATTTCTATGGTACGTTTTATGCCTGGTGATGTTCGTATTTATCACGGTGATACATTCTCTGGTGTTATTTTAAAAGAACTTGGATTTAAGCGTCCTGGTGATCAAAATAAAAATGATTTCGCAGAACGTAACGTATCTAAAGAACGTATTTCTGCAATGGATGGCGATGTATTATTCTACTTCACATTCGATAAGGGTAACGAGAAAAAAGGCTCTGAACTAGAAAAAGAATATATAAATGATCCTCTATTTAAAAATTTAAATGCAGTGAAGAATGGTAAAGCATACAAAGTTGACGACGTTATTTGGAATACAGCTGGTGGTGTAATGGCTGCTAACCTACTATTAGATGATATCGAAAAACGCTTTGTTAAATAATATTTGTCTAACCAGCTCCCCTTTTATGGAGCTGGTTATTTTTCATTTTATTTAAATTTCACATTATTTCATTTTGTATTTTTATTCCCAATATGTTATATTATAAAAGTAAATAGAATATCTTTTCTCTATATCAGAATAAATATTTTAATCTAAATTTTCTGATTAATCACTATTTTATTTTCTTTTAGAATTCAATTATTACATTTGAAAACGCTTATTATCTAGTTTTCAGGGAAAAATACAGTAACGGTTGAAGAAAAATAGATTTTTTTAGAAATTTTCTTTCTATTTCCATATAATTCTATTGACTTCTAAATATTTTGTGAATTAAAATAATTACATAAATATCCGTTATATAGGATTAGGGGGAAACAAACATGGATGCAGCTTTAAAATTAGAAAAAGCTGGAGAGCAACAATCACCAAAAAAACATCCACCAGGATTATATTTGTTGTTCTTTACAGAGGCATGGGAAAGATTTAGTTATTACGGAATGCGTGGCTTATTAGTTCTTTATTTAACAACGAGCTTAGTAAGCGGCGGTTTAGGCTTTGATAAAGCAGTTGCTGTACAGATTTACGGTCTTTTCACAATGTTTGTATATTTCACACCGATTATTGGTGGTTGGTTAACTGACCATTTCATTACGAAACGACACGCCATTACCATCGGCGGTATCATTATGGCACTTGGTAACTTTGTACTATTTTCAATGAACACTAAAACTGGACTTTTCTTAGGATTAGGATTATTAGTTATTGGTAATGGATTCTTCAAACCAAATATTTCGACTTTATTAGGTCAATTATATAGCGCAAATGATTCTCGTCGTGATAGTGCCTTCACTATCTTCTACATGGGGATTAACTTAGGAGCTTTTATCGCTCCATTCATTTGCGGTTATTTCACAGATTATAAATACGGATTCTTAACAGCTTGTATCGGTATGATCATTGGTCAGATTGCATTTAATTCATTAGCACCTCGTTACTTAGGATCTATTGGAACAACTGTTGTCGGCAAAAAATCTAAAGAAAACAATGCAAAAGTAAGTGAGAAAAAACCTTTAACAGCACAAGAGAAAAAACGTACAGCTGCAATTTTAATTTTAACTTGTTTCGTTGTATTCTTCTGGGCAGGATTTGAACAAGCTGGTAGTTCTTTAACACTTTATACAGATAAATTCGTGGATCGTACAATTGGTGGATTTACAATTCCAACACCTTGGTTCCAATCTGTAAACCCATTGTTCATTATCTTATTGGCATTACCTGTTTCTGCATTATGGATTAAACTTTCAAAAACAAAAAATGGTGATTTAAAAATCCCAACAAAAATGGCATTAGGTATGATTTTACTAGGAGTTGGATATTTAGTTCTAACTTTAGCTGTTTTAAAAACTGGTAGCGATGAAGGTAACATTACAATGAAAGCAAACTTACTGTTCATTGTGTTCACTTACATGTTCCATACAATTGGTGAATTATTCTTATCACCAATCGGATTATCTATGGTAAGTGCCATCGCTCCTCTTAAATTAGCATCTTTATTAATGGGTGTATGGTTAGCTGGTACTGGCTGCGCAAACTTATTAGCAGGACAATTAGCTGCTTTCACTCAATCTTTAGGATATTTAGAAGTATTCGCAAGCATCGGTGTTATCGTAATCGTGCTAGGATTAGTACTTCTTATGTTCTCTAAGAAAATTGCACATATGATGGAATAGCAAATAGAAAAGACGCTTCTACAATTAGAAGCGTCTTTTCTATTACATCTCTTCTAAAGCCGTCACATCCACGTGAACGCTCTCTCCTGGATTGGATACGTCATACACTTGAGCACTCCCCTTCTGCTCATCACAGCTCTCAATCCATACGGGGACTCCCTCATATGTAACATCAATTCTACTTGAAGAAGATAATATCTGTTTCACACGTTTTACATCCATTATATTGTTCCTCCTTTGGCTTACAACACTCCTTTCTATCTTTTCATATCCCTTCAGAATATATTCCGTCAATTTAGTACTTCAACCGATAGTTTGTTTGTTTCTCACGCGCTAATATATACGCTCTCAAATCTTCCTATTATTACATCCTTTCCAAATAAAAAAAGACGTATATTTCACACGTCTTTTTTCCATAATATTCAAAAATTAAGAAAATAATGTTTTTACTACTTCACTTACTTTATCGTTATGAATTTGATAGTACACTTCTAACCCGCGTCTCTCAAAGCGTACTACTTTATTTTGTTTTAATTTCGTTAAATGCTGCGAAACAGTTGATTGCGGAATTTCTAATACCTCTTGTAATTGTGTTACATTACATGTTCCACGCTGCATTAGTTCCATTACTAAACGTAGACGCAATGGATGAGCTAATGCTCTTAACATCTGTACGTCTTCTTCTGAAATACGACAGTCAAATTGGTTTTGGTTCATAAAATTCCCCTCATTTTCGTTTTTTATTTTCTTTATTATTTATTTATATATCTGTTCTTATATTTCCTGTTACGACATAACTTTATCAACCTATAATGCTGAGAAAATTTTCCGACTTTTATCAGCACACAGTTCAAGAAAAAATCCCACCTGATTTTGAATATTATACTATATGATACAATAAAAAAGCAAAACAAAGGGATCGCAATACTTTGCTTACAAACGTTGTTTTATCAGGCTTTTTGTTATATTTTCACCTCACTGAAATGTACAGTAATGATATTGTAAAATATCGTCTATAATTGATAACCTATCGTAAAGTAATTTGACCATATTTAACCACTTTGTTACGATAAAAAGGAAATTTAAGTAAGGAGGATGATGTAATATTAAAAAATGGTTTATTATTGCGTTAATTAGCATTGCGGTTAGCTGGACTATTATCGATCACTTCCTATTAGACAACAAAGAAGATATAGCTTCAAAATCAAACACCCCAGTTGGAACTGAAGTTGGCAATGTTGCCCTCAATTTCCTTCTGGAAACAACCACTGGTCAAGAAGTTCGCCTTACAGACTATAAAGGAAAAAAAGTAATATTGAATTTTTGGGCAAGCTGGTGTGGTCCATGCAAAATAGAAATGCCTGATATGGAAAAGTTTTATCATGATACTAAAGATATGGGGATTGAAATTGTCGCTGTAAATGCGACAGCTACTGAAAAAGACCCGAACAATGTAAAACAATTTCTTGAAGAAAACAAATATACCTTCCCCGTCCTATTAGATCAGAAAGGACAGGCAAGTGCCGCATATCAAATCATCAGCATTCCAACATCTTTTGTCATCGATACAAACGGTGTCATTCAATATAAGCATGTAGGACCAATGACATATGAAAAAATGAAAGAATATGTAAATAATTTATAGAAGCGTATTCAAATCAATTTGATTACGCTTTTTGTCCACTTTATGAACAAAATGTTACTTTTAACACTATTATGGAATAATTATACTTTTTCACGTTGACAATAGTGTTGAAGGAGAATATACTAAGCATGTAAGTTGATTGTGAATAGTTTCACAAATAATGTGAATTTCTTCACATATAATAGATAGGAGTTGTCATTATTATGAGTACTTGGACACAAATTTATGACCCATTAAACAATATTTGGTTATCTGCACTAATCGCAGCACTTCCAATCTTCTGTTTCATCATTTGTTTAATGGGACTCAAAATGAAAAGTTACATCGCTGGGCTTTATAGTGTGATCGTCGCTATTATTCTTGCTATATTTGTTTATAAAATGCCCGCAACTGTAGCTCTAGCATCTGCCGGATTCGGTGTTTTATCTGGATTTTATCCAATTTGTACTATCGTTATCGCAGCCATTTTCCTTTACAAATTAACTGTTAAAACAGAGCAATTCAACATAATTCGCGATAGTATTTCAAGCATTACAAATGATCAACGTTTACAAGTATTATTAATCGCTTATTCTTTCGGTGCTTTCTTAGAAGGCGCAGCTGGTCTAGGGGTTCCAGTTGCTATTACAGCTGCATTACTTGTAGGTATGGGCTTTAATCCATTAAAAGCAGCCGGTATTTGTTTAGTAGCTAACATCGCTGGTGGTGCTATGGGTGCCATGGGTATCCCAGTTACAGTACCTGCACAATTAACTCAATTAGACGCATTAACTATAGGTCGTCAAACTGTTCATATTTTACCATTCATTAGCATTATTTTACCTTTCTTACTTGTTTCAATGGTCGATGGAATTAAAGGTATTAAAGAAACTTGGCAAGGTATTCTTGTAAGTGGTGTCTCTTTCGCCATTACTCAGTTCCTTGTAACTTACTTCTTAGGTGCAGAACTTACTAATATTTTCGCAGCCGTTGTAAGTATGGTCTCTCTTGCATTATTCTTACGTGTTTGGCAGCCAAAATCTTCCGCTAAAGAAGAAAAACAAGAAGAAAAAGAATCTCATACATTCAATCAAATTTTATATGCTTGGTCTCCATTCGTATTCTTAACTGCATTCGTAACAATCTTTAATTTAAAACCGATTAAAGCTTTATTTGCTCCGGATGGTCCATTGGCAAACTTAGTATTTAACATTCAGTTCCCTGGTCTTCATAATGCGGTTATGAAAACTGCACCAATTACAAAAGCTGATACACCTTTCGCAGCGATTTTCAAATTCGATGTATTCTCTTCTACAACTACTGCGATCGTACTAGCAATTATCGTTTCACTTATCGTTTACCGCGTAAAAGGTAAAATGGTTAAAGAACTAATGATTGAAACAATGAAAGAACTAAAAGCTCCAGTATATACAATTTGTAGCGTTATCGCTTTAGCTTACGTAGAGAACTACTCTGGTATGTCATCTACACTTGGACTTGCATTCTCTTCTACTGGTAATGCATTCCCAGTTCTTTCTCCAATCTTAGGATGGATTGGCGTATTCATTACAGGATCAGTAGTATCAAGTGGTTCATTATTCGCACCACTTCAAGCAGTAACTGCAGATCAATTAAACATCGTTCCTTCTACACTCGTTGCATTAAACGTAGTAGGTGGTACAATGGCAAAAATGGTTTCACCACAATCTGTAGCAGTTGCTTGTGCAGCAGTTGGACTAGTTGGTCAAGAATCTGCCTTATTTAAAACAGCAATGAAATACAGTTTAATCTTCTTAGCTGTTATTAGCTTACTTCAATTAAACGCTGTATTTAATATCTTCTAAAAAAAAGCACCGATCCAAATGGATCGGTGCTTTTTACATTACATTTTTTTATTCTTTAATAAAGAAGCACCAGCAATTTCAGGATGCGTCATTTCGTATGGATCCAAAATAATATCAAGCTCTTCTGCTGTAAGTACACCATGTTCTAAACATAGCTCCCTAACAGATTTTCCTGTCGCAATTGCTTCACGTGCAATGCGAGAAGCTGCTTCATAACCAATATGAGGGTTCACTGCTGTAATAACTCCAACACTTTTTTCAACATATTGCTTAAGCAACTCTTCATTCGCTGTAATTCCTTTAATACAATATTCACGGAATACACGGAATCCATTGTTCATAATACTGATGGATTGAATTAAATTAAATACTAATACCGGCTCCATTACATTTAACTCTAATTGTCCAGCTTCTGACGCTAAGCAAATGGTATGGTCATTTCCAATTACTTGGAAAGCAACTTGGTTAATTACTTCTGCCATAACTGGATTTACTTTACCCGGCATAATAGATGAACCTGGTTGACGAGCTGGTAATTGAATTTCCGCCAATCCAACACGTGGACCAGACGCCATAATACGAAGGTCATTTGCAATTTTAGACATATTCATCATACATACTTTTAGTGATGCAGATACTTCTGTATACGCATCTGTGTTTTGCGTCGCATCAACTAAGTGCTCTGCACCAACAAGAGGGAAACCACTAAAAGTTCGTAAATGCTTCACAACTTGTTCTATATAAGTAGGGTTTGCATTTAATCCCGTACCGACAGCTGTCGCACCCATATTAACTTCGTATAAATGTTGACGAGACTGTTTAATTCTTTTTATATCACGCTCTAGCACTCTGCTATATGCTTCGAATTCTTGCCCAAGGCGAATTGGAACTGCATCTTGCAAATGTGTACGCCCCATTTTAATGACGTGATCAAACTCTTTTGCTTTATCATGAAAAGCAGAGTGAAGTTCTTCCATTGTAACAAGAAGTTCTTCTAGCATCATAAGAGTTGCAATATGAATCCCAGTTGGGAACGCATCATTTGTTGATTGGGCCATGTTCACATGAGTATTTGGGCTAATTTTCGCATATTCACCTTTTTCGTATCCCATACGTTCTAACGCTCTATTAGCAATTACTTCATTAGTATTCATATTAATTGAAGTACCTGCTCCGCCCTGAATTGGGTCTACAATAAATTGATCATGGAATTTTCCATCCATAATCTCTTGTGCAGCTTCTGCAATTTCTTGCCCGATATCTTTAGCTAAGTAACCTGTATCTATATTCGCAAGCGCTGCCGCTTTCTTTACAATTGCCATTGCCGTAATGAGTGACGGATGAATGCGGTATCCTGTAATAGGAAAGTTTTCTACGGCACGTAATGTTTGTACACCATAATAAGCTAAACTCGGTACTTCCTTTTCACCTAAAAAATCTTTTTCTATACGTATATCCTTCGTTGCTATCATTTTTCATCACCTATACTTTTCATTCTAAATCCTTATCTAAAGAATTCGCCCTATAAAATACGAGTATCATTAAAAGAATTCTTCAGTATCCACCTTCACTATATAGCACCCTTTTTGAAAGCGCAAACATTTATTTTTCTATATATACTTTTTATTAAAGTTTATATAATAGAAAATCCATTCATTCTTCTACTTTCTTTATTTCAACTCGCTTAATTTGATGCATATCCTTTTCAAGAACTTTAAAAGAAAAGCCGTGTTTCTCAATAATATCCCCCTCAGCAACGATTTGCTTTTGTACCATAATCCAACCACCAATTGTATCAACATCATCAGCGACCAAATGTATGCCAAATAAATCATTTACTTCGCTAATAAGCACTTTCCCCTCTACAATTTTACACACTTCACTTATATGTTCTATAGGTGGATGCTCATCTTCATCGTATTCATCTCGGATTTCTCCAACAATTTCTTCTAAAATATCTTCCAATGTAACAATCCCTGCTGTGCCACCATATTCATCATATAATACAGCTAATGGAATGCGCCTTCTTTGCATTTGCAATAATAAATCATGGATTGGGATATTTTCTAACACTTCAATAACTGGACGTGTATATGGTGTAATCGAACACTCTTCATCTCGATTACCATCCATATAACGAATAAATAAGTCCTTTACATTAACCATCCCAATAATTTCATCTTTATCTTCACCAAATACTGGATATCTCGTATATTTTTCTTGTGCGATTACTTTAATATGTGTCTCAAAAGGCTCATCTTCATATAAACCAACAACTTCAGTACGAGGTACCATGATTTCCTTTGCTACCCTGTTATCAAATTCAAAGATGTTATTTACATATTTAAATTCAGTTTGATTAATCTCGCCACTTTCATAACTCTCAGACAAGATTAATCTTAGTTCCTCCTCAGAATGCGCAACTTCATGTTCAGAAGCCGGATGTAAACCAAATAAGCCTGTCACAAATCGCGCAGAGCCATTTAAAGCCCAAATAAATGGATACATAACTCGGTAAAAATAAATAATGGGCTTTGATAATAATAAGCTAACTTGCTCTGCTTTTTGGATTGCAAAAGTCTTTGGAGCAAGTTCACCAATTACAACATGTAAAAACGTAATAACTGCAAATGCAATAATAAATGAAACTGTACTTGCAATTGCAGGAGATAAATCCAATTTTAAAAACAGCGGTTCGAGTAAATGTTTAATCGTCGGTTCTCCTAACCACCCGAGCCCTAAAGCAGTAATCGTAATTCCTAACTGACATGCCGATAAATACTCATCTAAATTTGAAGTTACTTTTTTAGCTGCCAATGCGCCTCGTCTTTTTTCACTAACGAGTTGATCGATACGACTGCTACGCACCTTTATAATTGCAAACTCTACAGCTACAAAGAAACCTGTCAGCGCAATAAGAACAGCTACCATCAATAATTTTAAAATATCCACATATGTCCTTTAGCTTTTCTTAGCTAAAGTTACACCTCCTTTAAATAAAGAAGTTTCACTTTAGTTTCTTCATTTACTTGAAAGCAACCCTATATAAAATTCACCAATTTTCAGCCTTCATACAATTCTAATGGCAAACCGTCAGGATCTTGGAAAAAGACGAATTTTTTTCTCGTTATCTCATCAACACGTATCAATTCCGTCTCAACATCGCATCGGTTTAAATGTTTAACAGCATCTTCTATATCAGTAACCGCAAAAGCTAAATGTCTAAGTCCAACAGCCTCTGGAAAGCTTGCGCGGTCAGGCGGACTTGGAAATGAAAATAATTCAATTTGATACTCTCCTCCTACACATAAATCTAACTTATACGAATTTCGTTCCTTTCTATATACTTCATTCTTCACTTTGAAACCTAATATTCGTGTATAAAAATCCTTTGACACTTCATAATTTGAACAAATAATTGCAACGTGATGTACTCTACATATATTCATGATTCCTCTATTCCTCTCTTTACCAAACATGCATATTCTCACTTTAAATGAAAAACATATATATCAGAATATCTCTTTTAGGGGGCTTATTATGAAATTTATCACTTTTTTCGTTGGACTTATCGTTGTTTTTTTCCTTGCCTACATTGCTAGCAACAATAAAAAGCATATTAAATTTAAACCAATTTTCATCATGCTTATTATACAGGTAATTTTAACCTATTTATTATTAAATACAGAAATTGGTCTCATACTTATTACGATAATTTCCAGCCTGTTTACGAGGCTACTTGAGTATGCTGCCAGTGGTATAAACTTTGTATTTGGTGGCCTTGCAAATAAAGGGGAAATGCCATTTTTCCTTAACGTATTATTACCGATTGTCTTTATCTCCGTCTTAATTGGTATATTACAACATTTCAAAATACTACCATTCTTTATTCATTGGATTGGTTTCTTTCTTAGTAAAATAAACGGTCTTGGGAAATTAGAATCTTACAACGCCATCGCTTCCGCTATTGTCGGCCAATCAGAAGTTTTTATTACGGTTAAAAAACAATTAGCCCAAATTCCAAAACATCGACTATATACACTTTGCGCCTCTGCTATGTCAACAGTATCTATGTCCATTGTCGGTGCCTATATGACAATGATTGAACCAAAATATGTAGTAACCGCACTCGTTCTCAATTTATTTAGTGGTTTTATTATCGTACTCATTATTAACCCTTACGACGTTAACGATGAGGAAGACATTTTGGTAATAAAAGGGGAAAAACAAAGTTTCTTTGAAATGCTTGGAGAATACATTCTTGATGGTTTTCGCGTAGCTATTGTCGTCGGCGCTATGCTCATTGGATTCGTCGCATTAATGAGTTGCATTAATGACCTATTCCTCATTATATTCGGCATTACTTTCCAACAACTAATAGGCTATGTATTCGCCCCTATTGCATTTCTTATTGGCGTACCAAGTTCTGAAATTGTCACAGCGGGTAGCATTATGGCAACAAAGCTTGTAACAAATGAATTTGTAGCAATGATGGATCTTAGTAAAATTTCCAGCACTCTCTCTATCCGTACAGTTGGTATTATTTCTGTCTTCCTCGTTTCTTTTGCCAACTTTTCTTCCATTGGAATTATTTCCGGTGCGGTAAAAGGGTTAAACGAAGAACAAGGAAATGTTGTTGCCCGCTTCGGCCTAAAATTACTATACGGCGCTACTCTTGTTAGTATTTTATCTGCGATTATTGTAAGTATTATGCTTTAATTAGGTAAAATTTTATCATTTTCTTATCCCTGTCTTTTGTATACAATAACGAATAGATGTCTTATAAAGTGAAACTTTAATCAGAGGGGGCTATCCCCCACTGATTATTAGTTGAACCAATCGGGCAGTTATCTCCCACCTAACTTCCTTGCATTCGCTGGACTTTGAGGTGGGAGTTTTACTGCCCGTTAATGCGGGATAAATAATCAAGACATCTATTTTTTATACATGTACAATACCTTTTATTTAGCGTACAATATTTTTTATGTGTTTTAATACGCTTCTAGATGTATACACTTTGATTGTTTTAAAGGAGAAAAAATGATGAAATCCGACATTAACAACGAAACTCGAGCCAAAAAAGGACGTTCCAAGAAAAAGCGCCTACTTTGGTTCCTTCTTATTCCCTTACTTATTGTAGCAATGGGAGCAGGAGGCTATTCCTTCCATATATACAGTAAAGCAAAATCCGTCTTAAGCAACGCCTATTCTGAACTCGGCCGAGGAGATAAATCCAGCAAACGTGAAAAAGCAGTTAAACCTATGACTGACAATATTTCTGTCCTGATTATGGGTGTTGATGAAAGTGATATCAGGGAAAAAGGTTACGGAAAAGCGACTCGTACAGATGCATTATTACTTGCAACAATTAATAAAAATGATAAATCGGTTAAATTAGTCAGCATTCCACGTGATTCACGCGTCTACATTAAATCACGTGATAAATATGATAAAATTACACATGCACACGTATTTGGTGGTGTAGACAGCACAATTGATACAGTAGAAAATTTTTTAGATGTCCCAGTTGATTACTATGTAAAATTTAATTTCAAATCCTTTATCAAGATCGTTGATTCTCTAGGTGGTATAACTGTCGACGTTCCAGTTGAGTTCACAGAACAAAACAGTAGCGACGAAGCAGATGCAATTCACCTAAAAAAAGGGCGTCAACATTTAAATGGAGAAGAAGCACTTGCACTAGCTAGAACTCGTCATATTGATAGTGATTATATGCGCGGTCAACGACAACAACTTGTTTTAGAGGCTATTGCTGAAAAAGCCCTATCTCTCAATTCCATTAATAAAATCGGAAGCCTATTAGATGCTGTCGATACAGACTTAAAAACAAATTTAACTTTTGATGATATGATGACTATTGCAAAAAATTCAATGGGTTCAAATTTAAAAATGGATAAATTGCAAGTGGAAGGTACTGATAAATATATAGGTGGTATTTATTATTACGTTCCAAACGAAAAGAGTGTTAATAATATATCGACAACACTTCAAGAACATCTCGGTGTTACGAATAAAAATGAGCATAAAAAATTATAATAAAAAGGCTGCTAGATCTTTCTAAGCAGCCTTTTTATTATAATTTTCAACATATTTCTCATGCATATTGTGACAAAAAGAGACAATTATTACAGCAGTGTAACGTTTTTTATGAAAACATTACACACATAGTGAAAATAATAGTATACTAGTACGTACATAATGTTATTTTCATCATTTTTATACAAAAAATGTAATACATATATTTATACAAATTTTTCTGGGGGGAAATAAATGAAGCTAAGCAAAATACTGATTGGTTCCGCTATTGCTGGTGGCATATTACTTTGTGTTGGTGGTGTTGGTGGATATCAATATGTATCCAAATTAAATACTCAACTAAATACAACTGCACTACCAAACACTACATTTGAAGGTATTTCTCTTGATGGAAAAAATAAAGCAGATATTCAAGCTATTGTTAATCAAAAGGTGAATGAATTAAATCAAAAATCTCTTAACTACGTATTCCAAAATGATAAACAAAATTACACATGGAAAGATTTAGGAGTAGATTATAAAGAGAAGGATATTGTCGACAATATCTTTAAAGAGCAAGAAGGGAACGTAATGAATCGTTACAACATGCGTAAGCAAGCTGAAAACGGTGAAGTAAAACGTGACTATAAATTAACACCACAATTAAATACAACAACTTATGAAACCTTTATAAAGGATAAATATAATGAAACATTAAAAAATCCTGTCAACGCCGAATTAAGTGTTGAAGGCTCTACAGTAAATATTAGCCAAAGTCAAAATGGGGAAAAAATTAATAAAGGAAAATTAACCGATTTAACAAGCGCAGCTATTACTTCTGGCACATCCGATGTTGCATTACCAGTTACTCTAATAAAACCTGAACGTTCTACAGAAGATATACAACAGATGGGGATTAAAGAAGTGATTGCTGAATACTCTACCCCAATGGCTGGCCGTAATGGAAATCAGTCCTATAACGTAAACAAGTCAGCTAATACTTTAAGTGGAGTTATTGTTGCACCTGATGACACGTTTAGTTTTAATGGCCGTGTTGGCGTAACTGATGCTGCAAATGGCTATAAATCCGCAGCAGTATATTCACAAGGTAAAGTTATACAAAGTGCAGGCGGAGGTGTTTGCCAAGTAAGTAGTACTTTATATAGTGCAGCTTTAAGGGCAGATTTAGGAATTGTTTCTCGAAGCAATCATTCTATGCCCGTAAATTATTTACCACTTGGGCAAGATGCAGCAGTGGCAGATTATGGTCCGGATTTAAAATTTAAAAACAATACAGGTAAGCATATTTACATTCAAGCATTTTCAAATGGCGGCAGTATTACTACACGTATTTTCGGTACAAATACTGGTAAAAATGTTGAAGTTTCTTCTCAAGTAATTAGTAATACTGGTGATAAAATAACAGCGGTTACGTACAAAAAAGTAACACAAAACGGTGAAGTAATATCAAATGGACAAATTTCAAAAAGCGTATATAAAAGTGCCCCAAAACAATAAGATAATATCAAACGGACAAATTTCAAAAAGCAAAAGAAAAAGGCGTGATCTACTCACGCCTTTTTCTTTTGCAATAATAGTAAAAAAGTTTCAAGATGGTCTTTCGTTTCTTCTAAAGACCACATACGATTCCCTTGCTTCGCAGCTAATACGCACGCTTCTTCCCACGCGTTCTTTTTCTTCATATTTACTAATTCATCGCGTAATTTCAAAACAATTTCTTCGTCTTCTTGCTCTATGAACTCTTCCATCACGCTTACTATTTCATCCTCATGAATACTTAACGTACAGTACGATTTAAGAAAGTATTGTAATGTTGGATACATATATACTCCCCCCTTTATTTATCTGATGGATAAGAAGTAATAATCTTAAATCCTAGATCTCCTGATTTATCTCTCGCTAAAACAGTGACAGTCTTTACTAGTTTGTCTTTTACATTCATATTTTTCTTTATTACTGTTTTTCCAACTGGGAATGAATGAGTTGTATTCAATACAAGGCGAGCCTCTTTAGAGTTTTTCAACCAATCCTGAATTTCTTTATCATGTTGTTTTAAACTATCTTTCACAGCCTTTGTCGCTGTTTCCTTATCATAGTATGTACTTGCCGCTGAAACTTTATCTGTCTTCAAACGATTCTTCAAATCCTCTTCTGATTTTCCTACATGCCTTTCAATCGTATGACCATTTTTAGGTGGCCCTTCCATTTCATCTAAAATATTATCACTAATTTTTTCTACTGATGTAGAATGATCCTCTTTTGGTTTTTCTGTTTTTTGTTCTTTTCCTGCACATCCACTTAAAATCAGCATTAGTGCTAATAAACTACTTAGGAAAAGACTACTTAGTCGTTTCATCGTATCACCTCTTCCATGATTATTATCGTAACTCCACTAAAAGTCAATTTCACAAAGAAAAGTATATACAATTTTAAAATCACTCATTCATTTCACTATATTTTCCACCCCCCTTTCATCAAATCACTGTTTTTCGTCCTCCTTAAAATATACCCCCATGTTTTTCTTATTATTTCCCAGATAAAAATACCAATCACAACACTCCATAAACCCTTTAAATATAGGGTTTATGGAGTGTTTTTTAAATATAATAAATATACCCCTACTTTTGTATACCCAATACCTATATAAGGTATACAAACCCCTTTCTATCAACTATTTTCTACATTATGTAAATTTGCACTTGCCTATACAATGGAAATATGGTGTAATGCAAAAAAAGATAAAGGATTTTATAAAATGGCTGAAACAATTCAAAACTTCTTAACAGACTATTATTCAATCGCAATTCCACTTAGTATCTTAATAAACATCATCATCAGTCTTTTAGGTTTTATCCCTAGTATTTTTTTGACCGCCATTAATATACAGCTCTTCGGTGTAACAAATGGCACAATCATTTCGATCTCAGGTGAGGCATTAGGGGCTATTATCTCGTTTTATATTTATCGCATAGGCCTTCAAAAGTTCACTCACGATAAAGTAAATAAGTATCCAAAGGTAGAACGTCTTCTTTACGTAGAAGGCAGAGAGGCATTTCTACTCGTCCTATCTTTTCGTTTTATTCCTTTCATTCCGTCCAGTATCGTTACTTTATTTGCAGCTCTCGGCAAAATGTCATTACTCTCTTTCAGTATTGCCAGTACAATAGGGAAAGTACCAGCCTTATTGATTGAAGTATATTCTGCATATCATGTCATTAACGGAACAAATGAAGCGAAATGGATTATTACAATCGCAGGTTGTGTTGGATTATTTTATTTGTGGAAAAAATGGAGAAAAAAATAAAGAAGGAGCATAGGCTCCTTCTTTATTTTTTGAAGTATATTCTATTAATATATATCTTACGAATAGAAATATCTTAGTTTACACCAACAGCACTAAATGATTGCTTAACTGCTGCTACTTCTGCAGAGCTAGCACCATATAAATCAGCTGCTGCTTGCACTAAGCCAGCACGCGCTTGGCTAAATGTAGTAGATTGCGTGAAATACTGTGTATTTGCACGGTAGTAAATTGCACCTAATTTATCTTTGCCGATACCATTTACAGTTACACCAGAATGCGTACCGCCATTTGCTAATAAATAAGCTTGTTTGTTAATAATTCCACTGTTTGTATGAACTCCACCGTTATCACTTGAACCAGTGTAACGCTTAGAATAATGGTCTGGGTCACCATACTTTGCAGGATCACTCATAGAACGAAGTGCATCTCCCGCTTTACCAGGTGTATAAATATCTTCACCAATCTCCCAATCTGGGTTACGGTTATCATAATACTCTACTAACGTACCAAAAATATCAGAAACTGCTTCATTTAACGCTCCTGATTCATTTTGATAAATTAAATCTGAACTGTTTTCCGTAACAGCATGTGTTAATTCATGGCCAATTACATCAATGCCACCAGATAACGAAGTAAATGTTACACCATCACCATCTCCGTAGACCATTTGTGAGCCGTTCCAGAATGCATTATTATACTTACTTCCGTAATGAACTGTTGATTTTAATGGCGCTCCCGCATCATTAATAGAGTTTCTGTTAAATGTAGCTTTATAGTAATCATATGTTTTACCTGCATAGTAATGAGCATCTACTGCCGCTGCATCATACGCTGCATTGAAAACATTATCTGCATCTGCCCATAATGTTCCTGGTAATGTTGAGCGGTTTTTCGCATCATATGTGAAAATTGTTGCTCCGCGCGTATTATCTTGCAAGTAGTAAGATGATCCAGATAACGTTGTATTAAGCGATTTCGTATCTCCTAATACACCTTTACCAGTTCCCACTTTATTCGTTCCTGTTACAGGCTTTACAACCGCTTTCGCTTCCTGTTTAGGAGCATCTTGCTTAACTGGTGACTTATCATCATTCGTTACATGATCAAGTTTATTATATTTATTTAACACTTTACCGCTTTCTGCTTCAATGAAATAGTAATAGTTTCCTGGATTTGGCTCTAAGAAGTTTAAATTCACAACATATGCATATGTTGTTTCTTCACCGTTTTGATATACATATAAGTCCGCTTTTGGATCCACCTCATATTTAGGTGTTACCCCTAAATCTTGCTGCGCGATTTCAATTGCTTTTGCGCCTTCAATCTTATTTTTGTTTTTCAACTTTTCCTTCTTGTCTAAATCAGGCGCAACTGTTCCAGACAGTACTTTTAAAGAACCATCTTTACTTACGTGAGCTACTTGAGTAGACCCCCATACAGGTACTCCCTCGTAAACTTGTTGCATACGTACTACTGTTGAATCAGTGACATAGTCTTTTTTCACTTGTTTCACTTTGAAAGAATCTTGCGCACTCTTTTCTCCTAACTTATAATCACCTTTTGCCGCGTTTAAGTAATCAAACACAACTGATTCCGCTTTCTTGCCAGTCGCTCCAGTTAGATCACCAGAAATAAACTCAGGTGACTGTACTGTCTCATTGTACTTCTTCGTAGAGAGCACATTTTTAGAATCCGCAAACGCAGAGCCTGTCCCTCCAAACGTTGTAACTGCCATTCCTGTTGCTAACACTAATGCTAAACTCTTCCTTTTCATATAACCTTCCCCCTAATAAAAAATTTTTGAAAAAGAGTAATTTCATATTAGCATTATGTTTCCACTATTAATATACTAAAAATTCAAATAACTTTTTTCTCAAGTTTTGTAGAATTTTAGGGAACAAATAATGAGAAACCCCTTTCCGTTTGGAAAGGGGTTTTTATTAAGAGTTTATCACTTCAACTACTTTCTCTCCTTGACCATAGATATCCGATGTCCAAGCATATTGCGGTTCCAATACCACTAATACAGCTACCAAAGCCAAAGCACTAATAATTATTTTCTTCATATTATTTTCCTCCCTTTTCTTCTAATAAATTAATTGCTAATTTATAATAGTTATTACTTTCTCGAAACTCTAATAATTCTTCATGATACCCTGCTAGTTCTAAATAAACCATTTTTAATTCCTTTTTATTCTCTTCACCTCTAAAAAATGGGATTGCCTCAACTTCTAAAAATTTTTTATAAACATCTTTAGTTTCAAAGTATTTATACTTAAGCATTAAAAGTATATATAGCATACTTTTATACTTTTCATCCCTCTTCGCGACATCTATCCCTTTACCGATCCAATCTTTCGCTTCTTCAAATTCTTTTAATTCAATACATTGTAAAGCAATCTCATATACTGCATCAATATAATTTAAATCCTCTTCCTTCTTATACTGTAAGCATTGCAAATAATAATCTTTAGCTTTTGCATAATCTTTTAAGTTATAGTACAAGAATCCTAAGTTATTTAAAGCAATAGCTGTTATGCTTTCTTTATCAGCGAAAGAATTTGCTTCTCTCAAAATATTGTTATAAATAGATAGCGCTTCATTATATTGTTTTTTTTGTATATAACTCAGCGCAATAAGTAATTGGCAATTTATCACATAACGGAACTTATATTCATTCTTAAATCCTTCCATCGCTACATTAGCAAAATGTAAAGTCATATGTTCAACTTCTAATTCATTATAAACAAGAGCTAAATTAAAATATATTCCATTTTCGTGATAACCTTGTTCCTTTGCCATTACTTCTGTTCGAGCCAAGTACTCCAAAGCCCTCTTATATTTATGTTGTAAAAAATAATATAACCCTTTGCTATACGTATATAATAATTTCTGGAATGGTGAATACTTTTTGTACATCTTCTTTAAGCTCTCTAACTCTTCTTCAACAGCAGGAAAATCCCTTTTCATAATTAAATAACGTGTATAAAGCAGTTTATAATAATTTATAATTTCAAAATCTACAACATGTTTTATTTCACCTTGTAACTCTTCATATATGCGTTCTACCTGTTGCTTGTCCAAATGAATTAGTGCATTCAACCACTCGTCCAACTTCACCTTCACATCTTCTTCTACATCTCTCAAATCTGTCACAGCAATTTCTAGTCTTGTGCAGAGCAATTGTAGAATTTCTTCTGATGCTTCAATCTTTCCATTTTCGATCTTACTTAAGTATGAGACAGAACAAATGCCCTGACATAATTCTTCTTGTGTCATTTTTTGCTGTAGCCGTTTATAAAAGACTTGCTTGCCTATTTTTTCTAATGTTTGTTGCATTGTCCTCCTCCATTCTCATTACCCCCATTACTCTAATAATACATAAAATCTAAAGAAATATAAATTGATAAATGTAAATTTTCTAAAAAATATGCATTATTTCATTTTTTTCTCTCTTGACTTCAATCCCCTATTACTTCTTTGCTACGAAAGGGGAAAAATTGGTATACTATAACCAAATTACGGAGGTGTTTTCGCAATGAATCATTATAAAGACGATAGTTACGCCTTACATACAGATTTATATCAAATCAACATGGCTTATACATATTGGAAAGATGGTATTCATACTCGCCGTTCTGTTTTTGATCTATACTTTCGAAAGCTTCCGTTTGAAAACGGCTATGCTGTTTTTGCTGGGCTTGAAAAAATTGTAGAGTACATAGAAAATTTCAGCTTTACCGAAAGTGATCTCGCTTATTTAGCCGAGCTGCAATTTGAAGAAGACTTCCTTCATTATTTACAAAATATGAAGTTCACTGGAATAATTCGTAGTATGCAAGAAGGCGAAGTTGTTTTTAATAATGAGCCTTTATTACGTGTCGATGCACCACTTGGCGAGGCACAAATAATTGAAACCGCCCTCTTAAATATTGTAAATTACCAAACATTAATTGCTACAAAAGCTGCACGTATGAAGCACGCTGCAAATAACGATGAGCTTTTAGAGTTCGGTACAAGACGTGCTCATGAGTTTGATGCTGCCCTTTGGGGAACACGAGCTGCTTTCATTGGCGGTTTCTCTTCTACAAGTAACGTTCGGGCAGGGAAACGCTTTGGCATCCCTGTAGCCGGCACACATGCCCACTCTTTCGTTCAAGCATATCGTGATGAATATGTTGCGTTTAAAAAATATGCTGAAACACATAAAAAATGCGTATTTCTCGTCGATACATACGACACTTTGAAATCTGGTGTTCCAAATGCGATTCGTGTCGCAAAAGAATTCGGGGATCGTATCAATTTTTATGGCATTCGCTTGGACAGTGGTGATATGGCATATTTATCAAAGGAAGCAAGAAAACAACTTGATGAAGCTGGATTTACAAACACAAAAATTATCGCTTCTAGCGACTTAGATGAATATACGATTATGCATTTGAAATCTCAAGGGGCAAAGATTGATGTATGGGGTGTTGGCACAAAGCTGATTACAGCCTTTGAGCAACCAGCATTAGGGGCTGTTTACAAACTAGTCGCTATTGAAGATACTGACGGAAAATTAAATGATACAATTAAAATTTCATCTAACCCTGAAAAAATTACCACTCCAGGACTTAAACGAATTTATCGTATTATTAACCGTGTTAACGATCATGCAGAAGGCGATTATATTGCGTTAGAGTCAGAAGAACCTGGAAAAGAAGAACGTTTAAAAATGTTCCATCCTGTTCACACATATATAAGTAAATTCGTAACAAACTTTGAAGCACGCGAACTGCATCAAGATATTTTCGTTAACGGTAAAAGAACGTATGAATTACCCAATATATTAGATATCCAAAAATATAACGAACGCAGCCTCTCACTATTTTGGGAAGAGTATATGCGAACTTTAAACCCTGAAGAGTACCCTGTCGATTTAAGCCAAGAATGTTGGGATCATAAAATGAATTATATTCAAACTGTTCGAGAAAAGGTTGCGAAAAATATACAAAAATAAACAGAGAAGTTTCTCCTTCTCTGTTTTTTTCAATATTACGTTACCAACAGTCATCCTCAATAACACAGTAAAATAATAAAAATAAGAGAGGGCGTAATCGCGCCCTCTCTTATTTTTATAAATCTTTCACTCTCAGTACACGCATTGCATTTAAAACTGCAAGTAGCGTCACACCAACATCTGAGAAGACTGCTTCCCACATTGTTGCAATACCAAAGGCGCCGAGTAATAACACTAACCCTTTTACCCCTAATGCAAATATAATATTTTGCCATACGATGCTACGTGTACGTTTTGCAATTTTTACTGCTGTCACAATTTTTGAAGGCTCATCAGTCATAATAACGATGTCAGCAGCTTCAATTGCTGCATCTGACCCTAAACCGCCCATCGCAATACCAACGTCTGCTCGTGCTAATACTGGTGTATCATTAATACCATCACCAACAAATGCAATCTTTTCTTTACCGCGTTTTGCTGCATCAATTTTTTCGATTTCTTCTACTTTTTGGTGTGGTAATAATTCGGCATGAACTTCATCTAAACCTAATTCTTTACCAACAGCTGCACCAACTGATTTTGCATCACCAGTTAACATGACTGTCTTCTTAATACCTAGTTCTTTTAACTTTTGAATTGCTTGTTTTGAATCCTCTTTTACCTCATCAGAGATAACGATGTAACCCGCATATTTACCATCTACAGCAACATGAACGAGTGTACCTACTGTTTCTGGCTGCTTAAATGTAATATTTTCTTTCTTCATTAACTTTGCATTACCTGCGAAAATTTCTTTTCCTTGTACTTTTACAACCGTACCATGACCAGAAATTTCACTATAGTCTTCAATAGCATTTTCATCGATTGATTTTCCATATGCTTTTCGAATAGATTGTGCAATTGGATGATTTGAATATACTTCTGCAAATGCTGCATATTCTAATAGTTCTTCAGCTGTAGTACCTTCACTAGGATCCATCTTCGTAACTTTAAAGACACCTTTTGTTAATGTTCCTGTTTTATCAAAAACGATATATTTCACATCATTCAATGCTTCTAAATAGTTACTTCCTTTTACTAAAATACCACTTTTAGATGCCCCACCAATACCGCCAAAGAATCCAAGAGGAATCGATACAACGAGCGCACATGGACAAGAGATTACTAAGAACACTAAAGCTCTGTAAATCCAATCGGAGAATGTAGCACCCTCTAAAATAAGTGGTGGAATAAATGCCATTATTGCCGCTGTTATAACTACAACAGGAGTATAATAACGTGCAAACTTCGTAATAAAGTTTTCTGTTGGCGCTTTTTTGCTACTTGCATTTTGTACTAAGTCTAAAATTTTCGATACAGTCGATTCACCGAACTCTTTTGTAACTTCAACAGTTAATACACCATTTTGGTTTACAAAACCACTTAATACGTCATTACCAACTTCCACTTCTCGCGGTACAGACTCACCTGTTAACGCTGAAGTATCCATCATTGATGTTCCCTCAATTACTTTCCCGTCTAACGGTACTTTTTCACCTGGTTTTACGATAATATACTCACCAATTTGCACATCTTCTGGTGATACTTGTTTCGTTTCGTTTCCAACTTTCACATTCGCATAGTCAGGACGAATATCCATTAATGACGTAATTGATTTTCGAGAACGATTTACTGCAATACTTTGGAACAGTTCCCCTACTTGATAAAATAGCATAACTGCTACCGCTTCTGGATATTGTTGAATCGCGAAAGCTCCTAAAGTTGCAATTGCCATTAAAAAGTTTTCATCGAACACTTGGCCGCGAGTTATGTTTCTTACCGCTCTCCAAACGATATCTCCACCTATTAATAAATACGCAAGGACGAATAATGGAATTGTTATCATTTGCGGTAATCCGGCTAATGCAGCAATTCCTGTCAAAATTCCACCGAATACTAATCGTCCTATCATCTTTTTCACATTTCCATCACCATGATTATGACCGTGGTCGTGTCCCTTTTCCTCTTCACGAACAACTTTTACATCTGGCTCTAACTTTTGAACAACATTTTTTATATTTTGCACAGTCGATTCAAGTTCTCTTTTATTCGTAACTTCTACTCGTAATTTCTTTGATACGAAATCAACAGTCGCTTCTGAAACTGTTGGCATTTCCTTTACCTTATTTTCAATCTTCATTGCACAATTTGCACAGTCTAAACCTTCTAATACAAACACTTCTTTTATTAATTTTGTTTTTTGCTCTTCTTGCACTTTAATATGCGGCTCTAATTTTGTAACAAGTTGCTTCGCTTCCGTAACAACTTGATTTTCTTTATTTTGCGGTGTTTCTAAAAGCATCGTTTTTGTTGCGAAGTTTACGGAACAAGACGTTACTCCTTCTATATTCCCAACACCTTTTTCAATTTTCATTGCACAATTTGCACAATCTAAACCTTCTAGCATAAGTTTCTTTTTCACTAATGCTTCTGCCATCGTTCTCCCTCCTCGCGTTTTTATTCTTCCTCGTTTACGTGTTCAAACGCTTGCTCGAAGATATGAATTACGTGTTGATCAGCTAATGAATAATAAACTACCTTTCCTTCTTTACGGTTCTTTACAAGCTTTGCTTGCTTTAATACACGAAGCTGATGTGAGATTGAAGATTGCGTCATTCCTAATAAATAAGCTAAATCACAAACACACATTTCAGCTTCAAATAATGCATGTAATATTCTCGTACGTGTACGGTCACCTAATACTTTAAATAATTCTGCTACTTTACTTAAACTTTCATCAGTCGGAATTGTTTGTTTTACTTGATCCACGATTTCCTCGTGAATTACCGTTTGAGAACATGCTTCCTGTTGCGTTTCTATTTTATTTCCAGCCATTATAGCTCACCTCTTTAATTGAACATATGAACAATCGTTCATATATCTTATACTTTTATTATATGAGCGTCTATTCATATGTGTCAATAAAATCCGTAAGATTTTTTTGACAATTTCGTTCACATTTCAAAATAAACCCATAAATATTCTCCGCATCTATCATGCTCTTCATACAAAAAGGATGCACGAAAGCTATCGCACATCCTTTTCTTATTTATTAACTTTCACTGCATCCACAATTAACGAAGCGAATCCTAATTTACCATCCTGATTTCTATAATCAAAACGTTTCGATCGATAAATAAAACCTCCTTGCTCATTCCAATCATTATACTGAAATTCTCCATTTTCATCGCAATACTCTAGCAATTTTACTTGAAAACCCGCTACTTCAAACATAGATACAATCGTTTTATAGTTATGTACAATTTTATGACTTGCAGCCGGATGATCTAATGGACCTGGCCCTCCTACTTGCACACCTTGCTGATATTCTTCATTTGGAAAAAATGCATCTGGTACCGCACAACGAATGTAACCATCATCTTGTAAAAATTCATAGCATATTTTAGCTGCTTCTATACCTTCTTCATACGATAAATGCTCCCATACGTGTTCAGCCAAAATTACTGATAAAGAATTAGGCTGAAATTTATTAAGCCACGTTTCTCTTTTTAATAAATTTAATTCTTCTTCATTCGTATGTAACCAACCTGGGTTATTATTATATCCCTCTGCTCCAACGACAACTTTCGTCTCCATCTTTCCACCCCTTCTTATATTCCGACATAAAAATTCGACAACATAACATTGGTCTCCTTTATTTCCCCAAAAGAAAAAGCCTTGCGCGCTCCCTAGACGCACAAGGCTTACTAACTTTATATCCCTTTAATTAGCTTTTTCTAAACTATCTTGCGAACTTCCATCGTCTTTTAAATGACTATGTTTTTTCGAATAAACAAAGTATACAACCACTCCGATTGCTAACCAAACACCGAAGTATATCCATGTTTTTAACGGTAGATTTACCATTAAGAATAGACAGCTTGCAACTGAAATAATCGGTAAGATTGGTACAAGTGGTACCATAAATCCACGTTGTAATTTCGGATGCGTTTTACGAAGAATGATGACAGTTACACCAACCATCGCAAATGTTAATAACGCTCCAATATTCGCTAAATTCGACAATTCTTTTAAATCGATAAATCCGGCAATTAAAGCACTACCAATTCCTGTTAACCAAACTGAAAATGTTGGTGCTTCTGTCTTCTTGTTAATTTTCGCGAAAGATTTTGGCAATAAACCGTCACGGCTCATCGCGAAGAATACACGTGTCGTAGCGTAGATGTATGCGAAAATTACAGCCATAATACCAATTACAGCTCCAATAGCAATTACACCAGCCACTTTATCTTGTCCTACAACTTCTAATACATATGCCATCGCTTCAGGTACATCTAATTCCTTATAAGAAACCATACCTGTCATAACGAGACAAACTACAACATAAATGATTGTACAAATGACTAATGAAGCAATAATACCAATCGGCAAATCACGTTGTGGATTTTTCACTTCTTCAGCAGAAGTTGCTAATGCATCAAATCCTAAGAAAGCGAAGAATACTGCTGCTCCTCCGGCGAAGACTCCACTTAAGCCGTACGGTGCAAATGGTATCCAGTTTTCTGGTTTCACGTAGAATACACCAACTGCAATGAATAAAACAACAATACCAATTTTAATTAATACCATTATGTTATTCACACGCTTACTTTCTTTTGTACCTCGTGATAATAACCAAGTTATCACCAACGTAACGATAACTGCTGGTAAGTTCACCATACCACCTTGCGATGGAATCGTTAACAATGCTTTTGGAATTTCAATTCCTAATCCACTCACTAAGTTATTGAAATAACCCGTCCATCCACCAGCTACTGCGGCAGTCGTTACGACATATACGGATAGCAATGTCCACCCCATTAAATGGGCAACAAACTCACCAATTGTTGCATATGAATATGTGTACACACTACCTGAAACAGGAAGTGCAGATGCAACCTCTGCATAACATAAAGCTGCAAATCCACAAACAATTGCTGCAATCATGAATGAAAAAATAACTGCTGGACCAGCATCTCTTGCTGCTACTAATCCCGTTAATACTAGAACTCCTGTACCAATTATCGCACCAATCCCTAGCATTGTTAGGTCAAATGCCCCTAGCGTTTTCGTCAAAGTTTTACTTTTACTTTCCCCTAACAATTGCGTAACGGATTTCTTTTTGAATAGGTTGGCCACGATGAATGCCCCCTTTTACCAAGAAGAGCTAAGAGGTATTATCTCTTAGCTCTTATCATGTTGTTTTATATATTGTTCGATTTTGTTTTGTATAATGCTTCTATTAGCAAGATACTGTTTCTGCTTCTAATAATTCTTTAGCACCTTTGTACTCTACACCGTGAGCTTCTGCAACTGCTTCGAATGTTACGTAGCCTTCTAATGTGTTAATACCTTTTAATAATGCAGAGTTGCCTAGGCAAGCTTCTTTGTAGCCTTTGTTAGCAATTTGTACTGCATATGGTACTGTTACGTTTGTTAATGCAAGAGTTGATGTACGTGGAACTGCACCTGGCATATTTGCAACTGCATAGTGAACAACGCCGTGTTTTTCATAAGTTGGGTTATCATGAGTTGTAATACGGTCAGTTGTTTCGAAAATACCACCTTGGTCAATCGCGATATCTACAACAACAGAACCTTGTTCCATTGATTTAATCATTTCTTCTGTTACAAGTTTTGGCGCTTTTGCACCTGGGATTAATACTGCACCGATTACAAGATCAGATTCTTTTACAGCTTCTGCAATATTGTAAGGATTAGACATTAAAGTTTTTACTTGGTTTCCGAAAATGTCATCTAATTGACGAAGACGTTCTGCACTTAAGTCGATGATTGTTACATCCGCACCTAGTCCAACTGCAATTTTAGCAGCATTTGTACCAGCTTGTCCACCACCGATAATTGTTACTTTACCGCGTTTAACTCCTGGAACACCTGCAAGTAAGATACCTTTACCGCCTTTGTTTTTCTCAAGGAATTGCGCACCGATTTGTGCAGCCATACGACCAGCTACTTCACTCATAGGTGCAAGTAATGGTAATGAACGGTTTTCTAATTGTACTGTTTCATATGCGATAGCAACAACTTTCTTTTCAATTAACGCTTTTGTTAATTCTGGTTCTGGAGCTAAGTGTAAGTATGTGAATAAGATTAAACCTTCACTGAAGTGTTTGTATTCGCTTTCAACTGGTTCCTTAACTTTCATAACCATTTCCATGTTCCAAGCTTCTTCAGCTGTATCAACAATTTTTGCTCCCGCTTCAACATACTGAGCATCTGTGAAACCAGATCCTACACCTGCATCCTTTTGAATGAATACTTCGTGATTGTTACGAACTAAATGTACAACACCTGCTGGTGTCATTGCCACACGGTTTTCGTTGTTTTTAATTTCTGCTGGTACCCCAATACGCATAATGAAATGCCCCCTTATAATTAACAGAAAAAAGGAATTCTTTTTTCTTTTTTAAATAATTAATAACTTATGTCCTTATTCTAGCATAACTTAAAAGTTATGAAAACGCTAACATACTATTTTTTTAAAGTTTATATATTTAGAATAGTGTAAATATATAAAACATTGATTCTATTGAGTTCTGCGTACCACTTCATCATCTATCACTCTATTTCTATTATATCCATTCAAAATGCATAGTTATTATTTATTATTTGACAATAACGTAACAATGTAAAAAAACTAAGTAATTACGTATACATATACACTTATTACTTTGTACAATACTTTAGAAATATATTCTTTTCATAAAAAAACAGCTACTAGCATTTAGCCAGCAGCTGGGTAACTTATAAATAATTTTGAAAACAAGTCTTCTGTCGTTTCTGTAATTTTATCAAATATATCGCTTTCTTCAGCTTCTTGTTCTTTTAACATCTTAATTGTTTCACGTGCGTCTTCAGGATAATCGGTAATGATACCATCTACGTTTAACTTATAATATGCCTTTAAACTTTCCATATCATTTACTGTCCATACGTAAATTGGCTTATTTAACTTCCTTGCTTCTTTTACTAATTTTTTATTTAACATGTATTCTTCTGCTACATAAAAATCAGCCTTCACATTCTTTAAGTTAGCTCTACTTGCATACAGTATATATCCTACTTTTATATCTGGATTTGCACGCTTAAACTCTTTAATAAGGGGATAATGTAATGTTTGAATAACGCATTGTTTCTCAAAGTCATTATCTTTAATTGCTTTTAATACTTTATTTACGAAGTCCTTCTCATTACCGTGAAGCTTCACTTCTATATTGAGTTTTATTTTATTTTTTGAAAGCTTAATAATCTCATCTAATGTACTAATTTCTCCTGTGAGCCCATCTTGACTAAGAGTAAGCTCCCTTAGCTCATCCATCGTCAAATCTGATACATGCACATTCGCATTCGCAAGACGTTTCAACTTCAAATCATGTATGACTGCTAGTTCGCCATCTTTTGTTTGCAAGACATCTATTTCAGCATAGTCTGCTTTTGCATCAATGGCACCTTGCACTGCTTCTTTCGTATTCTCTACACCTTTTGATATATATCCACGGTGCGCCATAATAATTGGTTCTTTATATGTGTTTGAAATAAAGGTCACAATGAAGGCAACGACCATTCCAGCAGTAATAATTCCCACAATATATACACCAATAAATTTCCAACGATGTTTTTGGAAGAAACATTTATCTGCTTTCGATTTTGAATAGTCTAATCCTTCTTCTAGTAAAACATCTTCAACCGGAACCTTTTGCAAATACAATCGCGTAATCGCCATAATATAAAATGGTGTCACGATAAAGCTAAATAAATACAATGTACTTGTTAGGAATACAGACATTGTTGATTCAGCTAACAATGCGAATGTTCCTTTAGGGTTTGTAAATTCATACACACCCCATAGGCACAATAAATATATTCCCCAAAATACAATATACACAATCCCTATTGAAATGAAAAAACCTACTAAAAAGAATAGTACTTTAAAAAAGCTTTCTTTTACTAAAGCTGCACTTTTGCGTGCTGCCACGCGAAATGTTTTTTGCTCTAAAACGACAATAGGTAGAACAAAAATCCAGCGAAGGTTCAAATACGCGACTACAGCAAAGAACGTGTAATAACCAACTTGTCCCATCGTTGTCTTTAAGAGTTCTCCTGTAATAAAGTTAGGAATTTGAATTTGCGGAATTAATGCCGTTTCATATCCCATATTTAAAAGAGGTAATAATACGACAGCATATAAAATAAATCCTGGTAAGCAATATGTGAAAAGAGTAGGTAAATACGTTACCGTTTTATATAAAATCGGACGTAATTTCACCTTTTGTCTTTTATGAGCAAAATACGAAATAATAATAAGTACCGCAAATTCCGTAAAAATAAGAAACAGTGCTAACAATGACAAAATTACGATTGCCAAGATGCCGTATGGTGTCTTTAAAAACGCTAATAATTCATCGTTCGTTGCATTTGCATAACCACCAAAATACAATAACTTATTAAAAATGATCCCAAATAGCGGGACAAATACAATCGCTGCTAATAATTTATAAACAAGTTGAAAGGTTAATACATTCCAAAAAGCAAATCTAACTGTTTGAAAGGAATGTCCCATTACTCCTGGTATAGATAGTTTTTTACGGTGTTGCATATATTCCTCCAAATTCTAAAACGGTATTTGAGATGGATTCCACATTTCCAGTTCCAATCCATCTTTTTAATAATAATATATTCCGCTTAACATGAACACTCTTATACATATAATGAAAAAAGTGATGGCTAATCCCATCACTTTTTTCACTCACTCTATTTTTTCTCTAGTCCTTGTCCAAATGCTTTTAAGAAACTAAAACCGAATGTAATCGCCCTGTTGATATCTGGATCTTTTAATACCTTAAAGAAATCCATCACTTTTGTTTTCTTTCCATTTTTCAGCTCATCCGTTGCAAATTGTAATCCAGTGACTAAACTAGATGTTATTTGTTTCGTTATTTCTGGGTCCACTGAAGATAATGCCTCTCCTGCCCCCATCATATTGTTTAATGCGTTTTTTACTGGTTCACGATTCAATTGTTCAACAGCTATTTTGGAAACATCTTCTTTTGCAGCAAGTAAACTAATTGCTGCATCTAAAATTCCAGCTTTTTGCAACTGCGCTAATAGCTGCATCGTCTCTTCTACTGCTGCTCTATTTTCAGCTAGATCATTTAACAGTTCATCTGTTACTTGCTGTTTTTTTTCTTCTTCTGTTACAATCTTCTTTTTAATTAAAGTAATCTCTTTTGCCATGATCTCCGCCCCCTAATTCTGGTCCACAAGTGATACGTATTGTTTTCTTTGCCACTTATTCTCGATTTCAACACCATTTTGCGGATGACGTTTTTTATCTCTCGGGTTTGAAGATGGTAACGGACGATTTCCTTTTTCACGTAATACGCGCAGTTTCACCATTGTTTGTTTATAAGCTGGTGTACACGTATAAATGTCTGTTGCTGTTCCTGTTAAAATATTGATTGCCTCTTCATTTACTGTCGCATGCATCGGCAAATATAACTCATTTCCAGTTACACGATCTGTAACAAGCGCTTGTACTTTGATCTTTCCAAATGGTGATGCTAACTCTACAAGACCACCATCTTTCACATTGCGTTCTTTAGCAAGTTCAGGTGAAATTTCAACAAATACTTCAGACACTTTAGATAAAATACCAGCCGACTTATTCGTCATATTCCCTTCATGGAAATGCTCTAGCATACGGCCATTATTTAATAGTAAATCGTACTCATCTGGTGCTACAACTGGCGGAATCCATTCATCTAGTGATAATCGTGCTAGTTTGTCTGGGAAGTTAAATCCATCTACATATAATAATGGTGTGTCACTACCATCATGGCTACCCCAACATAAACTATTCCAGCCTTCTAAACGGTCATACGTTGCTTGTGAGTATAACGGGGCAAGCGATGCAATTTCATCCATAATTTCACTTGGACTTCCATAATTCCAGTCTCCGCCCAGTGCACGAGCTACTTTTTGTAAAATCCACCAATCTGGCTTAGAATCACCAAGTGGCTTCAATACTTCATACAATCTTTGAATACGGCGCTCTGTATTTGTAAATGTTCCTTCCTTTTCTAAGCTTGGTGCTGCCGGTAAAATAACATCGGCAAAACGAGCTGTTTTCGATAAGAACATATCTTGAACAACAAGGAAGTCTAAATTCGCTAAAATATGTTGTACATGGTTGGCATTTGAATCTACTAAAGCCATTTCTTCTCCCATAACATACATACCACGCAGTTTTCCTTCTTCGGCCGCAAGTAACATTGCGATATTATTTAATCCCGGTTCTTTCGGAATGGTAGTACCGTATGCTTTTTCAAATTTCGCGCGATGCACATCATCTGAAACCGCTTGGTAACCCGGAAGCCAGTTCGGTAATGTCGCCATATCACAAGCACCTTGTACGTTATTATGCCCGCGTAACGGATACGCACCGGCACCAGGACGACGGTAGTTACCTGTAACGAGAAGTAAATTTGAAATTGCTGCCGACGTTGTACTTCCTCCTGTATTTTGAGTTACACCCATTCCCCAAAGTATACAAGTACCATCTGCTTCATATACCATACGAGCCATTTCTTTTAACTGAGCTTTAGAAATCCCTGTAATTTTCTCAGTATAATCAAGCGTATATTTCTCTAGCATTTTGCTATATTCATCAAAATTCTTTACATTTTCAGCTATGAACTTTTTATCGTGCCAATCTTGATCGATAATGTATTTCGTTATCCCAGCAAGCCATACATAATCCGTCCCTTGACTCGGGTGAACAAATATATCAGCACGCTCCGCCATTTCATGTTTACGAAGGTCTGCGACAATTAGTTTTTGTTCATGTAATTTATGAGCACGTTTCACTCTAGTTGCAAGTACAGGATGTCCTTCTGTTGGATTTGCACCAACAATAATAACAAGACCTGCCTCAGCAATATCTTTCACTGTTCCAGCATCTCCGCCCATACCGACAGTTTTAAATAAACCGTCTGTTGCTGGAGATTGGCAATAACGGGAACAGTTATCTACATTATTTGTTCCATATATTTGACGAGCTAGTTTTTGCATAAGATAGTTTTCTTCATTTGTTACTTTCGAAGAAGAAATAAACCCAAACGCATCGCTACCATATTCTGATTTAATATGTTGCATATTAGATGCAACAACTTCAAGAGCCTCTTCCCATGAAGCCTCAACAAACATATCTCCTTGGCGAATTAACGGCTTTGTAATACGCTCTTCACTGTTCACAAAGTCCCATCCGAATTTGCCTTTTACACATGTGGAAATACCATTAACCGGTGCATCTGAAACAGGTTGCACTTTTAAAATTTGACGATCTTTCGTCCAGACTTCAAATGAACAACCTACACCACAAAATGTACACACTGTTTTTGTCTTATTAATTTTCGTCTTACGCATCGCGGACTCTACTTCTGAAACTGCTAAAATACTGCTATATCCAGGCTCTACATCTTTTACAAAATCAATCATTGGATTTAGCACATCTGGTTTTAAACCAGTCATAAATCCAGCTTCTCCTAGCATCGTTTTTTCCATTAATGCATTACAAGGACAAACTGTTACACATTGCCCACAGCTAACACAAGACGAGTCATTTATATTCACACCATTGTCCCAAATAACACGTGGGCGGTCTAAACTCCAATCAATCGATAAAGTTTCATTCACTTGTAAATTTTGGCATACTTCTACACACTGCCCACAAGCAATACATTGATTTGGGTCGTATCGATAGAATGGATGCGACGTATCCACTTCGCATGCACTTACTTTCGGTTCATATGGATATTTCTGTTCTTCAATTCCCATCATATCTACTGTATTGTGGACTTTACAGTTACCATTATTATTATCACATACCGTACAGTACAATAAATGATTCTCTAATATTCGATCCATCGCTTCAGTTTGTGCTTCCTTCGCACGTTCCGATTGCCTCTCAATATGCATGCCATCTTCCAACTTTGTTGAACAAGCACGCATTAACTTTCCATCTACTTCTACAATACATGTATCACAAGTTTGAATAGGATCTACCTCTGGTACATCACAAATTTGAGGATGTTCTAAATTACTTTCGTTAAATAATTGGAGTATCGTCTTTTCACCTGATGCAAAAAATTCTTTACCATCAACGGTTACACGGACTGTCTGTTCTGTCATAGTTTCCCCTCTCCTTACAACTAACTGTACAACACAATTATGAATCCGTTTTCAAAAATGCGTTGCTGTACATATTTTTGAAACGCCCTGTTGAAATACTTTCCTTTGAAGTCGATTCTAGATGTTATAAGGTATAACTACGAAAGCTTGAAAATGTCGCTATTCTACAAATCTATTATATCGTACATATACAATAATAACCAAAATAATCTGCCATCTTCTTACTAGTAGATGCTTTTGTTTTTTCGATGTTTTATGATAAATATGGAGAAAAATATATATAAAGGGGAATTTAATATGGGGCCTACTCAAGAAACATATACCATTGTACGCTATCAATCTGGTACATTTTCAAAACAAACCGATGAGGTTGTTACAGAATCTCCTATTACAATTAAATTAAATAGCGAAGAATACGTAACGGTTGTATGCACTCCTAATTACATTGAAGATATGGTAATCGGTTTTTTAATTTCTGAAGGGATTATTTCTTCTTATAAAGATATTGAAGAATTATGGATCCAAAAAGAAAACGGAATTGTCCATGTAAAATCATCAAAAATTAATCCGCTCTATCAAACTTTATATAATAAACGGTACGTAACTTCTTGTTGCGGAAAAAGTAGACAAGGTTTTGTTTTCATCAACGATGCAGCAAAAGCAAAGAAGTTACATGATATACATATAACTATTACTCCGGAAGAATGTTTTCACCTAATGACTTCCTTACAACAATCTTCAACTACATTTCGCCAAACGGGTGGTGTGCATAATACCGCTCTATGTGATCGAAAAAACATTCTTTTAGCACGAATGGATATCGGAAGACATAATGCGCTAGATAAAATATACGGTCATTGTTTACGAAACAATATATCCGTTCAAGGGAAAATCATTGCATTTAGCGGACGCATCTCATCTGAAATTTTGTTAAAGGTTTCAAAAATAGGTTGCGAAATTGTTCTATCTAAATCAGCTCCAACTAAACTAGCTCTGCAACTCGCCCATGATTTAGGTATTACCGTAGTAGGATTTATTCGAAATGGATCTTGCAATATTTATACACATCCAGAACGAATCGATGGCTACAAAATAAACGATTGACTATGTAAAAGAAAGTGAAAATTTAATCAGTGGAGGGTTTTTCCCTTCCCACTGATTATTAGCCCAAACCAATCGGGCTTTTACGGGCAACCCGACTCCCACGAATAGTGGGATAAAAATGACTCCTTTACAAAGCGGGAATTTTAGTTATAAAAATGTAATATATTAAATCCTTGAATAGTTAATGAAGTTAATATATAATTTCATTACATAAATAAAATAAAAACATAGTAGCATAATCTCTTCATTCTTTTACAAATTAAGAAAGAATAGTCACAGAATACATTTAACTAAACTTAATCTTACAAAGTTAATGAATTAAATTTGAATCAATCTAGGAGGTTACAACTATGGAAATTCGCTTATTAACAACAGAGGACGCAGAAATTTATTTGAAAGTTTGTATGGAAGGTTTAACGAAAAACCCTGAGGCTTTTAGCTCTTCTTATGAAGATGTTCTTAAACATGAAAACCCTGTCGCTGCTATGGCAAAGCGATTAAGCAATCCGGATAAGTATACTCCAGGTGTCTTCAAAGATAATGATTTAGTCGGTATTGCTACTCTAGAAACAAAGCCATTTATTAAGCAAGAGCATAAAGCAAAAATCGGCTCCGTTTTTGTTTCTCCAAAAGCGCGTGGTCTCGGTGCAGGACGAGCTTTAATTAAAGCGATTATTGAAAATGCCGATAAATTACATGTAGAACAGCTCATGCTTGATGTTGTTGCTGATAACACTGCTGCAAAAAAATTATATGAGTCCCTCGGCTTCCAAACTTACGGTGTGCAAGAACGGTCCTTAAAACATAATGGCCAATATTGGGACGAAGAGCATATGGTTTTATTCTTAAATAATTAACATTTTAATATAATTTTTCAAAAGCATCTTCTTATTAATTAAGATGCTTTTTTCATTACAACAATGTAATCTTCATGTCACCTTTATCAATCGTTCCAATCCTTTCCATTCGTTATACTAAAAATATAAAGTGTGACTTTACTCAGTGGGGATGATCCATCTTCCGCTGAGTATTTCATGAACGTATAGCATGCAATTGATATGTAGAGGAGAATGTAACATGAAACAAAACAAACAAGCTATCTTTTTAATATTTGCTACAGCAATTGTAACTTCTGGACTGGCAATTCTACCTTGGTTTATTATATAGAAAACATTAAAAAAGCTTATTGCTTCTTAAGAAGCAATAAGCTTTTTTTCTATTATAAAATCCCGAAAAATTTATTTACACAACTTATCATAATAAGCATAGATACCGCAACACACATTACAATCGCATTACGATCTTGCTTTTCTTTTTGTAAATGTTCTACTTTTTTACTCATGTGTACAATCCCCTTTATATTAAAAAAAGTGTGAGATAGGAAATTTTTCTTATCCGATGCGAGGTGAATACGAAAACCCTCTCTATCTCACATACACAATAGAATGGAATTGTCATTTTATAAATAAAATGACATGACGTTATGTCGCAACATAGGGTATTTGTGTCGCTACGTTTTCTATTATAAAAAATAGTTGTGCAAAACTAGTGCATTTTTTATGTCAATTGCCCTGATTGAAAAAATCAGCCATCCATTCAATCACATAAAAAGAGTTTTTTATTATTTTCATGTAAACTATACAAGTAGAATGAAGAGTTTGGGGTGCACAAGATTATGGTGAAAATTTTATTAGTAGACGATGAAGAACGTATGTTACGATTATTAGATCTGTTCTTAAGCCCTCGTGGCTATTTTTGTATGAAAGCTACCTCTGGCCTTGAAGCGCTAGAATTAATCGAACAAAAGGACTTCGATATTATTTTATTAGATGTTATGATGCCAAATATGGATGGGTGGGATACTTGCTATCAAATCCGTCAAATTTCCAACGTTCCAATTATTATGCTAACAGCTCGCAACCAAAATTATGATATGGTCAAAGGCCTGACCATGGGAGCAGATGACTATATTACAAAACCATTCGATGAACATGTATTAGTCGCGCGAATCGAGGCTATATTACGTCGTACAAAGAAAGATAGCTTTGTTAGCTTCAATGGTATTGAGTGGGATAAAACGAAACATACTGTTACAGTTTATAATGAAAAAATCTCACTAACTCCTATTGAATTTTCGTTACTCGGACTATTTTTACAAAATACAAACCGTGCCTACAGCCGAGACGATTTAATCGAGAAGATTTGGGGCTATCAAACAGATATCGAATACAGAACTATCGATTCACATATTCGTAATATACGGGATAAGTTACGCAAAAAAGGATTTCCAGTTGAAGATTACTTAGAAACTGTCTATAAAGTTGGATATAAATGGAAAAGCGAATAATTAATTTGATCAGTGGACAATAGTAGACCACTGACCCTTTATATGAAATAAGGTATGGTGAGAAAATGAGCAGACTTTCCCTTAAAGTTGGGACATACTTTTTAATATTAGCTTTATGTATTGAGACAATCGCTTTCGTATCTTTTTATAAAAGTCTTTCAAAAATGCGTGTTGAAGAGGAAACCATTGCTCTTTTAGAGAAGGGAAACCGCTATCGTGATACGATTGAACGGCGTGCAAAATGGAGCAAATACGGCAAATACGCTGAGCAAAAAAAACATGCTGAACATCTCAACCGCCCTGCCTCTTCTGGCTTCTCTATTGAAGATGCCGCTGAAGACTTAATGGAAACAGAAGCACTTACTAATTCTGATATAGCCATTGTTATAACTGACAGTAATGGAAAAATCACTTCGGCCTCAGAAACAGTAACAAAAGATATGCAAAAACAACTTCATTGTAAAATCCCCCCAGTTAAAAAGGGGGGATTAATAGTAGAAAAGAATTGGAAAGAATCAAAATTCATCTCAACAGTAACACCAATTGACACAAAAGACTTTCAAGGTAAATTACACATGTTCTTAAAAACATCCTTCTTAGAAGATATGCTACTTAGACTCATGAATCAATTCATTATCGTGAGTATTTTGACACTTATTTTAACAACTATTTCTGTCTTTGTTTTTTCTCGAGTTATTACAGATCCTCTTATAAAGATGAAGAGAGCAACAGAAAAAATGTCAAAATTAAACAAACCAATTCAATTAGGGATTAAACGAAATGACGAACTTGGAAGTTTAGCCACAACCATTGAGGAACTGTCTAGTGAACTGACGTATATGAAAAAAGAGCGAAACGAATTTCTTGCCAGTGTAGCGCACGAGTTACTAACTCCACTAACTTATATGAAAGGTTATGCGAAAGTGGCAAAGAGGAATTCTTTAACGAAGGAAGAACGTGAAGAGTATTTACAAATCATCGAGGATGAAACCGATAGTGTAACTGATCTCGTACAAGATTTATTTATGCTCGTACAATTAGAGCAACATCAATTCGTTATTAAAAAACAAAAAATGCTCCTGAGACCATTTTTAGAACGCATGGTTGAAAAAACAAAAACAACATTAACCAACAAACAAATAGAAATTCATGTATACTGTAAAAATGATTTAGAAGTTTGTATAGATGAAAGGCGTATGGAACAAGTGATGTTAAATTTATTGCATAATGCTTATCAACATTCGCCAGAAAACACTTCTATAACAATACGTGTACTAACCAGTGCAAATACCTTTACAATAAGTATACAAGATGAAGGTGAAGGTATTCCAAAAGAAGATATCCCACACATTTTCGATCGCTTTTACCGTGTCGATAAATCTAGAACACGAGCTACGGGAGGAAAAGGTATCGGACTAGCTGTTGCAAAGGAAATTGTAGAACTTCATGATGGTTCTATCGAAGTTAAAAGCGAATTAGAAGTCGGAACAGAATTTATAATTGAATTACCATTTGAATAATATATGTGTGAAATCACCAGTAGTAGTCAACACTACTGGTGCTATTTTATTTATAAAACCAGCTCATATAAGCTAAGCTTTTGAAATTATTCTTATTTCAATATAAAATATAGGTACAACTGTCAAAGATTTGGAGGGTGATATAATTGGATATCCATGTATTAACAAAAGACGAAGCAGAAATTTACTTAGAACTTCGAGTAGAAGGGTTAAAACAAAACCCGGAAGCTTTCAGCTCTTCTTATGAAGATATTATTAATAAAGAGTGTGCTATTGAATATAAAGCCCAAAAATTAGCACAAGATGAAAACTATACACTAGGTGCATTTAAAGATGGAGAATTAATCGGAGTTGCAACACTGGAAACGAAACCATATGTAAAACAAGAACATAAAGCGAAAATTGGTTCAGTATACGTGTCTCCAAAAGCACGCGGACTTGGAGCGGGAAAAGCACTTATTAAAGAATGTCTTGAGCTTGCTAAATCTTTAGAAGTAGAGCAAGTTATGCTTGATGTTGTTGTCGGAAACGATGGTGCAAAAAAACTTTATGAGTCATTAGGATTTAAAACATTTGGTGTGCAAGAACGCTCATTAAAATATAACGGACAATATTGGGATGAAGAGCATATGGTTCTTTTCCTAGATGAAGAAAAATAATAAAAAAACATCCTCCATTTATGAGGATGTTTTTTACTTTCTTGTAAACCATGCTGTATATAATAATTGAATGGCCTCTTCAATTTCTTCCTCTAATAAAGTCGCAAATCCAAGTAATACTGTACTTTTGGGAGAAGTCCCTTCCTTATAATACATCGAAACAGGATACACTTTAATACTCCTTTCGGCTGCAGATTCCATTAATTCTTTCTCTTCCATCCCGTTATGCACTTTTAATAAAATATGTAGGCCAGAATCTTCCCCTATTACTTCAATGCGATTAGAAAAATATTTTTCTATTACCGAAACAAGACGGTCTCTCTTCTTTCGGTACACAACACGCATTTTATGAATATGCTTTTCCCAATGCCCGTCATTTAAAAATTTCCTAATGATCTCTTGATCCATTCTTGAAACGCTTTGTGTGTAAAATAAATATTGCTCCTGATACTGCTTAATGAGGGGTTTTGGCAACACCATATAACTCATCCGTAATGATGGCAATAGCGCTTTAGACAGCGTCCCCATATAAATTACTTTCCCATCTCTATCTAACCCTTGCAGCGCTGGAATTGGCTTTCCTGAATAGCGGAATTCACTATCATAATCATCTTCAATAATATATCTTCCTTCTTCTTTTTTCGCCCATTGTAAAAGCTGTATTCTTCTCGTAATTGGCATAATCATCCCGCAAGGAAACTGATGCGAAGGTGTAACAAATACAACATTTGCATGGCTATCCGCTAACTGTGACATACGAATTCCATCTCTATCTAAAGATAACATTTGTACATTTTGTTCCCCTTGCTCGAAAACGACCATTTTCCGATGGTACCCAGGGTTCTCAACCGCATAACGACTTCCCTTTAACAACTGAAATAACGTTTTTACTAATATTTGCGTACCCGCTCCTATTACAATTTGACTAGCTACGCATCGTACACCTCTAGATTCATACAAATAGCTCGCGATTGCTTCTCGTAAACTTACCTCCCCTTGCGGATGTCCAATAAAAAGTAAATCTTTATTTTCAAATTGCCATACCTCATTCGTAATTTTTCGATATACATGAAACGGAAAAGTATTAGTATCCACACCCGTTTGAGTGAAATCAAATTTATACTCCTTATCTTGAAAAGGCGCTTCTCCTATTACCTCTTCGCTGCCTTCCACATGAATCATTTGCTCGATTTCACATACAAAATAACCTTTTCTAGAAATCGACTCAATATATCCTTCGGCAAGAAGTTGCTCATAAGCAGCTTCAACTGTATTTTTACTCACTTGTAAATATGTCGCCAGCTTCCTCTTAGCCGGTAATTTCGTAAAGGCCGGAATCGTTCCATCTTTAATCTCTTTTTTTATATACTCATACAATTGTACATACAATGCTGTCTTACTATTTGCACTCAAATTAGGCGTTAGTTCTAACACAACATCTGACCCCTCCCAAAAATACATAACTGATACTTTTTACAGTACCAGAAATTCTATATAATTCCTTTTATCATGTAACACATTAATAATCAAATACTAGAGAGGAGATGCATGATAATGAACAATGGTAGACGCATCGGACTTATGATGATTATTACAGGAGCTACCCTATGGGGATTATCTGGTCCCATGATTCAGTGGCTATTTCAACATACGAACGTATCATCAATTGATTTTTTAACAATTCGCCTGTTACTCGCAGGAATATTCATTTTGGCTTTCTTGCTTATTAAAAAACAAAACATATTTCACATTTGGAAACATCCTAAACACTTTATACAACTTATAATTTTCTCTATTCTTGGCATGCTTGGTGCGCAGTACGCTTTTATCGAAACAGTTCATATTAGTAATGCCGTAACGGCAACACTATTTCAATTTCTAGGTCCTGTTCTTATTACCATTTACGTTGCGTTTGAGCAAAAGAAATTCCCTGCTTCTATGCAAATACTCGCAATTATAACTGCTCTAACAGGGACATACTTTATTATTACAAACGGTTCAATTGAAAATATTGTTTTATCTAAAGCAGCTATTACTTTCGGCCTATTAACAGCGATTGGTTTTGCGTTTTATACCCTTCATCCGGCTTCTCTTATTAAAGAATGCGGAACAACTATAGTAATTGGCTGGGGGATGTTAATTGGAGGGATTGCACTGCTTATTTGTAATCGTTCTTTTGGATGGAATCAGATTTCGCAAACTTTCACATTTCAAACTTTTTCTATGCTTATTCTTATCATTATAAGTGGCACTCTTTCTTTCCTTCTTTATATCGGGAGTCTTAAATATTTAGCAGCAACAGAAACAAGTATTTTATCTAGCATTGAACCACTTGTAGCTGCCATCGTTTCAATCGCTTGGCTTAATGAATCCTTTGGAGCATATCAATTATTAGGCGGAGTATGTATCGTTCTTTCTGTTATTCTCTTAACAATGCCTCAAAAAAAGAGAGAACCAACCTTTTCAACTGAACAAATATAAAGTGAAACTTTAATCAGTGGGGAGGTTCCATCCCCCACTGATTATTAGTTGAACCAATCGGGCTTTTACGGGCAGTTGATCTCCCACCTAACTTCCTCGCATTCGCCGAATTTCGAGGTGGGAGTCTTACTGCCCGTTAATGCGGGATAGAAAATGTCAAAAGAGGTCGTACAAAACTTACGACCTCTTTTTATGATTTAAAGGAATTGTCCCGCCTGCTAGCAAATACAATTACACTAACAATAAAAATTAGGAGTGTGGCACCATGAAAAAAATCGGAACTATGCTACTTTTCTCCTTCCTCATTACTGGCTGCGCGCAAGTGCAGCCAGATTCAAATGTACCTAAAAAAGAAGTACTAGAAACGTCATCTTCTCAAATTAACGCACCTTCTTTTTTTCATCTTAGTGTTTTAAAAGATGTAAATTGGGAAGAAGCTCCATCATTCGTAGAAGGAAAAATACCGTTAAAAGGCATCGAAGGAAAAATCGCCATGGCTGATAGCTCTATTATCGCAAATGAACAAAATGAAATAATGTGGTTCTTCCTAGATCCTGAAATGCCAACTGGAAAACTATCTATTATTGCTTTAAAACAAGGCTCTATCCTTCCAACACCAATAATCGTTCCAAAGGAAACTTCCGAACCAAATTGGACTACTTCAAATACAATCGATACTACAATAAAAGAACTCCCTCTCGTAATGTCACTACCTTCATCTGGATTATGGGTATTAAACATATATGTGAATGAAAGATATTATGATCAATTTGTAATCACTGCCGAATAAAGTGACCAAACTGGAACACTTCCTTACAACAATGTAATTTCTACGTCACGTACTTCAATAGTTGGATTCTCTCTCTTCTCTTATACTTAAAGTAAGAAATGAAGCGAGGAGAGATGAGAGATGAAAAAAATGATAGAAGTGATCGTAGCAGTAACTGAGGTTTTAGTAAATGGTAAACAAGTTGCAATGGAATTAAATAAATAATGAAGGGACATAAATAATTCTACCCTTCTTCATTATTTTGATTTCTTATCTCAAAAAAAGCAGTGCCTTTTTAAGGCACTGCTTTTGACTATCTATAACTTGGCATTTTCGTAATTTGCGCCACCCCTGAATCAATGGCTGCTTTCGCTACTACTTCTGCAACACTTGGAACAACTCTTTTATCTAATGGATTTGGAATTACATAATTCGCATTACGCTCTTCGTCTGTAATTATGTTAGCGATCCCATATGCTGCCGCTAATTTCATCTCTTCTGTAATATCAGTCGCACGTACATCTAACGCACCGCGGAATATCCCAGGGAACGCCAATACATTATTTACTTGATTCGAATAATCAGAACGCCCAGTTCCTACTACAGCTGCCCCAGCTTCTAACGCGTCCTCTGGGAATATTTCTGGAATTGGATTCGCCATTGCAAACACAATTGGTTTCTCGTTCATCGTCTGTATAAGTTCTTTCGTTAATACGTTTGGAGCAGATACACCGATGAAAATATCAGCTTGATGAATCGCTTCCTTTAATGTTCCACGTACATATTCTCGATTTGTCTTCTGTGAAACTTCGATTTGCGCTTCGTTCATCCATGTTTCACCTTCACAAACAATACCTTCTAAACTAACTAACGTAATGTGTTTTGCGCCAGCTTTTAATAATAATTTTCCAATTGCAATTCCTGCCGAACCCGCACCGTTAATAACAATTTTCACATCATCCATTTGTTTACTTACAACTTTTAATGCATTAATAACAGCTGCTAAAACGACAATAGCCGTCCCATGCTGATCATCATGAAATACAGGAATATTCGTTTCTTCTTTTAATCGTTTTTCAATTTCAAAACAGCGTGGTGCTGCAATATCCTCTAAATTAATACCTGCAAATGTAGGCTCTAGATTTTTCACAAGGGTAACGATTTCATCCACATCAGTCGTCCCTAAACATAGCGGGAAAGCATCTACATTCGCGAATTTCTTAAATAAAATACTTTTCCCTTCCATAACAGGCATAGCCGCTTTCGGTCCAATATTCCCTAAACCAAGTACTGCTGTTCCATCTGAAACAACTGCAACCATATTCCCTCTTGCTGTATAGTCATACGCTGTTTCCTCATCTGCTGCAATTGCTTTACAAGACTCTGCTACCCCCGGTGTATAAGTCAAACTTAAATCGTCCGCTGTATTCACTTCTACTTTACTTGTAATTTCAATTTTACCTACTAACTCTTTATGCAATAACAATGATCTTTCATTAATTTGATTTTCTAACATACTTATAATCTCCCCTTAATTTGACAAGCTAGCTATACGAATATAGCTAGCTTGTTTTGATCATGAAAACATTTTCAATAAAATTGTTGCTGTTACGACCACTGCAGCCCCGCCTAAACGCGTTGAAATTTGCGCAAACGGCATTAATTCCATACGATTTGAAGCTGATAGAATAGCAACATCTCCAGTTCCACCTAAACCACTATGACATCCAGTTACAATTGCTGATTCAACTGGATACATTTTCATCACTTTCCCTACAAGAAAACCTGATGCTACCATTGTAAGAACAACTGATGCACAAACAACAACATATCCTACAGAAAGAACTGCTGCTACGTCTTTTAACGGAATGTATAGCAATCCTAAACCGACCATTAACGGCCAAGTTAAATTCTTTGAAATAAATTTATATAAATGGAATGCTCCTTGCTCCATTTTTGCTGGCATTAATTTAAAGTATTTCACAAGTGCTGCTGAGAAAATCATAATGATTGCCCCAGGAATACCGATAAACTTAGAAGCGAATCCTCCGAAAATAAAGAATGTACATGCAATCAATAACCCTGCTCCCATTAATGAGAAATCAATTGGTTTTTCTGTATTTTGCTCTTTTAATAACTCTGCTTGATTATCTGTTTTTACTAATACACCATTCCCACTAAGCTCAGGTCTCTTCTCACCTAAACGCTTCATATAGCCTGCGCTCACAATTGCAAACATATTTCCGATAATAGCTGCTGGAATAAGCTGTGATACAAATGTTGCTGATGATTCATTTAAAATATCACCGTAAGCTAGTGATAGCGGTAAAATCCCTTCCCCAATACCACCACTCACAATTGGTACGATGATAAAGAAGAATGTCTGCTTCATTTCAAATCCAAATAGTGAACCTACTAATAAGCCTACTGCTATAGAAGCTAACGTTCCTACTACTAAAGGAATAAACATGCGAACGAAACCTTGTACTAACACTTTACGATTCATTCCCAAAATACTTCCTACTACTAAACAAGAAATATATAAATATAAAAAGTTCGATTTTTTCATTAACATAGTCGCAGCTTCCATTGAAGCTGGATTCATCCAGTTGAAAAATACAAGTAACGATGGAATAAATAATGAAAGAATTGCTGGACCACCGATGTTTTTTAGAATTGGAATTCTCATCCCAATGTCACCTAAGAAAATACCCATAATCATAATAACTGCAAATCCACCAATCATGTCTGCTGGTAATTTATTATATACAGATGCCCCATAAATAATAGCAGCCAATACTACATATAACGGTAAAGGTATTACACCGATTTTTACATTCATAATTTTAGAAGCGAACGATTCTCTTTGTACCTCATTTCCCTCAGAAAATGATACCGCTTCCACATTCTTTTGAATTCCCATATGGCACCCCCTTGTTTTCTTAATAACAATATTAAAACGCTTTCAATAGTAAAAATAGTTTTTGTAAGTTTTGTAACTACTTTTGTAATTAAAAAAAGTATAAGCGACCTATAATAAGTCGCTTATACGTAAAAGTCTATTTTTTTTTGGTCAATACACCTTAATTTACTTACCGGCCTTCCCACATGTTGATACACCATTTCATTCTCTAAAACTCCAATTTCAGTCAAAAACATTACATACTTTCGAATAGAAACTCTTGAAACCCCTACTAATTTCGCCATTTCATCTGTTGTAAATGCTTGTCCGTGAAGCGATTTGATTTGCTGCCAAATTAGTTGCAATGTTTGCTTTGTTAATCCTTTCGGAAGCTCTTTATAGTCAAAGGACTCTCTTTTTTCTTTTTGTAAAATTAGCGAATCTAATTCCGATTGACTAATTTTTTGTTGTTCTTTCATGAAAGTAAATTTTTCTCGATACACAGTTAATGCTTCCTTAAAGCGTTCAAATGTAAATGGTTTAATTAGATAGTCTACAACTCCATATTGTAATGCTTTTTTTATACTTCCCATATCATGTACAGCTGAAATCATCATAATATCAATTTCTTTTTCTTGATTTCGAATATACATTAAAAGCTCAAATCCAGTCTCCTCAGGCATAAAAATATCAAGTAATATGAAGTCTACTCGTGACTTCTCTAACACTTCTATCGCCGATTTAACTGAGTTAACTGCATGGACCAGTTCAAACCCTCCAACTTGCTCTAAATAATGCGTATTTAACATCGCAACCATCGGATCATCTTCTACAATCAAAACTTTGATCATCTTATCTCTCATCCCTACTTTTAGGTATTTCAATCGTTATTGTCGTTCCCGTTCCTAACAATGAATGAACATAAATTCTCCCATTTATTCGCTGTATGCTTTCCTTTACAAGATGCAAACCATACCCCCGATTATCACCCTTTGTGGAATAACCTTTTATAAATAATGCATCAATTTCATCTTCTTTTATGCCTTTCCCCGTATCTTGTACTGTAATGATTAATGTATCCCCATATTGTATTCCAACTTCAACCTGCTTCTTCTCACAATTCGTCACCGCGTCTAATGCATTATTAATTAAATTTCCGACAATGGTGATCAGTTCATGAATGATACGTTCATCATATATTTCTGGTAAGTAAGAATCTTCTTTTATAATTAACTTTATATTTTTCTCTCTAGCATAACTAAGTTTACCTAGTAAAAACCCAGCAAATAATGGGCTTTGAATTTTTTTCATAATCCCCCCAATTTCATATTGATGCTCTGATACCATACTACTTACATATTTCTGCAATTCTTCATACTGTTTCATATGTGTTAGCCCTAATACGACATGCATTTTATTCATAAATTCATGAGATTGAGCCCGTAATGCTTCCGCATATAGCCTAATACCAGTTAGTTCTTCTGCCAATTTTCTGATTTCTGTTTTATCACGAAATGTTGCAATCGCACCAACTATTTCACCTTTTACATATAAAGGAACACGATTCGTAACAATCGTAATTCCATAAATATTTTGTTCTTCATTTAATTGTACCTCTCCAGTTTGTAACACTTCTTTTATACGTGAATTCGGCATATACAATTCAACGTCTTTACCAATAAAATCCTCTTCAAGTCCACTTTTCTTAAATAACCGTTTTGCCTCATTATTGATTAAAGTTACGTTCGCTTCTTTATCTACAGCAATAATACCTTCCTTCACCGAAAGCAACATCGTATTTCTTTCTTCAAGAATTTTCGCTATCCTATGCGGTTCCAGACCAAACAGACTCTTCTTTATATGTCTAGCTAGCAATATCGCTCCTATAATGCCAATTAACAATCCAACTCCGACACCTATATAAATAATATGTCTACTTTCCTTAACTCTCTCTTTTACATTATCAGCTGAAATACCAACAGCAACCGCACCAAGCTGTTCACCTGTGTCAGCAAAAACAGGAACGAATACTCGCATTGAAATCCCTAAAGTTCCTTCTGCTAAAGATACGTGTTCCTTTCCCTTCAATACCGTTCCTTCATCCCCTCCAACGAAATGATGACCTATTTTTTGGGGATTTGGATGAGATTTTCTTATTCCATCCATGTCCATAACGACAATAAATTGAACACCTGTATTTTTTAATATCCTATTTGTATACGTTTGGATGGCGGAAGTATCTGCTTTCCCAATTAAACCATCGATTACCACCGAATCATTCGCTACAATATGTGCAATCGTTTTTGCCTTCTCTGCTTGGCTTTCTTCTGTCGTTCGTTCAACATTATGGCTGATTAAAATATCTGTCACAAGTAAAGAAAAAATGACAACAGTACACACTAATAATGTAATCGTTTTCCATAAATTCCATAGTCTTTTTCTTTTTTTCATCCCGTTAATGACTCCCCTAATTGCTGAATAGAAAAATAAGTAAGGTGATATCATTTTCACCTTACTTATTTGCTGTTATTATACTTTAAATTTACTAGTCATTGCTTGTAGTTCTTCTGCCATCTCAGCTAAGTTTTGCGAAGCCGAACTAATTTCTTCCATCGAATTCACTTGTTCTTCTGTTGAAGCCGCAACACTTTGCATACTAGCTGTATTTTCTTCTGCCGCCGCTGCAATTTCATCAATAGCATTTGTCACTTCATTTGCATCTCCAGCGATTTTCTTCGTTGTTTCTACCATTTGATTAACTTGAGAAACAATATGAGTAGTAGAACTTGAAATTTCTGCAAAACTTACTTTCGTTTTGGTTACAACTTCTAAGCCCTGTTGAACTTCCACACTCACATTATCCATCGCCTTAACAGTATGTTCAATATCAGCCTTAATTTCTGCAATTAAATTTGCAATCTCTCCAGATGATTCTCCTGATTGCTCTGCTAATTTTCTAACTTCATCTGCTACAATAGCAAATCCTCGTCCCTGTTCACCTGCTCTTGCTGCTTCAATAGCTGCATTTAAAGCTAATAAGTTCGTTTGAGTAGCAATGTTTTGAATTGCTTCAGAAATAGCCCCTACTTGCTTTGATTTCTCATCAAGAAGTTTAATAATAGCGTCTGACTGGGATACCGACCTAGAAATAGACTGCATTTGTTTTGCGGTTTGTTCAACCAATTCTTCTCCCTCTACAGCTCTTCCTCTCGCATGTAGTGAGGAGATGGAAATTTCCTCCGCACTTCCAGTTACATCTTGAATTGCTGTATTTACTTGTTGTAATGTAGCCGCACCTTCTTCAACACCTTGGCTTTGTGATTCAGCCCCACCTGATACTTGTTCCATTGCAATTGTAATTTGATCTGTCGCATCATTCGCTTGCTGTACGCTCGCTGTTAACTCTTCTGCCGATGCTGCGACATGTTCTGCTGAAAAGCTAATTTGGGTAATCACGTCTTGTAAAGAAGCAGACATTTCATTAAATGAATTCCCTAATTTTCCTATGTCATCCTTGGAATAAATAGTAATTTTTTCTGTTAAATCCCCCTTACTAATCTTATATGCCGAGTCAGCTATTTTTCGTAATGGTCTTGTAATAGAATTTATAATGAAATAAATTAATACACTACCAAATACAATAGCGATGGCTATGACAACCAAAGTCTTATAAAAAACTGGATTCGCAGCTTGAATAATTTCTTCGTCAAACATAACTCCAACTACTTTCCATCCCGTTTTCTCATTTGTTGCAAAGATTAAATTCTTTTTATCATCATGTTCTGTATAAGATACATTTCCTTGTTTGTCTTCATAAATTGGTTTAATCCAAGGCTCAGTAACCTTTGAACCTGGTTTTCTAGATGGATGACTAACAATTTGCTTATTTTGATCTAAAATAACCGCATAGCCTTTTTCACCAATGTTAATCATTTTTGAAACCTTTAGGATGTTATCCAAATTCAAGTTAATGCCTATAACACCTTTACCATCTTTTACTTCTTTAGCAATTGTCACTACCATATTTTTTGTAGATGCTGATTGATACGGTGCAGTAACAATTACTTTTCCTTTATTTTCATGCGCTTCTTTATACCACGATCTATCTGTTGGATTATACCCATCAGACATTTGAATAAATGGTTCTCTTATAAACTTTCCCGTCTGCGTTCCAATATAAATACCTTCTACTTCTGGATGAAGCTTTATATATTGCGCTAACTTCGTTCTTACTAGCTCTTCTTGTCCATTTGGATATGTATCCTCTGTTAAGATGTCTGCAAAGTACGTCGCATCAACAAATTTCTCTTCTATATTTTGAGAAATAACAGTATTTAAAACTGAAATGTTTTCCTTGGCTTTACCTGTAATTTGTTGTTCAAAATTTGTTTTGGCAGTTTGATATGAAACACCACCGATAATAAGTCCCGGTATAGTTAAAATAATAAAAAATGAAATGATTAATTTTTTCTTGATACTCATACTTTTAACCCAATTGAATATATTTTGCATAATAAGCCTCCTTTATGTAATAGAACACTTGTGTAATTTTATACAATCAACATGTATAAAACAATATATAATGATAACATGTATTTTTTTCTTCAATTATGCATTTTTACATATCCACTTCTCCTAAACATTTTAATCATAAAAAATAAGAGAACTTTAGCATATATAATAAGCTAAAGTTCTCTTATTTCTTAACAGCTTCTCTTCAAAAAAACCTGCAAAACTTCTCTTACAATTCCTTAAATCTTTATCCTTCACCTTATAGTTATATAGTTCATGCTCTCCTTCCTAATTTATTTGGAGTTATTTATATAGCTAATTGCCTGACTCCCCATCTGCACCCATGCCTGTTCAAAGTTTCCTCTTGGCACTTTTACATCTAAGCTATCCTCGAGAGGATCTCGAATATATACAAATTCTTCATCGTATCCAACAAGTACGACACAATGTTCATTATAAGTAATAGAAACATCCCCACTATTTGTTTCCCATGTAGTAAATTCATCTTCATCTAAAGGAGCATATGTTGCATTCGTAATCATGACTACCGGTTGCCCTGCTTTTACACTCTTATACATTTCCTCTATACTCTTTCCTGTTAAATCCACAGCTTTATTAGGTAAATATTTTTTCGCTAACTGAAAAAGTGGTCCGTGATATACACCGTATCCGGATTCAGAAAAGGTATAAATATTCCCTACAAATCCTTCATTCGGATTCCCACGTACACCATCGGCCATAAAATCAACTTTTTTTATTTCATTTGCTAATTTCATCTTATCTACTGAAACGCCTGCGTATTGTAATATCATCGCTAAGCTTGTCACTTCACAGCCTCTATCTAGCTCTGGTAATTGCTGAATTAAAGGCACATTTGATAAGATGACCTTTTCATCGTTATTACTAAACTCTATTCGTTTTTGACTTTGTATACTTGATAATAGTAACCCCTTTACTTTCTCCACATACGTTGTAATCCCATTTGTATATGCCCACCATATTCCTATACATAGTACGGTAATACATATATACCACTTCCATTTTCGTATCACTCTCACGCCCTTTTTAATTCGTTAAATACGAATAAAACGCATCTGCATCTGTTTGAATCATTGGTATAAATTTTAGTTCGTTTCCTTTTTCAGGTTGTTCTCGTTTTATTTTTTCCGCTAGCTCTTGAATGCCCATATTCGTTCTATCCATATTAAGCTCCTCTGCTATCTCTATTACCTTTTGCTCATTTATTTCTCTTAATACTTGATATATATCTTTGCCATATAAATCAATATGATATTTTTTTGCTTCTTCCTGTACTTTTTGTTCGTACACTTCTTGCGCTAACCCTTCCATCTCTTTTCCTTGTTGAGCAATACCTAGCTTTTCTGCTTCTTCTCTAACTTTCGTGCCGTAGATTTCTTCCTCAATTTCTTCTATTTCTTTTCCTTCAGTTGAAACACCAAGCTTTTCTGCTTCATTATTAATTTTAATCTTATTAATTTGATCAATTAAACTTACAATCGACGTATTCTCTATAGATATTCCTAGTTTCAACGCTTCTTGCCTCACTTTTGTTTCATAAATTTCTTCTGAAAGAATTCCAACATCTTTTCCTTCTGCCGAGATACCTAATTGATCAGCTTCTCTTCCTACTTCCGTCTCATGAATTTCTTTTTCTAACGTAATTTGTTCTTTCCCATCCGTTTCAATGCCTAACTTTTCCGCTTTTTCTTCCGTATGCATTGCATGTATTTTTCCATCATTTAATTGTTCTTTACTACGCTGCGTGTAATCTGTCTTTCCTTTTGTCATTCCAGAAGGAGAGGCACCCCCTAATATACTTAAACTCATTACTCCAATAGTAAATACCGTCATCATTTTCTTTTTCAAGACTTCTTCCTCCCTCGCACGCTTTCTTTTTCCAGCTTTCCCATAATTTTTTTTATACTATACATAAACTTCCTCTCTGTTAGAAATAACCTTTTGATTTATCCAGTTCATTCAAAAAACCTTACAGCTTTTCTTTCTATCACAAGTTTCCATTATGTAATACATGCTACAAGTTATTCCTTAACTTTCCCTTAAAAAAGACGACCTTGTAAAAACAAGGTCGTCTTCTCACTTATAATCTTTGATTTTTTGGAAAAATCACTTCAAAACAAGTTCCTTCTCCCCATTTGCTCTCTACCGATATTTTCCCATAATGCTTTTCTACAATCCAATTAGCGATTGAAAGACCTAATCCCGCTCCTTCTGATGGACTTCTCGCTTTATCTCCTTGATAAAAACGATCAAATAACTTTGGAATATCCCCTTCTTTAACTCCTATCCCGTTATCTTTCACTTGTATGCGAATTGAACTACTCGTTTGCATACAATTAATTTGAATATGTCCACCTGCATTCGTATACTTCATCGCATTATCTAGCAATATGACCATCAATTGATGGATTCTCTCTCTATCGCCAATAAACGATATGTCACGTTCTACTTTTAATATCATCGCTTTTTCTTGATAAGAAGCAATTTCTTTATATGGATCTACTATTTCTTCTAACAATTTACCCATCTCAAATGTTTTCTTATCCATCTCGATTTGATTAGAATCCGAACGTGCTAACAATAATAAATTAGCTACGAGCTTCGATAACCGTCTACACTCCTTTGAAATCGTAGAAATATCCATCGCTTTTTCTTCTATCGTCGCAGATGGTGACTGGAATAATATATCTGTTTTTGATTGAATAACCGCAAGTGGTGTCCTTAATTCATGTGATGCATCAGAAACGAACTGCTGCTGTTTCTCCCATGAATTTTGAATGGGTACAAGTGCCCTCCCAGCTAAGAAAAAGCCGATTCCTATTGCACATACACTCCCTACACTACAACCTATAACAAGAATTAAAAATAAAGTATTTAGCATTTCTTCTTCAGCTGTTATATCGCGTACGATTTGAACTATTTTTCCATCTTTTTGAAACGCGAACGTTCTAAAATATAGCCCTTGCACTTCAATATCTTGCAAAGATCCTAATTTTTTTGGAGAAAACTTTTCCAAATTGTCTTCGAAGATAAAACGACGTTTGCCGTTTTCGCCACCTATCTCCACTCTGTTTCCACTCCAAGTTAACTCTACTATCCTTGGATCCCCAATTGGGAAATATCCCCTTATTTTTTTAGGTAGTTTTTTATCATCTGAAATCTCTCTATGCTGAACCATTTTTTCTATGGATGTATCTACTTCATTATAAATGCGCTTATATGTGTATGAATAAATAATACTCCCTAATACTCCTATTAATAGGATAAATACTAATGAGTTTACTATAGTCAGACGAATACGTGTTTTTTGAAACATACTTCCCTTTTTCATTGTTCTTTTAATATATATCCAATACCACGAACAGTTTGAATATCTTTCTGATAACCGAATGGCTCTAATTTTTTACGTAAGTGATGAACATACACTTCTACGATAGCTACTGTTGTATCTGAATCAAATCCCCAAACACGATCAAAAATTTGTTCACGCATTAAAATTTTACCGCTATTTTGAATGAGGTACTCTAGAAGTTCATACTGTTTTAAGGTCAACTTAATTGCTTGCCCATCGACTTGCGCGCCTTTGTCTTTCCCAAACAATTCGATTCCTTTATAACGAATTGTCTGCTTTGTTGTTAAACTACCACTTCGTCTTAATAGAGCACGAATTCTCGCTTTTAGTTCCGGTGCTTGAAACGGCTTAACGAGATAATCATCCCCGCCAAAATCTAAGCCTTTAACTCGATCCTCCAAAGAATCTTTCGCTGTTAAAAATAAAACTGGCGTTTCAATCTTTTCATCTCGTATTTTTTGGATAACTTCAAATCCATCCATTTCTGGCATCATGACATCAAGTAATATCGCATCATATATATTTTGTAATGCTAAAAATAAACCATCTTCCCCATTCATTGCCGTATCCACTTCAAATTCATCACGTAAAATTTGTACTATGGACTCCAATAAAGAAGCATTATCTTCTACTACAAGTAAGCGCATCGGCCTTTCTCACCTTCCACAATATATTTCAATTCTCTTTTTCTCTTATTATTACATCACTTCTCATAATAGCGACAGAAAGCAGTCACATTATACATTGGCTTTTTTAATTATTTACATCTAATAGTTTAGATTGGATATACTTTTGAAGATTTATTATAAAGTCCATTTCTTAACTTTGCCTTAATAAAAGAAAGCCGCATCCCTCTTATGGATACGGCTTTCTTTTATTTTTGACTCGTACGAGCTGAAATACTACTCGCTCTATTTGTTGCTTTATCTAATACTCATTTACTTACAGTTACCCTATAGGTTGCTGTTGCATAACTTCATTCGCTCCAGCTACCCTCAACATATTCGCAATATCTTTAAAACCTCTTTTTTCAGCATGTTGCAATGGCGTATTCCCTTCATTGTTAGCCATATTTACATCCGCTCCATGCTCAATAAGCATTTGAATTACCCTTTTATGGCTGTCACTACCATTTCCTAACACAATCGTTTCTAATAATGCTGTCCCACCACGGTTATTTTTATAATTCACATCAATATCCGTATGTTCTAATAATTCTTTTACGACCTCTACATGACCACGCTCTGATGCAGAAATTAATGCTGTTCCACCCGACCTAGTAGTTTCTTTCGTATTAGCACCTGCATTAATTAGTAGTTTTACGATGTCTGTATAGCCCTCTCTGCTAGCATAAAGAAATGGATTGCTTTGTTTTTCATCTTGGATTTCAATATCGGCTCCTGCATCAATTAACGCTTTAACTGTCTCTATATGATTTTGATACACCGCTGCCAAGATAGGTGTTTCTCCATTATCGCCCTCTACGTTTATATTTGCCCCGTCCTTTATTAATTTCATAGTCGTTTCTGTATCACCTAGGGTCGCAGAAAGCAATAATTGCTTATCCATTAAATTTATACCAGTCTCTTCTTTATCTTTTTCCTTTTCTTTATGCTTTTCTTGCTTTTTTTCGTTTTTCACGTGAACCGGTTTCGATTCAGGTTCTTCTTGCTTATCACAAGCCACTACCATCATTAAAAGTCCTAATAATGTACATAATAAAATTTTTTGTTTTCTCACAACTACAGCTCCTATGAAAGATAATGTTTTCTTAACCATTCCTCCATCACATGCAATAACTCTTCTTCAATAGATTTATCCATAAGTACCTTATATTCCTTCTTCAATTGTCATAGTATACTTATGCTCATGTTTTCTCAACATATAATTCATGTTTGGAATGATATGCCACCCAGCTCCATCATTAATATTATGGAGCAATTAGTTTAGCATGTTTCAGCGATACTTGTACATCTTTGTTACCCTTAATTCCCCTAAAGATGTCACTATTTTATATTGTAACTGTTCTTCTAACCATTTTACACCTTTTATCTTTCTATTTGCATCTCACTAACAATAGAAAAAGACAACCTTGGGGTGGTTGTCCTTACTCTAGCTACTTTTTCGTATTAATGAGAATGTCCTCCGCTATTCCCATTTTTCGGTTTCCCCATCATCTCTTTATTCATTTCCCACTTATGCTCTGATAATTCTTTGTCGGAAAGGACCTTCCCCTTATATTTAGATACAAAACTTTCCGCATCTTTTTTATCTTTAAACGAAATCACGTTATAAGCCATAGGTGTTGTTATTGTTTTATCATATACGTAAGTTGCGTCCTGTAATGGAACCCAATCTTTCGTATTATAGTCTCGTACAAACTTTTCTTTCGTCTTCTCATTTTTATTGTTATCCATCCATTTATACATACAGCCAATATCATCAAACTTTAAGGCTTTTCCATTATCTAAAATAATTTCTGTTGCGAATTGATTATCCATTACCCCTATTTGACAAATATCACACTTATCATTTTTTTCATCAACCGCAATAGCTTCTATGTCCTTTTTCCCACATCCTACTATTGTAAATACGAAGCATAAACATATAACAAGCACAGCATACTTTACTCTCATCCCTATTTCCTCCCCATTAATGACAATACATTACTCCTAAAAATTTATTCATTGTACTCAACTAGGAGAATATCAAAAAGTTGTGTGAGATTTGTGAAAAAACATTGTTCTTTTTGTAATATATGGAACAAAAAAGAGATGTGCAGTTATTTCTACACATCTCTCATCATTCACAACCAGTAATTAACAAATCATCTTCTATCTTAACTAATAATGTATCCGCACTAATTTCCTGTCCAACTTCTACATTTACTAATCTTATATTTCCACTGATCCCTACTGCGATTTTTTCAATCTCGCCGTCATTTTTTCGGATCATCATTAATTTCTCCCATTCATATACGTAAGAGGTTTCATTAATAAAAATCTCTTCTACTATTCCTGTACATGAACTATAAATTTCTTCTATTCTTGTTTCCATTCAAAATCTACTCCCTACTTCACGCGCTTCTCTTTTTCACCTTATTCTACCATTCTTGCATACAGGTATTTATCTTTTTAAAAATTCAAAATTACCTCGTGAACAAAATGATCAAAATAAAGATTATGTTTCTAATGATGTTATTTCTTTAATTATTTACCATTCGAATTGAACCTTTTATTATAAATAAAAAACCTTTTATCTGAATTTTCGTTTTATATTGAAAGCGCAATCATTTTTTTGAGGGGGAGATTACATGGTAGCATTACTTGGATTTGCAATGGTATTTGTCTTTATGTTTTTGATTATGACTAAACGTATGTCAGCATTAGTAGCATTAATATTAATTCCAATTATTTTCGCATTAATTGGTGGATTTTATGCAAATATGGGTCCTATGATGTTAGACGGTATTAAAAAGTTAGCACCTACTGGTATTATGCTTATGTTCGCCATTTTATATTTTGGGATTATGATTGATAGCGGTTTATTTGATCCTGTCATTAGTAAAATTTTGAAATTTGTAAAAGGTGATCCTTTAAAAATTGTTGTTGGTACGGCTATCCTTACTATTATCGTTTCATTAGATGGGGACGGAACAACAACATATATGATTACAGTTTCCGCAATGTATCCACTATATAAACGTCTTGGGATGAATCCACTTATATTAGCTGGGGTTGTTATGTTAGGAGCAGGTGTGACAAATCTTACACCTTGGGGTGGACCAACAGCTCGGGTTATGAGTGCTCTTGGACTTGATGCATCAGAACTCTTCACACCACTTATACCAGGAATGATTGCTGGTGCAATTTGGGTAGTTTTCGTTGCCTACTATCTTGGAAAAAAAGAAAGAAAACGTTTAGGAATTATGGATGTGCAATACTTAAAACACATGCAAACAATGGATGAGCAAGCTGCGACAGTTGAAGCTGAAATACATAAACGCCCGAAACTGCTATGGATTAACTTTTTATTAACTGCTTCCCTCCTCGTTTGTCTCATACTAGAAGTTATGCCGTTACCTGTTTTATTTACAGTCGCTTTTGCTATTGCTGTTATGATTAACTACCCTAACTTAGAACAACAAAAAGAGCGTATTGCGTCTCACGCTGGAAACGTATTAGCGGTTGTTTCTCTCGTCTTTGCTGCTGGAATTTTCACAGGTATTCTATCTGGAACAAAAATGGTAGATGCGATGGCTCAAAGTGTTGTTACTCTTATACCAGATGCACTTGGCCCCCAGCTTCCAATTATTACAGCTTTACTAAGTATGCCGTTCACATTTTTCATGTCTAATGATGCTTTTTACTTCGGTGTATTACCTATTTTAACGAAAGCTGCTGCAGCTTACGGAATTAGTGCAGCAGAAATGGGACGTGCTTCGTTACTCGGTCAACCTGTTCACTTACTGAGTCCCCTCGTTGCTTCCACTTATTTATTAGTCGGTATGGCAAAGGTTGATTTTGGTGAACACCAACGATTTACTTTACTTTGGGCTGTTGGAACGACAATGGTTATGTTGATTACTGGAATTGCAATTGGAATTATTCCAATATAAGATGAAACAATAAAAACAGTAGAGGAAATGTAATCCTCTACTGTTTTTATTGTTGCGGGAGTCCCCTATGAAGAAACGCGGAAATACCTTCTTTCTGGCCTCCCCACACTTCCATATATAAGCTCCGCATGCACTTTCTTTCCAGAGATCAAATACTCTAAATAGCGCCTCGCAGTTGATCGGCTTACACCTACCATTGAACTTAGCATCTCTGCAGTAATTCCCTCCTCATTAACAGTTAACATATGCTTTTTTATTTTTGCTAACGTTAAAGGATCGATTCCTTTTGGCGCATATTCTATTGGATTTGCCTGCACCCCTCTTTGGGACCATAGATGTTCAATCTGTTCTGAAGATAATTGCGCATTTTTCTTTAACTTCGTAATCTTCTTTTGATAACTTTCTAAACTTGTTTTAAACCGATCAAATGTAAGTGGCTTTACGATATAATCTGTTACTCCACCTCGTAAAGCATGCCGCACTACATCCGTCTCTGATGCGGCTGTAATCATAATAATATCTGTATCATGCAAATTATGCCTAATATATGTGACGAGCTCAGTCCCTTGCATGTCAGGTAAATATACATCTAATAAAACGAGTTGTGGCTTTACAAACTCTAACCATTCTTTCGCCTGTTCCCCAGTCGTTGCTGTTCCAATTACTTTAAACCCCTCAATTTTTTCAGTAAAACGACGATGAATTTCCGCAATCCGAATATCATCTTCTACAATCAATACTTCAATCCCCTCATTCATTACAATTCGCCTCTCTCTTTCGGTAATGCAATGATAAATAAAGCACCACCTAAATCCCCTTTTTCAATCGCAATACTTCCATTTAAATCTTCCACTAACTCTTTCACTTTTGCTAACCCATATCCACGTTTTTCGCCCGCTTTCGTCGAAAACCCTTTATAGAATATGCTTGTAATTATTTCATCATGAACACCTTGTCCTGAATCTTCCACTTCAATTAATATTTCTTCTCCAATGTCTGTTACAAACATTCTTACTTTCTTATCATGCTCGTGATTTCTTTCAATTGCTTCAAATGCATTCGTGATCAAATTCCCTAAAATAGAAACAACGTAATTACTCTCAATATGCGGACTTAACTTTTCTAAACTACTTTCCCGATCTAACATAAAATCAATCTTCAACTCTCGCGCCCTATTATAAAATCCAATTAAAATCCCGCCTAACCACGGATTTTGAATTCGTTTCATAATAAATTGAACGAATTCTTGATATACTGCTGTTTCCTTATGAATAAGCTCTAAAGCATCTTCATACGACTCTAATTGGATAAGACCTGAAAGCGTATATAATAAATTATTATATTCATGCGTTTGTGCCCGCAATGCCTCTGTATATTGCCGCGTTTGAGACAATTCTGCTATTAATTGATCCATTTCAGATTTCAGGCGTAAGCTGGATACTACACCAGTTACTTTATGATTAACTTTAATAGGTAGACGATTGGCAATAACATCCTGTCCCTTTATATTTAATTGGCGATCAAATTGTTCTTCTCCGGTTTGAAGTACATCCAGTATCGATGAATTAGGAATAACATCTAAAATAAATTCTCCCATTATATTTTGTTGTTTATCTAAAGAAAGGATATCGTATGCCGCTTGATTTACTAAACTAACCATTCCATTTTTATCGATTACTACAATCCCTTCACGTACAGATTGAATAACTGTACTATGCTCCTCGTATAAAGATGAAATTTCTTCTGGCTCCATTCCAAACATCATCCGCTTAATACTTTTTGCTAAATATACAGAGCCAATTATCCCAATTAACAGACCTGTTATTGTAATCCAAAACACACGCTTTCCATACACGTCTATCGCTCCATGAATATCATCCATTGAAAAACCAACAGATACTACACCAATAATTTCATTATCCTGATTACGAATTGGGACTTTTCCGCGTAATGAAGGTCCTAATGATCCTGTTGCTTCCGAAACGTAAGCTTTCCCTTCTAATAGGACCCCTTTATTATCTCCGCCCACCATAGCTTCTCCTATTTTCTCTCGCTTAGGATGTGCATAACGAATACCATCTTTATTTCCAACTACAATAAAGTCCGCATCTGTTTCGATTCGAATTTTTTCTGCAATTGACTGAATAATAGAAGCTGGATTTTCTTTTTGAAAAGCTTCCCCGATTTCCGGTATAGCAGCAACTGTTTTCGCAACATGCAACGCCCTTTTTCCAATTTGCTCTTCTACTGTTTCAGATAATATATAGTAAAATAAATAACTCGTTAACAGCAGTACAACAAGAATAAGTGTACTAATAGTTAATGTAATTCTCGGTTGTAGTTTCAATTTCTTCAATTTCAAAATCATTCCCCTAACATTACTGAAGATAGAATTCAAAGAATATACAGATTTTTCAACTTAATCATACCACATTTATTTCTTTACTTTTATATCATTATTCACTACTCTGCCTTAGTGTTAGCAGAGAGTCCTATAAACACACAAAAGCCCCTCTAGTATCTATTTACTAGAGGGGCTTTTCACCTTACTATTCCTTATCTTTCTCTACTTCTTTTTTCTCATCTTCTACTACAGATACGACAGGTTTATCGTTTGATAGTTGCTGTACTGCACCTTTTCCAGCAAATCCTTCTAGTAATTCTTTTAAATCAATACCAGAAGAAGCTTTTAGCGTTTCTTGCATTGTTGCCATTAAATCAGTCGCATACCCTGCAACTTTTCCGGCGCCGCTATTCTTTCCACCGCCGCCTGTATCGACAACTGTAATTTTATCAATATTGCTAAGTGGACTCGCAATTTCTTTCGCATAACTTGGAAGCATTTTAAGAACCATATCCATAATCGCGGCTTGCCCATATAATTCAAATGCTTCTGCAATTTTTTGTTTCGCTTCTGCTTCTGCTAAACCTTTTAACCTAATAACATCTGCTTCCGCTGTACCTTGTGCCTTTTGTACTTCTGCCTTTGCCTGACCTTGTGCTTTTTCAATTTCTGCTTTTGCTAAACCTTCTACACGAACTTCTTCTGCACGTGCTCTTGCTTCTGCTTCAATTTTATATTGATCCGCATCTGCTTTTTTCATTTGTTTTACTTTTTCCGCTTCAGCTGATTGTTCAACAGCATAGCGATCTGCATCTGCCTTTTTCTTTACTTCTGCATCGTATTGCTTTTCACGACGCGCAATCTCTTTTTCTTCTAACTCAATTTGCTTTTCACGCTCAATGATTTTAACTCGCATTTGCTCTTCTGTAACACCTTGTTGTGCTTTCGCTTGTTGTAATTCATAAGAAAGATCTGCATCTGCGCGAGCTTGTTCTTGGTCTCTCTTATAAGATTGTACTTTTAATTCTTTATGTTTTTCAGCTTCAGCGATTTGCGCATCACGTTGATATTCTGCTTCTTTTGCTTCTTTCTCAGCACGAGCTTTTTCAATTCTCGCCTCTTTTTCACGCTCTGCATTTGCAACTGTTGCATCACGCTTAACCATTGCAATTTGCGGCTGACCAAGTGCATCTAAGTAACCGTTTTTATCCATTATTTCTTTAATTGTAAAGGAAACGATGCGAAGTCCCATCTTCTTCAAATCAGTCGAAGCTACTTCATGCACCTTTTGTGCGAATTGCTCTCTATTACTATAAGCATCTTCTACTGTCATAGAAGATAAAATAGCACGTAGATGCCCTTCTAAAACTTCTTTTGCTTCTACTTTTAACTCTTCCGTTTCTTTTCCTAAATATTGTTCAGCTGCTGTAGAAACTTCTTCAATTGTCGATCCTACTTTAATAATAGAAACACCGTTTACTGTAATCGGTACACCTTGTTTCGTATACGTATCACGTGTTCCAACTTCTAATTTGTAGTTTAATAAGCTAAGAAGTTCTGCTCGTTGCATAATTGGCACAACGAAAGTACCACCACCGCGGATAATCTTAATCTTCTTTCCATCATCAGTGGTAACAACATTCTTTCCACCACCAAGCCAGTTCCCTGTTACAATTAATGCTTCATCTGGACCAACTGTACGATACTTCGTAATGAATACTAAAATGAGTAGAATTAAAATTGCGAGTAAAACTCCACCGATAATTAATGGAATCGTCATGTAAATTCCCCCTTATAATTTTGGTTTTTTTAAAGAATAAGCGATGTTCTGTACAAGCAAAACACCATCTTGAACTCCCTCGATAATAACTTCAGTTCCTTGTGAAATATCTTTCTTTCCAATTGTTTTAGCTGGGATTGCATTACTTCCAAATTTAGAGGAGATTAATACTTCACCAAATCCTTCTGTAGGAATTGTCGTAATGACTTCTCCCTTGCAACCAATGAATTCATCCATACGTTGCACCGTGTTTTGTTCTGCTTCTGCAATTGGTTTTAAAATTAATATTTTCATTATGAAAACACCGATGAAAGATATAGCAAATGAGCCCCCGAAAATAACGAGACTATTATAGGAATATAAATACTCTCCTATATAACTAAGTCCACATAACATTGCGAAAAAACTAAGTAGCAACGTTACAACGGATACAGATCCGCCTCCAAAACTAAATATTGATTCAAAAATATCTCCAAAAAAGATATAAATAATAGTAAGTATAGTTGCAATTATAAATCCGTATAAATAAATTGTTTCAAGTGGATAACCAAACAAGACCATTTCTTATCCCCCTTTCTTAAACAACCCCCTTTTTATTTGTATGAATCACCTCTTTCAAAGATTATCGTTCTTAATTTTCAGTTATTTATCTTTTAAAGAAAAACCTGTAAGACAGGCCTCTAAAAAAGAACAGGAGAAACCTATTGTGACAGGCTCCTCCTAGTAAATAACCGATATATTGTATATCTATATAATATACTATTTTCCACAAAAAGTAAAGTTAAACATACATTGGAAAAGCACTTATTTTACTGATAATGCGTATGTTCCATCGCCATTATCATATTTATATACATACAAGTAGTACTTACCTGGTTTTGCATTAAATTTTGCTTCTATATGATTTCCATTAGCTTGACCGTAAGCTGCATAATTTTGCATATTTGATTCATGGTGAAGTACCCATGTCATCCCGATTCCATGCTCATTTAAAACAGAAATATCGATATCTTTCGCTGATGCTACATTAAATGTATAAACATCGGTGTGATCCCCGCCGATAAGGCTACCTTTTATAGTAGTGTTTAGCCCGATACGATTTGCTTCCTCTGGACGATTATTTGGTTCAGATTCTGTTAAACGTCCATCTTTAATCGTAACATTTGTTTCGCTTCTACTCTCTTTTCCTTTATCATCTTTTACTCTTAACGCTACTTTATAAGTTCCTTCTCTTTCATATGCATGTACTGGATTAACTTCTGTACTTGTTCTTCCGTCTCCAAACTCCCATGAATAAGAAACGATTTTTCCATCTTCGTCGTTTGATCCATCACTTTTGAATTGAATTCCTTCTTTTACAAGCCCATTATAAGGACCGTTTATATTAACTGTCGGAGCTTTATTTTCTCCGTCATCTTTTGCGATACCATGAAAGACTACATCATATTCAAATTGATTGGAACTATTCACACGATAATTGACGAAATATGCTGTAACCGTTTTGTAGCCGCTCCATTCTTTTTGCGGTAATTGTTCTAAAGCTTCATTTACTCTTTTACTCATTGCGTTCCAGTCTTCTGATTCACCTTTTGTTACACTACCTGTAAACGTACCTTCTAATGTAAATGTATTAAAGAATTGAGACTCATATTTTGTCATTTTTGTATCTTTCATAGACAACGTCTCACTAATTTCTTTCTTCACTTCTGTTAACGATTTTGGTGCATGTTCAGTTAAATAATCATCTGCTACTTCCGGCACATTATACTTATCTTGATTATCAATTAACTGCTGCATATAAGCTTGGTACTCTTTATTTAACTTCGGATCTTTACTTAAAGTTTCACGATATGTATCATAATTTTTCACGTCATTCGCACGAATTAAATCTTGAATTTTATCAAACGTTTCAAATTGATGAGTATATAAGTACGACTGCAATGCGAACGAGTAGTTATAGAAATCCCAAGAACCATATTTAGCAAATAGTGTACGCTCTGCTGTATAACGGCTTGCAGGATCAGATGATAATCCGCTAATGATGCTCTTTCTCGGTACTACATTATTTGTACGAGTAGATCCTGCGAAAAATTCTGCATTCCCTTCTTGGAACCAAGTTAATCTTTCATTTTGATACATATCTCCTCTTCCAAATAAACCAGGAACTTCATATCTCCCTTGAAGATAATGAGTAAACTCATGACGGAATAGCTCTTCTAAACTATAAATACTTTGCTCTGGCGTACGCTCATATGTAAAGAATGTACCTGTCTCTTCAATATAAATTCCACCGTTATTCGTCTCATATCCGTACAGTTGTCTATTTAACTGATATTCATCCGGAGTATTATAAATTACTATCGTTAATACATCGTCTGCATTGCCTTGTTCTAAAGCTTTGTCATTTCCAATTACGCGGTGATATTGCGCTTTTACTTCCTTCGCGGCCCAATATAATCTCTTAATTTTTTCTTCTGACACTTTATCCCCAGTTTTAAATACAATAGATCCATCATCAAATGTATACGTTTTTGGTAAGTACTGCTCTTTCCCTTCTTCACGTATCTTTTCTAAATTTATCGTATTCCCGCTATAATCTTTCCCGTTATAGTTTGTTGTAATTTGTTCTACCGCAACAAAATACGGTTCACTTAAACGTGGATACATATGCATTGCTTGTGTAACAACCTCTAATCCTTTATTTGGATTGCTATGAAACTTTCCTAAACGGCTAGCAAAATAAATTCCATTATTAACGAGCCATTTATTTTCTGGCGTTACTTCATTTAGAAGAGCAATACGATTTATTTCATTAATAAACCCATCTACTTTTCCATACCACATCGTTTCATTCGCTTCTTTACGAGCCTCAATTAAGTAAGACTGTATATCATAGTCAATGCCTTGCATCATATCGTACACAGCTTGTCCTTTCATACGATCGTCTACATATGCATTAAAATTATCATTATATTGTTTTAAAATATTCGATGCGTATTGCACCGTTTCAACATCACTTGATGCATTACTAATTAATTTACCGTATGCAGATACTACTGTATCTTGCTCATTTGTTCCAAGCTTAAAGTTTGGATTTTTTGCGATTGCTTTTAAAGCAGGTAAACATTTATCCTGGAAGCTTCTTTCATTTAAGGCGCTTAATTCATTATTATAAAATGCAAGATAAAAAGCCGAACGTAACACTTCAGTAAACGTTTGAATTCCTTTTGAATCATCTTTCGTAAATGTACTACCTCTATGAGCTAATTCGTCTATAATCACTTGCATTTTTCCGTTATCTTTATAAAAGACTTTTGCATCTTCATTAAACTGGAATAAGTCTGTAATTTGATTCCACTTAATACTTCCTAACGTTTCAATCAATTCTTGATGACTCATTTTGTTTAAATCCGCCATTGAATAACTTTCTTTAACCTGCTTTACTTTTGAACTCTTCATAATAGATGCTGGTCGCTGTGAAAAGTCTCCTACTTTTAAACGTTCTTGAAATGATAATGTTTCCTCAGCTTTAGAAGCGTGTCCGATCTCATCTACTGGTTTTTCAATTCCAACTGGTTTCGAATGCAATACATTATATGGGACCTTTTCTTCTGCTAATACATTCGTTTGAATTGCTCCTAACGATAGCGCCATTGTACTAATACTAAGCATCACTTTATTAATCTTTAATTTCTTGTTCATATCATTGCCCCCTATTTATATATTCCATTCACGAAATTAACATATTATCTGGATAAAATGATATAAAATGCAATATTTCATATTATTTCTTCATACCTTTTGAACGTATCGTGAACGAAAAGTACTCACAATTTCCGCTACAGTTTCTCCATTATTTAAGTGATCAAAACATCCTCGTATTAATATCCTTCCCCTATTCAAAAAGACCTTATCATAAGCATATTTCAACATGAAATTGCTATGATAAGGTCTTCTCAAAAAAAAATATATTATTTGTAATAATAAGATAAAACGTTATTTATTCCTTAAATAATCTCTTTCTAAATACAAACATACTTAATGCTGAAAGAACAAGTGCTAATCCAGAAAGTAAACTCGATGTGTTAGCTTGACCACCAGTTGCTGCTAAAGATTTCTGATTTTCCTCTTGCTTCTTAGCATGTTGTTTATTTGAATCTTTTTCTTTCGTACTCTCTTGTTCTACCACTTTCACTGACCCAACTTGATTATCCCCTTTTGGCTCTTGATCCAATCTAGTTGTCGCTTCTTTTACCTCTTCTTTTGTACCTTCAACTTCTTTTACTTCTTCTTTTGTTTCTTCAACTTCTTTTGCTGGTTCTTTCACTTCTTCTTTTATACCTTCAACTTCTTTTACCGGCTCTTTTACTTCTCCTTTTGTTTCTTCAACTTCTTTTACCGGCTCTTTTACTTCTTCTTTTTCAACTATATTTTGAATCACTGTTCCGTTAAATCTTATACTAATTTCATCAGAATCTAACTCGAATTTATATACCTTTTCGCCTGGAGTACTCCATTTTATTACTCCGTTATTAAGCGTTCCCGCCTCACTTGTCAATTTAATATTCTCAATAGTTTCTCCTTCTAAATCATATACAGGAACTTGAATTTCTTCATTTACTTTTGCATCATTTAAAACGATTTTTTGTCTTCCGACATCAATTGTAAACCACTGGCCTAACTGTATTAACGGCCTTACATCACGAATCTCATTTCCAGCTAATTTTAGACTAATTAAGTCTAACATCGAGCCAAGAACCGATACATCTTTAACACGATTGTCTGCAAGATTTAACCACTGTAGATTTTTCAATGAAGATAACGATGTTATATCTTCAATTTGATTATGAGATACATTCATAGCGTTCAATTGTTTCAAGTTCGAGATGAACTCAATATTTTTCAAGCCCACTCCTTCTAAAGTTAAGTTTTCTAAATTCACCATGGACTCTAAACCAGTTACATCCTTTATCTCTTTTCCTTTTTCTTTAAGTATCTCTAATGTTTTAATCTGTAATAAATCCTCTTTTGTTATAGGGGCATTGAGATTCTCTCTACCTAAATTCTCTTTATTAATATGTTGTTGTAAAGTTTTATCAAGAATTACATTTTCACTTTCTTTTTGTTTTTCAACTATATTCTGTATAACCATCCCATTAAACCTTATTTTACTTTCAGCAGAATTCGTATCTAATCTAAATTCATATATTTTTTCTCCAGGGCTATTCCATTTTATAAATCCGTTATTCAGAGTAGCTCCCTCACTTTTTAAATTAATATTTTGAAGTGGTTCTCCTTTAAGATTATATATTGGAATTTTTATTGCTTCATCTACGCTTGCTTCATCTAAAAAGATTTTTTGTCTCTGAATGTCAATCCAAATTCGCTTACCTAGTTCTTGAACAGGCCTTATATCAAAAATCTCATTCGCTGCAAGATTTACTTCGTGTAAATTTGTTAGCTCGCCAAGTGCTGATATATCAGAAATATAATTCTCTTCTAAATTCAGTACTTGTAATTTTCCTAATTTAGATAATGGTGATATATCTTTTATTTCACTATCAGCAATTTCTAGTTCAATAAGATTACTCATTTTACTAATAGGCTCAACATCACTAATTTTATTATTTCCTATCCATAGTAGTTTCACATTCTTTAACTTCTCAATACCCGAAAGATTACTAATTTGATTATTTGCTAAGTATACTTCTTTTAAAGATGACACTGTAAATAATGGTGTAAGATCTTTTATATTATTACCGATTAAATCTAATGTTTTAATCTTTTTCATTTGACTTAATGGTGTAAGATCCGCAATTTTGTTATCTCTTAAAAAGAGCATGTCAAGATTCTCTAGCTTAGAAACGGGTTGAATGCTTTCAATTGGATTAGAGGATAAATCTAAAAACTTTAAATATCTCAATTCCGAGATAGCAGATATGTCTGTTACATTAGACTCTCTTAATGTCAACTTCTCTAAGTTTGTCATATATTCTAAACCAGCTATTTCATTTATTCCTTCACCTGAATATATGGTTAATGTTTTAATCTTTAATAAATCTTCCTTCGTTATAGGTTCATTTATATTTTTTCTATCTAAATTGTACTTATTAATATGCTGTTGTAATTTCTTATCAACTACTACATTCGCAACTTTTTCTTGTTTTTCCACTTTATCCTCTTTATTTTCCTTTTGCTTTTCTGGAACATCATTTTCTAAATTTAAAGTATTTACTTCAAACTGTACTTGATATTTATTATTATATCCCATTGTTGGAATATAAATATGCATTTGCATATTATACCTTTTTCCTAGTTCTCCAACTTCAAATTGAATAACCTTCGTCCCATTTTTCTTTTTATCCTCAGATATTACTTTCACATCATGAAACACACCAGGAGTATGAATATCCTCTGTTTTCAAGTATTGAAAGAAATCACTATCACTTAACGTTGCCGTTACGATTTTCTTTCCATTCTCGATTGTTAATTTCGGATCCTTTATATAAACAGCTGCCATGGACTCTTCATTTGTTTTATCTTTATACGCTTTAATAACAGCATCATATGTACCATTTTCTAAAGCATATCCAGTTTTATTTGCCTCAATTGCTACTGCCGCTAAAGCAGGTGTCGAATATACAGCAAACGGTAACGATAACGTCGCCGCTATTAACATTGCATTTATATGTTTTCTTTTGTTTTTTTTCAACTTTACATCTCCTCCGAAATATATAAATCAAAATGTAATCATCCTCGAATAAATGATAATGATTTTCATTATCATTGTCAACTAAAAAAATAAAAAGTTTACAAAAAAATAAACCCCTTCAAAAGGGGTTATGCCATTTTCTCTCCTGATTCTTCTTTAAAAAAGCTCTTCATCGCATGAAATACATCTGCTTTTTGTTTTAAAATATAATATCTGAAGTTCTCATCTTTAATATTTTTATAGGCTGACATGAGCGTACTATGGCGGTTGTACTGATTCACTTCCCCATACCCAAACATATTACACTTCTTCATCAACTCTTCAACAAGCTTTACACATCTAGCATTATCCGAAGTTAAATTATCACCGTCTGAAAAATGGAATGGATAAATATTATAACGGTCTGGTGAATATTTATTATCGATTAACTCAAGTGCTTTTTTGTATACGGAAGAACAGATCGTTCCACCACTTTCTCCTTTTGAGAAAAATTCTTCTTCTGTAACGACCTTCGCTTCCGTATGATGGGCAATAAACTCAATGTCTACGGTTTCATACTTTGTGCGTAAAAATCTTGTCATCCAGAAAAAGAAGCTACGTGCCATATACTTCTCCCATATCCCCATCGATCCACTCGTATCCATCATCGCTAATACAACAGCTTTTGAATCTGGCTTTAACACTTCATTCCAAGTACGGAACTTTAAATCTTCTTGGTGAATTGGATGGAAAGATGCTTTACCACGCATTGCATTTCGTTTATATGCAGATATCATCGTTCGCTTCTTATCGATATTTCCCCATAATCCTGTTTTTCTAATATCATTAAATTCAATGTGTTCAATCCGGTTTTCATCCAGTTCTTTTCTCTTTAAATTAGGCAACTCTAACTCTTTGAAAAACGCTTGCTCCAATTCTAAAATTGAGACTTCTGCTTCATAATAATCTTCTCCAGCTGCATCTCCTGCCCCTTGCCCTTTTCCTGGTCCTTTCTGCTTTTGACCACCTGATCCATCTCTCGCAACGACATCGCCAACTTTGCTGTCACCGTTCCCTTGCCCAACATGTTTATTTTTATCATAATTGTATCTAATCTTATATTCATCTAAAGAACGAATCGGTATTTTCACAACATCCCTACCATTAGACATAACAATATTTTCTTCCGTTACAAGATCTGGTAAATTATTTTTAATTGCCTCTTGTACTTTTTCTTGATGGCGTTGTTGGTCGTCATATCCTTTGCGATGGAGGGACCAGTTTTCCTGTGAAATTGTATAGTTTGGTTGATTTTCTTCGCCCATGCCTTTCCCCCCTTACTGTATTTGTTTTCTCTTATGAACAGCAATCTATAATTTTGTTTTCTAGTGTGCGTAACTATAATATTTGAAAAATAACTGTTCATCGAAAATCATCCCATAAACATATATAGCGTTTTTCATACAATACTCCGAGCATCTTAAACAAAATTTTGCCACTCACATAATAGAAAGAAACATTCAGCCGTTGATAAGAAAGAAACACAATGCATTGTTGCACACATTTTCGTTTTGCAACATATTGTATTGTGTTGGCTTTTTTGTATGAATGGTTGGTTACTCTATCATATGCATATTGTAAAAATAATTGACAATAAATTCATAAAATCGCATCTTAATTTATTATATTCGGACAAGCTATGACATTTTTTACAAATATCAATAGATAACAAAACGCCGTCCCAAGAATAAGAGACAGCGTTTTGTTATCAAACTATCGATTTAACAAACTACCTACATATCGTAACAATTCATTCGCGGATGAAGAATTATAGCCATGCTCATCAATTAAGCGTGCAACAACATCATTGATTTTCTTAAGCTGATTTTCGTCTGGTGTTTTCGTTGATGTTGTAATTTTCACTATATCTTTTAAATCAGCAAATAGTTTTTTCTGAATCGCTTCACGAAGACGTTCGTGTGAATTATAATCAAAGCGCTTCCCTTTACGTGCATAAGCAGAAATGCGAATTAAAATTTCTTCACGGAATGCCTTTTTAGCATTTTCTGAAATTCCAATTTGCTCTTCAATCGAACGCATAAGTTTTTCATCTGGGCTCATTTCTTCACCTGTTAAAGGATCACGTAATTTTGATTTATTGCAGTACGCTTCGACGTTATCTAAGTAATTATCCATAAGTGTCTTAGCTGATTCTTCGTATGAATAAACAAACGCTTTTTGTACTTCTTTCTTAGCAATTTCATCGTATTCTTTTCTCGCTAATGAGATGAAATTCATATAGCGCTCTCGGTCTTCACTACTAATTGACGGGTGCTGATCCAATCCGTCTTTTAACGATCTCAGTACATCTAGTGCATTAATAGATGGTACCTCTTTTCGAATAATTGTAGAAGAAATTCGGTTAATGACATAACGAGGATCAATCCCCTTCATACCTTCATCTTGATATTCGCGTTGCAATTCTTCTACATCAATCGCATTATACCCTTCTACCGTTTCTCCATCATATAAACGCATCTTTTTAATTGAATCAATATCCGGACGCTTCGGATCTTTTAGACGAGTTAAAATAGTGAACATTGCTGCAACGCGAAGTGTATGCGGTGCAATATGAACATTGGACACATCACTTTCACGAATCATTTTTTCATAAATATGTTCTTCTTCACTAACCCGTAAATTATATGGAACCGGCATTACAATAATTCGTGAATGCAATGCTTCATTTTTCTTATTTGCTATGAAGGAACGATACTCTGTTTCATTTGTATGCGCTACAATTAATTCATCTGCTGAAATAAGCGCAAATCTGCCTGCCTTGAAATTTCCTTCTTGTGTAAGCGATAATAAATGCCATAAAAATTTCTCATCACATTTTAGCATCTCTTGGAATTCCATCATTCCACGGTTCGCCTTATTTAATTCTCCATCAAATCGATATGCACGAGGATCTGATTCCGAACCGTATTCTGCAATTGTAGAAAAATCTAGACTACCTGTTAAATCGGCAATATCTTGTGATTTTGGATCAGAAGGACTAAATGTACCAATTCCTGTACGGCGATCTTCAGAGAAGAAAATACGCTCTACAACTACATCCTCAATTCTTGACCCGTATTCTTGCTCTAGACGCATAACATTTAATGGTGATAAATTCCCTTCAATTCTTACTCCATACTCATCAAAGAAATCATTCCGTAAATGCTGCGGAATTAAATGAAGTGGATCTTCATGCATTGGGCAGCCTTTTAATGCAAAAATCGCTCCACGATCTGTTCGTGAATATGTTTCTAATCCTCGTTTCAACATCGTAACTAATGTTGATTTCCCCCCACTAACAGGCCCCATTAATAACAAAATACGTTTTCTAACATCTAATCGTTTTGCAGATGGATGAAAATATTCTTCCACAAGGCGTTCTAAAGCATCCTCTAATCCAAATAGCTGATTACTAAAGAAGTTATATTTTCTTCTACCATCAACTTCTTCAATTCCAGCATCTTTTATCATATTGTAAATGCGAGAGTGTGCTGTTTGAGCCACCCATGGTCTTTCTTTCACAAGCTCCAAATACTCCGCAAACGTACCTTCCCATTGTAAACGTTCTTCTGCTTCCCGATATTGTTCAATTTTCTTTAGAATATCCATTATAGCTCCTCCCCCATCTCCTTGTTCAATCGGATTATTATAAAAGGTATGCTAGGATGTCCTTAAACATTCTTTAAATCAAAACGAAATATATAATAGCGCTATAAAATTCTCTCCAAAATTCAAAGAAAATTCTGTATAATAAAGGTATTAAAGTTTTTACGCTGCTATTCATTGTAAATAAATTCTTTTCTTCTAGGAACCTTACATACATTTCGATTCACAAATAGGATTCGTAAACCGAAAAAGTAAGGAGGAAATTAGGATGAAGTTATTATTAATTTTAGGTGTATCACTCACATTTCTTACAGCTATTTTCACATCTGGTTATAACGATAAACCAGGTACACATAAAAAGTGATGTGCTGAAAAGCACATCACTTTTTTTCTTGTTTTTTATACACTATTTAAAATAAATATTTTCCACATCGTATATCGATAAAGGACGATTATAAAAATAACCTTGTACGAGTTTCACATTCTTTTCCTTTAAAAATTGTATTTGTTCCGCTTTTTCTACTCCTTCTGCAATTACATTTAACCCTAGAGTATGTGCTAAATGAATAATTGCAGCTGTAATATTCGTATCTCTTTCATCTCTATATATACCTTCCATAAAAGAACGATCAATTTTTAACGTATCAATCGGATATGTTTTTAAATAACTTAAAGATGAATATCCCGTTCCAAAGTCATCTAAATGAATCTTTAAATTTTGTTCTTTTAACTGCATTAACACTCTTTTCGATAAATCTTTATGTATAAGAGCCCCTTCTGTAACTTCTATTGCTAATAAATGAGGGGGGACGTTGTACTTATTTAAAGCACGTGTAATCATCTCTATTAGTGTAATAGAACGAAAATGTCTAGCTGAAATATTAACTGCAATTGGTACAACTTCATACCCTTTATTTAACCATTCACGTATCTGTTCACAAACTTGATGTACTACCCATTCATCAAGTTTAATAATAAATCCTGTTCTTTCAGCAAGTGGGATAAATTGATTTGGCGAGACAAATCCTAGCTCCTTATTCTCCCACCTTATTAATGCTTCCATACTGGCTATCTTTCCCGTTTCAATATTAATTTGAGGTTGATAATATAGGAAAAATTCATTTTTCTCTATAGCACGATGTAACTGATTCTCTATTATAAACCTTTGTTCACGTTCACAATCTAATCCACTACAATAAAAATAATAATATCCTTTTCCCTTTTCCTTTGCTTTTTCCAAAGCTGTGTCGACTCTTTGGAAAAGCATTTTTTCATCCATTCCATCTTTTGGAGCCATTACAATCCCAATTGATGCACTCAAATAAACATCCTCTTCTTCTATTACAAAATGCTCACTAATTCTTTTTAATATTGTTTGTGCCACTTCCTCTACGCATTCTTTCGTTATATTTTCTATTAACATAACAAATTGATCATCATGTTCTCTAAATAAATGCATATCTTCTATTTTTAGTTCTCGTAGGCATTCAGTAACTTTTTTTAATACTTGATCCCCTTCTTTATGACCAAATGTATCATTAATAAGGTGAAATTCATCCAAATCTATAAAAACCAATGCAAATTCTTTATTATCATCTAAAAATTCATTTAGTTTATTTGTACATGATATTCTATTCATTAACCCCGTTAACTGATCGAAGTAAGCCAAATACTCTGTTTTCATCTCATTTAATACTTGCCTCGTAACATCCCTCGTAACAATGTACACCCCGACGATTTCACTATTCACAATAATGGGGATAGTCCTCACAGAAATATAAAGTTCATATCCTTCTTTATGAACATATTTCTTTGCAACAATTTGTTTTGCTTTTCCCTGTAAAGCATTCTTAAATATAGTTTGAACAGTTTTTTCATATTCTTTATTTATAAACTGAAAAATAAATTGGTCCTTTAACTCTTCATATCGATACCCAAAAATTTCATAAGTTGCTGGATTTGCATATGTAATTCTTCCAATAGAATCTACAGATACAATGGAATCATTATTATATTCTAGTAATGACTTAAATAACATTTGTTTTTCTTCTATTTCCGCTTTTTTCTTAACCTGTGCTGTAATATCTCTAGTAATACAAATAATAAACTGACATGTTCCATTTACATCGCATACTGGATTAAGTGAAGATTCATAATGTATATCACCAGTTGGCAAACTAATTACATCACAAAACGTATTTGCTCTCGCTTCTCTCATTACTTTTTCATATTGTCCTTGCAATAACCTTGCCGTATCTTCTGGTAATACTTCTGCAAAAGTTTTTCCATAACATTCTTTCCCTAGCCTGGCGTGATCCATTCCTATTTTATTCACATAAATATATTTAAAAGTTTCATCGTCAATAACTTTCACAATAAACACTAAATCTTGAATAGCATGTAACAGTCCCTGTCTTACTAAATCCATATCTATCATACTTAAAAAGGTATTTTGATTATTATATTGTTCCTTCATATTTATCTCAACCCGTCTTATCTATTTTTATTCATATATCTCATTCTATATGAATATGTACCTTTTTTAAAATGTATGATTACATATTTTTTAAAAAAATAAAAAAGTCGCCAAATGGCGACTTTTAATAAACGATTTCTAAATCTAATCCTGGATAATTTTGTTGACGGAACGCTTCATAAATTAAAATTGCTGCTGTATTAGATAAATTTAATGAACGTACTTTATCCGTCATTGGAATACGTAAACAATGATCGAAGTTTTCTTCAATTACATTAGCTGGTAATCCATTTGTTTCTCTTCCAAATACGAAATAGTAATCCTTCTCACGCTTGCTATAATCAAATGCTGTATGAGCTTTCTCGCCATACTTTGTTAAATAGAAGAATTCACCATCTTTATTTTTCTCATAAAATTCTTCGATTGAATCATAATACGTAACTTTTACGTGCTGCCAATAATCTAGTCCTGCACGCTTTAACATTTTGTCATCCGTTGAAAATCCAAGCGGTCTAATCAAATGTAACTCTGTTCCAGTTGCTGCACAAGTACGTGCAATATTCCCTGTATTTGCTGGAATTTCTGGTTGATATAAAACAACATGTACTCCCACGCGATATTCACCTCTATTTTTTGTCTACTACGTATTATACCACTTGAACGAAAAATCTCTACCCATTAATAATATGAAAGAATTTATATTTCATTTGTGGTGTATATTTACTAGAGTCTTCATAGTTCCAATAACGCCTGCGGCTATTCGCTGAATGTGCATTTACAAGCGGCATACCATCTGCGTCTTTTGCTACTACAATTGTCGTATGATTCCACCTACCATCATCCTCAAAATCATACGCAATTACATCGCCAAGAATAAGGTCTTCTGGCTTTTCTACTGCTTCTGCTCGAAGACCAGCTGTAGCACCTGACAAATACCAATAAAAAGAGTGTGCTACAGCCCAGCTCCAACTCCACTGGTTTCCCCTTTGCCACCACCCTTTACGAATATTAGGATGTCCATTCATTGGCACTTCTCCAGTGTGCAGACATTGTGAAATGAAATTTGTACAATTATCAGGAAAATTACGGTATGCAGGATTGCGATCATCCCACCAACGCTCTGCATATTTCACTGCCTCTAAACGATTATATTGATATGAACCGTATTTTTCTTTCGTGACTTCCCGTTCTAACGTTTCACCTATTTCTATTTCTTCTGACACTTCAAGAGCATAATCATCTATTATACGACTATTTCTCAAACAAACTCGTCGTTTTAATTGTTCCTCTTCGATATAAAATAATTCTTTATGCTTAATTAAATATTTCAAGTGTATTTGATAATCAATTTCTTGATGCTCATTATTATTTAATTGTCTAATGAAAGAAATATCTGCAGTTGCTTTCACTATATGTGCACTACGCTTTTGAAACAATTGTTTCTTTCTCTGTACCATTTGTAACAAATCTATTGCAATACCATCTACATCTGTTCGTTTCTCTGTTATATATGCTAAAAACTGTTGCACTTGCTTTTCAATATTCGCTTTTACAACCATTTCGTCTCCCTCCCATATTACAATATGAAAAAGGGAGATATTATCTACTCTTTTTTCTGTGCTAACAATTCAAGTCCACGATTCATTTCATGAAGAACCTCTTCATCTTTCTCACGTTCCATCGCTTTCTCAATGTCTTCTCCTACTCCATCTCCACCAATTTTCCCAAGTGCCCATGCTGCTGTTCCCCGAAGTACTGGTCTTGGATCATCTTTCATAACACCGATTAAATCAGGAATTGCTGCTGTTTCTTTAAAATGTGCAAGTGCTAAAATAGCATTTCGTTGCAATGGCTTTTTACCTCTCCATGAACCAGACATAACCCCATATTTTTCCTTGAAATCACGATTACTAATTGTTAAAAGTGGTGTTAATAATGGTTTAACTAATTCAGGATCAGGCTCCATTTCAGGATGGTTATGAAAATCCATTCCTTTATTTTTCGGACAAACAGTCTGACACGTATCACATCCATATATACGATTTCCTATTTTATCGCGATATTCTTCAGGCAGAAATCCTTTTGTCTGTGTTAAAAATGCAATACATTTCTTCGAGTCCAACTGGCCGCCTTGTACTAAAGCACCTGTAGGACAAATATCAATACATTTCGTACAACTTCCACATTGATCTTCTATTGGCCGATCAGGAGGGAATGGAACATTCGTAATCATTTCTCCTAAGTATACATACGAACCAAATTCCGGCGTAATAATAGCGCAGTTCTTACCACTCCATCCAATACCGGCACGTTCTGAAACAGCTCGATCACTTAGCTCCCCTGTATCAACCATTGATTTCACTTCTATATCCGGAAGCTTTTCGATTAAATACGCCTCTAACTTTTGCAAACGATCTCGTAAAACAAGGTGATAATCTTGGCCCCAAGAAGCACGACAAAAAATCCCGCGACGTTCCCCACGCTTACTTAATGGTGCATTTTTTAATTTTGAAGGGTACGCTAAAGCAATCGCAATAATTGATTTCGCACCAGGTAACAATAGCTGTGGATTCGTTCTCTTCTCTATATCAGGTTCTTCGAATCCAGACTGATAATTCAATTGTTGTTGCTCGATTAGACGCTGCTTTAACTCCTCAAATGGTGAAGCACTGGCAAAACCTATTTTATCTATACCAATCGTTTTACTATACGCAATTACATCTTGCTTTAATTGTTCAAAATCCATTCTTTATCGCCTCCTCCGATGAATCCATCCCTTATGTAACGACTATATTGGTTAGCAATTCACTTTTGGAATAATATTCTTTACTTCTATTTTCGCATATAATTATGATTTTCAAACATTAAAAAAACGCAATGCTTCGTTTATCTTAGAAACGAAACACTGCGTTGATCACAATTTATCAGAAAAACATTAAATAAAATTTGGAGCGGGTGAAGAGAATCGAACTCTCGACCAGAGCTTGGAAGGCTCTTGTTTTACCACTAAACTACACCCGCAAATATGAATAAATATAAGATATTGAAATAACTTATGTAAAGTAGTATAGCATGTAAAAAAAATCGAAGCAAGAAATTTATCGAAAAAAGTCGAAAAAGTGATGAGATACCTCATCACTTTTTCAATTCTTTATCAATCGCCTTCTTCATACTATCGAAATCAGGGTTTGCAAGATTCCCATTTATATATACTGAAGGAGCACCTTGAACTTTTAATTTTTGAGCACGATCTGAATCTTTACGTACTTTGTCTTTCATTTCTTTACTGTGTAAATCTTTTTTAAACTGTTCTACATTAATTTTCGGAAGCTTTTCTTTCACAATATTAAGAAGTAATTCTTCTGTAATCCATTCTTCCGTATCTTTCTTTTGATTTTGATAAATCTCATCATAGAAAATCCAGAATGAATCTTGATCTTGTTTATAAATTGCTTCACCGGCAGCTGCACCTAAATCAGAGTCTTTTCCGATAAACGGGAAGTTAATAAAATATAACTGCACTTTACCTTTATCAATATACTCTTCTTTTAATCGTGGTAATACCGTTACATCCCAAGTACGACAAGCAGGACATTTAAAGTCTCCAAATTCAACTACCTTAACTGGAGCATCATCTTTCCCTAAAGATTGTTGCGTAGAATAAGCAAACATCTCATTCCCTTTATCTTTCTTGTCATTTATGATGCTATACACAATCGTCCCGATTACAATCAATACTGCGATAGAAAAAACTACACCAAGAACCATGAGTTTGTTCGATGATTTCATATACATTCCTCTTTAAATTCATATTCTGTATACAGCATTGTACACAATACACATAATATCAATACTTACATAGGTCACGCAATGAACACGCTCACATAAATTACAAAAATACAACATTTGTGACGATATTGTGTCACGATTTGTCACAATTTATTCAAAAAAAGAAGTCCCTATATAGGAACTTCTCTTAACTTACTGCTTTTTCACGGGCATTTTTTAACATGGATTGCTCTGTTTTTATATCATGACGAATTACTAATTTCTCACTAACTGCTTGCACATATTCATCATGATTTATATACCCTTCTTTCTCCATTAGCCTTAAAACTACATTCCGTCTCTCAACTGCTTTATCATAATTTTGTGCAGGTGAGTAATAAGCTGGTGCTTTTACTACAGCAGCCATCATTGCACTCTCTGCCAATGTTAATTGATCCACCTTTTTACCGAAGTAAAGGTTTGCTGCTTTTTCAATTCCCCATGCTCCTTCTCCGTAGTAAATATTACTCACATATAATTTTAAAATCTCATCCTTTGTGAATGTACGTTCAATTTTTTTCGTATAAAAAATTTCTTTCCACTTACGAGAAAATGTACGTTCATTAGATAAAAAAGCATTTTTAGATAGCTGCTGTGTAATTGTGCTTCCTCCTTGCACAACACCACCAGCTTTTATATTTTCAATAGAAGCTCGAATAATTGCTATATAGTCTAAACCGTTATGATGATAAAACCTTTTATCTTCCGTCGCAATAAATGCGTGTGTTAATGATTCTGGCACCTCTAACTTAGCGGGTACATGTAATTTACTAATATCACTTCGCTCAATCATTACATTTCCAACGAATAATAATGCAAAACTTAACAATAATAATAATATAATGGCTTTATAAAGAAATTTAGTTAATGGATTTAATGCAACTTTTTGATGATAATTCACTCTAGATAATACTCGTTCTTTCATCTCGAACACCTCTTTTCCACACAGCATATATAACTCTTAATTTAAGAATACCTTGTTGTAAAAGAATATCCCATCGATTTCTCTTACACCTACCTTACAACATTGTAAGGTGTAAAAATGTATTGTATCACAGTCCTTTTTTATCTACTATTCATATGAAATATTGAATATACATTTGTTTATCATACTATTTATAGGAAGTAGGACTCTCCTTCATTTCACTTTATTCTTTTATTATATCAGTTTATGCTTTTATACTTTTAAACATCTAGCAATCTAATTATATACGATATATCACTATTATACAGAACAAACGTTCTTAAAATCAAGACTAGCTTTCGCATTATCTCGCTATTTGCGGGCAGTAAGACTTCTCCCATAAAACTTGGCTAAAGCAAAGGAGTTAGGTGGTAGTCTTGCTTCTCCCACTAATTATTAGCCTACACTTTATTATTGTGACCTTTTTTTGAAACAGTATACATAAAGAAAAGGTTAGCAATTTGAGTTGTCCTCAAATAACTAACCAAAACTTTACAATCTTCCTATAAGATTATATGGCTGAACTTCCCATGTTTCGTATGGAATGAAATGCATTGCTTTCATCGCATCAAGTGTCCTTGATTTCATATGAGGACGCGTTATATACTCATCAATGTTCTCTTCGTTTAAAGCAACAAATTTAGCCTCTTGTATTTCTTCAGGTTGAATTTTTATTTCACCACTAACATATGCTACTTTAAAAACAACAGCTACAATATGCATAGAAGCATTATAATAAATCCCTGTAACTCCGATAGGCTTCACAGTTAATCCTGTTTCCTCCATTATTTCTCTGCAAACAGCTTGATCGAGCGCTTCCCCTTCTTCTACCTGTCCTCCAGGCATTTCCCACGTATCAGCTCGCCAGTGCACTTTCGTTAAAAGCACCTCATTCTTTTCATTTGTTAAGTAACCTGCTACAGCAACAATATGCTTTGGTGTTTTATGCTCCACAGAAATACCTCCTAGAAATACGATTATTTAAAATACTATCTATAACCATATTCCATAACTACAACAAAACCCCTTTAAAACTTTATCACCTTAACTATTTCAATAAAAAAAGACCCAGTTCGTTAAACGAAAGGGTCTTCTGTCTTATATCCCGCTATTTGTGGGCAGTAAACGCCCGATTGGTGAGGGGTAATAATCAGTGGGGGATGAACACCCCCCCACTGATTAAAGTTTCACCTTATTATTCCCCTAAGTCTACGTTGTGGTAAACTTGCTGTACATCTTCTAAATCTTCTAATGCATCAACCATTTTTTCAAATTGTACTTGAGCATCTTCAGGAAGTTCTACATCACTTTGTGCAAGCATTGTTAATTCTGCAACTGTAAATTCTTCAACACCAGCACCTTTAAGTGCAGATTGTACTGAATGGAACTGATCAGGTTCAGCATAAACGATAACAGAATCTTCTTCTTCTAGAATGTCACGTGCATCTACATCTGCTTCCATTAAAATTTCAAGAACTTCATCTGATGTTTTACCTTCAAGACCGATAACAGCTGTCGCATCAAACATGTAAGCCACAGAACCGTTTACACCCATGTTACCACTGTTTTTGCTAAATGCAGCTCGTACATCTGCTGCAGTACGGTTTACGTTATTTGTCAGTGTATCTACAATTACCATAGATCCGTTTGGTCCAAAGCCTTCATAACGAAGCTCGTCATAGTTTTCTTCTGAACCGCCTTTTGCCTTTTCAATCGCACGGTCAATAATTGTTCTTGGCACGTTGTATGTTTTCGCACGTTCTAATACAACTCTTAACGTTTGGTTTGATTCTGGATCTGGCTCGCCTTGTTTTGCTGCCACATAAATTTCACGTCCAAATTTCGCGTATATACGGCTTGTATTTGCATCTTTTGATGCTTTTTTTTCTTTAATATTGTTCCATTTACGACCCATACTTTCCACTCTCTTTCCCATTTTAAATCTACATAAAAATATTAATATGAAATATAATGTGTATTCAACACATTTTTAAAAGAAATATAAAAAGTTCATTTTTGATTCATATTACAGACATAATATAAATCACTATCATTTTGTTCTTTCGACAAGTTATATTATACATGAATTCCTAAGTTTATTACGAATTTTAGAATCACATAGCATAATTTAACAAAAAAGACCCTAACATTTCTGTTAGGGTCTTTTTTAATTCACCGATACCGATGGTCGGGGTCGAACCGACACTCCCGAAGGAACACGATTTTGAGTCGTGCGCGTCTGCCAATTCCGCCACATCGGCATAAAATAAAGGCGGCAACCGGATTTGAACCGGTGGTAAAGGTTTTGCAGACCTCTGCCTTACCACTTGGCTATGCCGCCATATGAATTTAAAATGGAGCGGAAGACGGGATTCGAACCCGCGACCCCAACCTTGGCAAGGTTGTATTCTACCACTGAACTACTTCCGCAAAAATGGCTGGGCTAGCTGGATTCGAACCAGCGCATGACGGAGTCAAAGTCCGTTGCCTTACCGCTTGGCTATAGCCCACCGAAGTTTTACTTAATTATATGTAAGTATCCATTAATTTATTTGTAATTTTAAAAAATAAAATGGGGCGACTGATGGGAATTGAACCCACGAATGCCGGAGCCACAATCCGGTGCGTTAACCACTTCGCCACAACCGCCATGTTGTGTTTATATATTTGGCAGGGGCAGTAGGAATTGAACCCACACTGGAGGTTTTGGAGACCTCAGTTCTACCTTTAAACTATGCCCCTGTGTAAATGGTGGAGGGGGGCAGATTCGAACTGCCGAACCCAAAGGAGCGGATTTACAGTCCGCCGCGTTTAGCCACTTCGCTACCCCTCCGAAACTTACATGGTGCCGGCTAGAGGACTTGAACCCCCAACCTACTGATTACAAGTCAGTTGCTCTACCAATTGAGCTAAGCCGGCATATTTTATTAAAATGGTGGCTCGGGACGGAATCGAACCGCCGACACGAGGATTTTCAGTCCTCTGCTCTACCGACTGAGCTACCGAGCCTTATT